>JBAYWJ010000103.1:0-11060 GCA_041674125.1 Kiritimatiellia bacterium
AAAAATATGCGTTCGCCTCGTGCACGAAGGAAAAGGCTCATCGTGGTTCGATGATGTTTCCATACGGGAAATCGGGTAAACGGTATTCTTAAATGTGAACGGCGCGTTGCTCAAACCTGAATAAAGCAAAAACACCGGGGTCAGCGACCCCAGCTACAGGAAACCATCCAATATTTCTGCTGTAGCCGGCCTCGGGGAGGCCGGAATTGATTTGGAAAACACGCCGTTAATGTCTGAAAAAGAAAAGGAGCAAATGATATGACTAAATATATTAGTGGCGCGCTAATAGTGGCGCTGGCGGTTGGACTTGCGGCGTGTGATAAAATAACCTCGCCGGCGGGGCCAATAACCTTGTGCCATGATGGAAAAAGCAATTATCAGGTGGTGCTGCCCGAAAAATCTTCCCCCGTTGACCGGTATGCCGCGCGGATACTCACAAATTACCTGGCCCGGATCACGGGCGCGGAATTCCCCGTCGTTGCGCCGGAGGCCATGGATCCCGCCAGCCCTTCGCTTTTCATGGGCATGAGCGCGCCGGCCTTGAAACACCTTGGTAAAAAAACCATGGGCAAGCTCGGCGAGCAGGAATATGCGTCGCGCTCAATCGGGCAGAACATATTTCTTTACGGCGAGGGGGTTCACGGCAATCTGCACGCCGTCCTTGATTTCCTGGAGCAGTCGCTCGGGTGGCGCTGGTATTCTGTTTATGAAAATCCCGTTATTCCGGAAAAAACGACATTAATCCTGGATCCTTTCAGCCGCAAAGGCGGATTTTCATACAAGAGCCGCGAAGTTGCCCAGTACTGGAACCCGGATTTTTATTACCAGAACGGCCTGAACATGGCCTCGGAAAAATGGGGCCGGCCGGACCAGCCCGATTCACCCTATGTGCCATACCTGCGCAACGACAAGTTTGTACATAACCTGTTCGCCTATATTCCGCCGACGCCCGACATCCGCGATTTGCCGGCAACAAACACCTGGCGCAGTTTTGACTGGCTGCCGCGGAAAAATTATTTTGAGACTAACCCCGATTTTTTCAGCATGGTCAACAGTAAGCGCATTCCCAACAAGCAGCTTTGCTTTGGAAATCCCGGGCTGCGCAAGGAATTTACGGCCAATGTACTGCGGCATATCGCGGCCCAGCCCGGTAACCTGATCATTGCCATTGACGCCGCCGACGCGACCGACACCTTCTGTTACTGCCCGGAGTGCAAGGCGCTCGAGGAAAAATACGGCGGACCGGGCGGGCCAATTTATGATTACCTGTTTGAGATATGCGATCTACTTAAGAAAGAGCATCCCGGGGTGTATGTCAAGACACTGGCCTACCGCCGCAGCCAGACCCAGAAGCCGCCGGTCCTGCCGCCGGGCAAAAAGCTGCCGGAAAACCTCATCGTTTCGTTTGCGCCGATCGATGATAATTATTTTGCAGACTGGACCCATCCGGACCCGAAAATTCAAGAGACCTATGCCGACCTTAAGGCCTGGAGCGCGATAACTTATCCCGGCAACCTCTGGGCATGGCTTTACCCGAACCCGTTCGGCACGGGACACGTTGTACCGGTCGGCAACCTGGAGCGCAATATAAACCAGATGCGACTGATGTATAAAGCCGGAGTGCGCGGCATATTCACGGATCACCTCGGCTGCGTTCAGCGGTCAGGTTTGAGCGAACTGCAATCATACCTGTTTTACAAGCTCATGAAGGATATCGACTGCGATACTGAGGCGATAATCAAGGAGTTCACCGATCACCAGTATGGCCCGGCCGCTGACCTGGCGCGCAAGTATCTTGCCGAACTCGAGCAGGGGCGCAAGGACATGCGCACGCTTCCGCCAGGCGTGACCTATAATTCACAAAATTTCGACGACCGCACTTTTCCTTACCTGACCGTGACCAATATCCACCGCTGGCAGGGATATTTTGACCAGATGGAAAAAATATTAATCAATTCGACCAATGAGATTCTCAATGTGCGCATCCTGCGCCGCGAGCTGGATTTTGCCACGCTCTGGAAATGGTTTGATCTCAAGAAAACATACCCGGGTTATTTCAAAGACCATGCCCAATACGCGGACAGGATCAAGGCCGTCAACAACGCAACCGCCCAGGCCGGCATGAAACACAGGCCGATGGGGGAAGGCGCACTGCAGGATTTTCTGGCAGTCATCCAGGGCGGTGGACAGGTCAAGCCCCTGCCGGCTGAATTCGCAGGGATTGCGGGGGAGCGCATCAAGCAGTATCTGCCCCGCAACTACGGCCGGGATGAGCGCAAAACACTAGTCGATCCCGAGGCGGCCTTCGGATACGTCGCAACCGTTCACAACCCGGATATGCCCTTCCAACTCGGGTTTTACCAGTGGATGTCGCGCAATCCTCCGCCCGGCACGCCGCCCGGGAAAGAAGGGGCGCGGCTCAAAATAGAGAAGGACCGGATCACACCCGGTGCTTACCGGCTTTACGAGCTTGGCAAAATTGAAGTCACCCCGGATTCCTGGATCTGGTTTTCGGCGCAAAGCTGGGGCACCCACCTGGAAGTCGGCGACCGGCTTTACGAGCCGGGCGCGGATAACGTCTGGCGCGCGTGGGTTTCTATGAAATTCGACGGCCCATTATATGGCGGCGCCGCCACCAACGACTTTGTGCTGGTGGACCGGATTATACTGGTGCGCGAGGGCAAGGGACAGTTTGAAGCAAAGTAGCCAGGGCCGGCGGCACGTTTAAGATGAGTATTGATAAAATAATAGCCGGCCTGCAGGGCAAGGTGGCTTTCACGCCGGAAAAACCGGTAGCACTGCGGCGCATTCACGACGGCTGGTTCGCGGATTTCGGCCTGGACGCGTTCGGCACCCTGGCGATGGACCTGGACTCACCAACCGCAAGCACGATCGAGGTGCGGTTGGGCGAAGTTTTGCAGCCGGACGGATTGCTGTATGCGCCGCCGCCCCAAAGCCGGGAATGCAACCGGCGGTTTCGGAAGCTTCCACTGGCGTTGAAAAAGGGCAGGCACAGGTATCGACTTGAAATCCCGGTCCCGTATTTCGGCGATGACTACCAGACCAAGGGCTATGATTGCGCCGGCGAGTTTTCGATAAAATGCCCGTCGCATATCGGCGAAGTGATGCCGTTCCGTTATTGTGAACTGCGCGGGTTCAGCGGAAACCTTGAATCGGCCGATCTGACGCGCCTGATGGCGCATTATCCTTTTAACGACAATGCGTCTTCATTCCGTTCTTCGGATCAGCGGTTAAATTCGGTCTGGGATTTATGCAAGCACACCGTCAAGGCCGTTACCTTCCTGGGGTTTTATGTTGACGGCGACCGCGAGCGCCTGCCTTATGAAGGCGACGCCCTGGTCCAGCAGCTTTCCCATTTCTGCGCTGACGCCGAGTATGATTTGAGCGCGGGCGCGCTGGAATGGTTTTTCAGCCGGGGCGTTTCCTGGTGCTACGAGTGGGTCTTGTCGCTCCCGGTCCTGGCGTGGCGGCATTACCTTTACAGCGGCGATATTTCCCCGCTGGAGCGGCATTACGCCAAGCTTTCCCTGGCGACGCTTTCCGCGCTCAAAGGCGAAGACGGCCTGATCCGGACCGGGCGGGACTTGAAGGATCATCCCCTGGTAGAGCAACTGCGCCCCAACACCGGGTTCATGCGGGACGTCGTCGACTGGCCGCCGGTCATGCGCGACGATTACGTCATAGGCGAGATTAACACGGCTGCCAACTGTTTTCATTTCGCGGCCTTGCGGGCCATGGCGCGGATTGCATCCGCGCTGGGCAAGAATGAAGACAGCGGGAAATTTCAAATGGAGGCGGACCGGGCTGGCAAGGCCATGCAGGCAAAACTATTCAATCCGGAAACAGGTTTGTTCGTAGACAGCGTTGGCTCTACCCACAGCTCACTGCATGCCTGCATGTATCCCGTGGCGCATGCGATCCTCGGTCCTGGCCCCGATTCGCCCGTCGTGCGCTTCATGAAGGCCAGGGGCATGGCCTGCAGTGTCTTCGGCGCCCAGTTCCTGCTCGACGCCCTTTTTATGACGGGCGAGCCGGAGGCGGCTTTGGCCCTGATGGTTTCGGAAGGCGAGCGCAGCTGGCTCAACATGCTAAAGCAGGGGGCCACCATGACCATGGAAAGCTGGAGCAAGGAACTGCAGCCCGGCCAGGACTGGAACCATGCCTGGGCCACCGCCCCGCTCAATATAACCGCGCGCCGCCTGATGGGCATCCGCCCGCTTGAGCCCGGTTTCAAAAAAGCCATTATCGCCCCGGCGCCCGGCAGTCTCCAGGTGGCGGAAATTACCATCCCAACGCTTTGCGGCCAGATCTGTATGGATTTTGATCAAAGCGGGCGGTGTTTTAACATGAATGTGACGATTCCCGACAATATGTCGGCCGATGTCTACATGCCCCGCGGAAGGCCGGGGATTGAAATTAACGGCACGCCAGGCGGCGAACAGTCCGTTTTCTTAAACCTGCCGGCCGGAAAATATTCATTTAATGTTAAATAAAAACAAATCAAAAGGAAACGGATGATCATTACCCCAAAAATTATAACAAGCTCTGTGAATGTAATATTATCAGCGTTCTTAATGGTATTGTGCTCGTGTCAAATGCCGGATAATGCCGCCATTCCGGTGACGATCTCATCTGGAGGATCAACCGAATACCAGGTGGTCATGGCCTCTGATGCGACGCCGGTGGATAAATACGCGGCGCGCGAATTGGCGCTTTACCTCAAGCAGATGACCGGGGCTGATTTTCCTGTGGTGACATCTGGCGCAATGGATTCCAGTAAACCGTCAATCTTCGTGGGTATGAGCAAGCCGGCGCAGGAGCGCCTGGGCGGAAAGCCGCTGGATGAACTTGCCAATCAGGAGCACGTGGCGCGCTCAGCCGGAACCAATATTTTTCTTTACGGCCAGGGTGTGCACGGCAGCCTCTACGCGGCGATGGAATTCCTGGAAAGCCAGCTCGGCTGGCGCTGGTATTCGGTTTTCGAGCTGCCGGTTTTGCCCGGGCAGGAAACGGTGACGCTGCAACCATTCAACCGCAAGAGCGGGTTTTCCTTTGCATACAGGAAAGTTGGCGTCAGGCGCGGGATGGACTTTTATTACCAGCAGGGGATGAACATGGGTTTTGACGGCCGGGTATATTCCCTTATCCAGCGCGGGGCGACAAATGTGCCGAAATCGTTTGTTTCCGAAATCAACGACGTTTTTGACGGATGCCACACGCTTTTTAATTACATTCCGCCTGGCCCGGTCGCGCAAGGTGCAGAATCCAGGCCCTGGCTGGTCAAGTCGAATTATTTCGAGACCAACCCGGAATATTTTTCGCAGTGGGAAAACGGCAAGCGGGTCAAGGACCGCCAGCTGTGCTTCAGTAATCCTGGGCTGCGCAAGGAGCTTACCGCCAATATCACCAAGACCATCGAGCAGGCCGGTGAGCCATGCATTCTGGCATTGAGCGCCATGGATACCCCCGGGTCATTTTGCTATTGCCCGGCCTGCAAGGCCCTTGAGGAAAAATACAAGAGCCCGGGCGGACCGCTTTACGATTACCTCATTGAGCTGTGCGCCAATCTTCATGAAAAACATCCCGGGGCTTTGATCAAAACCTTGGCCTATCGCAGCGCGCAGACCCAGAAGCCGCCGGTCCTGCCGGAAGGAAAAAAACTGCCGGAAAACCTGGTGATTGATTTTGCCCCGATCGAGGACAACTACTTTGCCGACTGGACCCATCCGGACAAGCAGATCCAGGAGACTTTGTCCGACCTGATGGCATGGGGCAAAATCACGACCCATTTGTCGGCCTGGCTTTACCCGAACCCATGGGGCAGCGGCATTGTCATGCCGGTCGGGAACGTGGAGCGGCTCATCAATAACATGCGCCTGATGCACAAGGCCGGTGTGGAGGCCGTGTTCACGGACCATTGCAGTTATAATCATCGCGGCGGATGGAGCGAGATCCAGGCCTATTTATTCTACAAACTGTGCCGGGACGTGAATTGTGACACTGGTGCGATCATCCGGGAATTCACGGATAACTTTTACGGTCCGGCGGCGGATCTGATGCGGAAGTACATGCGCGAGCTTGAGCAATGCCGGAAGGACATGAAGGAACTGCCGCCCGGAGTAAACTATCGCTCCGGTAATACGGATGAGCGCACCTTCCCGTATCTTACCGTGACCAACATCCACCGCTGGCAGGGATATTTTGACCTGATGGAGGAAAAACTCAAGAAACGTCCCAATCGCGAGCTGGCGAACGTGCGCTATGCGCGCCGCGCGCTTGACCTGGCAACCATGTGGAAGTGGTTGGATTCGAAGAAGGCTTATCCTGATTATTACATTGACCACAAGCTTTATGTGGCCAGGATCAACGCGGTCAACGAAATCAAGGCCATTCCTTCGCCGGACTGGGAACAGAAAAGCATCAATCGTCAGGCCAGCAAGGGCCCCGGCCCGGGTGATTTTACCACGCTGATTGAGGCTGGCGGTGAAGCTAAGCCATTACCGGCGGAATTTGCCGGGATGGACCAGGCCAAGATTAAGCAGTTTTTGCCTAAATACCCGAACCGGCGTGCCGGCCGGACCGTGATACTCGACAAGGAAGCGGCTTTCGGATACGCCGTGCCTGTCGCAGATCCGGATCTGCCTTTCACTTTCGGATTTTACCAGGGCGACACCAGGACGCACGGCGCGAAACGAACCGTGGAATTAAAGGAAATAACGCCGGGTAAATACAACCTGTATAAGCTCGGCGAAATCACCGTTACGCCGGACTGCCTTGTGTGGTTTGCACGCAGCTGGGCGACCAACCTCGGGCTTGGCGAGCGTCTTTATGAGCCGGGGGCGGACAATATCTGGGAAGCTTACGCATCAGTAAAGTTTATGGGGCCGACTTACGGAGGCGATGCGGGGGAAGCGTTGCTGCCCAGGGCGGAGCGGATTCCCTACGGAGGAAAACCGGAGGACCTCGTGCTTGTTGACAGGATCGTCTTTGTCCCTAAAAGCGCCGACCAGTTCAAAAAACCGTGAGGAATCGTAAAGGTAAGATAATTCTGCAAAACGTTCCCAGTGCGATAGATTAGTTAAATAAATTGTTTGTTACATAGCTCGTAGTGTTTGTCGTTCCCGCTCGCTTCGGCGAAGCCTGTGCGTACACGGGCTTGCCCGCCGTAGATTGGCGAAGGGGGAAGCTCCGCTACTGCGGGCGAAGGAAGGTCATGGGAATGACTGTATGCGTTGTCCTTTTTGTATAATGATTTGCCGTAAATATTATCCGCACACAATTTGAAAAAGAAGCATTACAGTCAGCAAGAGAGGAAATAAAATGACACAACCAAGATGGTTTTCAGAAGCAATCAAGTGCGGCAAGGATCAGGCAAGCGGAGCGGAGATAATTCAGTTAACAAGTAATGCCGTAATCAGCACCAACATATACTGCGAGCAAAGGTACGCCTCGGCCGACGGACGGCGCATAGCGATACAGAGGTCGCCATTCGTGGGTCCTTCTGAAATTTGGGTGTGCGACCTGCTGACACTGCGCCTGGTCCGCGCCGCCGAAGGAATACCGCTGGCGGGTAATGCGCTGCGCAATGCGGTTTATTACTATGCCGTTAATGATGGAAGCGGGCGGCTTATGCGCCTCGACCTGGCTGATCTTTCCATCAAGGAATTATTTCAATTCAAAAGTGGCGCGCAGACCGGCGGGTTTTTGTCGCCCGAAGCCCCCAAGGGCACAATTTCGCCCGACGAGCGCTGGTTTGTGGGCGGCCCGTTCCGCGTCAATGAAACCCGCTTCAGCCTGCGCATTGTGGAGCTTGCCAGCGGAGATGAAAAAACGTTGTGCGAACAGGAGGATATGTTTAATCCGCACTTGCAGTTTGATCCGGGTAACAGTGGCCGCCTGCTGATCCAGGTCAACCGCGGCGGAAAATTGGACCAGGAAGGCAATGTTGAAACGAGCTCAGGCCCGGATGGTTCAACGCTGAAGATTGTAGATGTTCCTTCCGGCAAGGTGTCTCCGCTCCCGGCCGGGAAGCCGGATACGGCGCAAATATCCGGCCACCAGTGCTGGGCCGGACAGACCGGGCTGGTTGTCTTTACCGCCGCGCCCGGGGTGCATGAAAGCATGGTTCCCGGCACGGGGGTTTATGCCGCATTTCCCGGCGACAAGTCCGCGCGGGGCGTGGCCATGGGTCAAACCTTCAATCACCTTGCCGTTTCCGATGACGGCCGGTTTTTCATCGTTGACGATTATCGGACCATGAAAATCCACGTCGGCAGCCTTGCGTCGGGGCGGTTTCTGGAGCTGTGCGATACGCGCACCCGTCAAGGCAAGCCCCAGTACACCCACACCCATCCTTACATGACCCCGGATAACCGCTATGTGATCTTCGACTCGAATGTTAGTGGTATAACCCAAGTTTATGCGGCTAAAATTCCGGATGGGTTTCTTGATACAATAATGAAGAAGAACTGAAGAATTATAAAAGATGCTAAGGGAAAAATGTCAAAATCAACAAATGCAATATACCGGCCATATAACTGTATTAACTCTGTCGAAGATTTATTGCTTATCCGTGAAAAATACAATTCTTTGCCCGATGCTGCCAAACTGCCACAAGCGCACTATCCTGGCGAGGCAATCTTCTGGCTGGAGATAGATGCCAGGCCGGAAAACCTTTTTTCCCCGGAGGGTGAAACCCTCTTTGCGGCAGAGGCGGATAAGGGGCTGAGAGGCTGGCAGCTTTCGTTTTCGCCATACGGATACCTGCATTTCGAGAGCGGCGAGGGCAAGGATAAACTTTGGGTGAAAAGCAAGGTGCCGCTCTTTTCTTTTTTGCGCGATGGCGAGGCATTCCGTGTGGGGGTGGCAATCAGCAACTGTTCGTATTCCTTGCGCGGCACGGGATACGAGAAGGAAAATACGGCCTTCAACCGCATCCGCCTTTATGTGGCGCCCGGGCCGGGCGCGGATTTTACCCTGTGCGGATGGGCGTCTGATTTCCTGGTGCCGGATCTGGCGGCCGTGCCGCGGCGCCTGGTTTTCCGCGATGGAAAGACTCCCGCGTTTCGCGGGCGGATTACCGGAGTAACCGGCTACAACGTTCCCTATGCCGAGATGTTTAATAAGCCGGGAATACCTTCGGCCGATGACGTCATTCCACCTGTTCCAGGCGGCGGAGCGTTTCATGCGCGCTGGATTGAAAAAGATGCCGTCGAGGTGTATACGCGCCCGGAATTCCTGGGAACTTTGAGCAGCTGGGTTTATATGCGCATTGCCGATTCATCGGCGCGCTTGCGCCACGTATGCCTCAGGAGCCTGTGGTCTGGCGTTGCCACCATGAACCCCAATTTCTTTATCAGCGCCGATGGTGATCATTGGGAACGGATTGTGCCCGAAAAAATAGAGATACGTCCGGATTCCACGCTTTATACCGCCTGGTTGAAACTTGACGCCCGGCAGCCCCGCAAATGCTATATTTCAAGCGCCATCCCGTTCCTGCCACGCCATCGTGAAGAATTCATAAAATGGGCCGGAAAAAAAATGAACGCAACGGTAAGCGTGCCAGGGCGATCCGTGGAAGGTCGGGATATCCCGGTAGTTCGCATTGGCTCTGAAGATCCGGAACTGTTCCATGCTGTTATCATCTGCGGCCAGCATTCGCCGGCCGAAACCATGTGCGCCCATATATTGCGGCCGATGCTGGAGGAAACTGAAACACTGGGGATTATGTCAAAATGCGTTTTTCACCTCGTTCCGACAGTGAATGTTGACTGCGCCCATTACGGCGGCAACGGGTGCAACGCCAGCGACCGCAACACCAACCGCCACTGGACCGATGGGATCCAGCCCGAAAATAAGGCGGTGATTGATTACCTGCAATCCTTGAAAGAAAAAAGGTACAAGGTCGGATTGGCCATCGATTTCCATGCGGGCGGCTGCTGGCGCAATGCCGTGACATTCTATCACGGATCGAAAGAAGACGCTAAGCTTGGAAATGATTTACTTGAAAGCCAGCAGGTTTGGCTGAAGGCTTTTGAGCAGCACGCCGGGATTCGAATCCAGGAAAGCTGTTCCATGTCTTGCGGCCGGGGTTATGCCATCGAACGTGTTATTGACATGTTCAATGCCCCCGCCTTCCTGGTCGAGCTTAGCCTGGCCAGCTATTTTGATCCGGACTTGAAAGAAACAAGGGTGTTTTCACAGGATTGTCTTGGCATGGTCGGGCGGGGCATTGCGAGGGCTATTGCCGGGCATTTAATTAAAAAAAACGGTGTATAAAATGCAGGTTAACATTTTCAGGTAGATGCTGGCGGCAACTCTCGTGACGATTGCCCTGGCAACACATGCATGCTGTAAAGCCGGAAGACCCCTGACCATTGCCGGGCAGGGCGTTGCCGGATACAGTATTGTGGTGGCGGATAACGCCACGGAAGTGGATAAATACGCGGCCGAGGAACTGGCGCGGTATCTCAATCAAATTACCGGCACAGTTTTCCCCGTCGCGGCGCCAGACGCGATGGATTCCTCAAAGCCGGCCGTATTTGTAGGCTTAAGCGTTCCGGCACTGAAAGTCCTCGGCAAAAACCCGCTGGATGGTTTGAAGGACCAGGATCATGTTGTGCGTTCGATCGGAACAAATATCCTCCTTTACGGTAAGGGAGTTCATGGCAACCTTTATGCGGTCATGGATTTCCTTGAAAGCCAGCTGGGCTGGCGCTGGTTCTCGGTCTTTGAATATCCGCTCCTGCCGGAAAAATCAACCGTTACCCTTGAGCCTTTCAACCGCAGACAGTCATTCTCTTTCCAATACTGCCTGCAGGACCTTCAGCGGAGCATCGACTATGGTTACCAGATGGGGGCAAATCTTTATTTTGACCAGAAATTCAGGAACAAACCCCAGTTGCCAAGGGATAAACGCGCTTTCGTGTCGGCCTTCCACGAGGTCGAACACGGGCCGGTAATCACCATACATTCTTCAGCTTCATCCCTCCCAGCCCGGATAATCGGTTCGCGGCCTATTTCGACTGGCAGAAGAAAAA
>JBAYWJ010000104.1:0-11026 GCA_041674125.1 Kiritimatiellia bacterium
AGGCTGGATCTTTGCGGAACCCTGCGACTTGTCCGCCATAGCCCAAAGGGCGACGGCGGAAGCCAAGGCCTGTGGCAACCTACTTCGCCCAAGGGGCTACGACCTTCCTTCGCCCACCGAAGCGGGCTACGCGAAGGCGGGAGGTCAAGAGCCACAGGGCTTTCTGGCGAAGAAGGGTCAATCCGCAGGGATACGCTTTATAAAGCGTGCCCACGGGATTCGGGCTGATGCAAACGCATCAAGAAGGATGTTTAATATTGATCAGCCCGGGATGAAGCTTTCTTTGCCGGTCATCGCCTGGATGGTTTCGGCAATGAGGGAAACCGTCTCTTCCAGATCGGTGAGCGAAACCATTTCCACCGGCGAATGCATGTAGCGGTTCGGAATGCTTACCAGCGCCGCGGCGCAGCCGCCCCGCACCACCTGCATCGGGTTGGCGTCGGTCCCCGACGCCCGCGGCTCGGCCTGCATCTGGAACTTGATGCCCTTGCGCCGGGCGGTGTTGCACAGCATCCTGCCGAGCACCGGGTTGATATTGGCGCCGGCGTGAAGGATCGGCCCCTTGCCAAGGGAGATATCGCCGGTCTTTTTCGGCATGCCGGCCGGATAATCGGAGGCGAAACCCACGTCCACGGCGATGCCGGCGGCCGGCTTGATGTTGTAGGCGCTCGTGATCGCCCCGCGCAGCCCGACCTCTTCCTGCACGGTTGAAACCGCGTAAACGCCCACCTTCAGTTTCTTTTTTGCCAGTGCCACCAGCACCTCGGTAATCACCCAGGCCCCCACCCGGTCGTCAAAAGCGCGGGCCGCCACAAGCCGGTTGCGCAGCTCAATGAATTCCGGCGCGATCACGACCGGATCGCCCACCGCCACGACTTTCATGGCGTCTTTCCTGTCCTTGGCCCCGATGTCAATCCACAGGTCTTCCAGCTTCAACTCCCGGCCGCGCTCGGAGGAATCCATCAGGTGCACTGCCTTGCGGCCGATGACCCCCCTGACCGTGCCCTTCGAGGAAAGTATCTCAACCCTCTGGCAGACCAGGGTGGCCGGGTCCAGGCCGCCTATCATCGCAAAGTACAAGAAGCCCTTGTCGTCAATATGCGTGATCATGAGGCCGATTTCGTCCACGTGCCCCGCGAGCATGACCTTCATGCCGGCCTTCTCGTTCAATACGCCGGTCACATTTCCATGCACGTCAGTGGTTACGCGGCCGGTAAATGCCCGCATGCGCCGCCGGATCACATTCTGGGCCGGCACTTCAAACCCGGAGGGCGAAGGCTGGAGCATGAGATTTTTTAAAAAGTCAAAGGAATCTTTTTTCATACGCACCTTTCTGGTTATTGGTCCGGATTGGTCAAAAACAGGCTATAATCATCACTAATGCCCGCTGGATGTCAAGCCTCGAAGAAACCGGCGATTTCGCTGCGGATTTCATTGACAAATAAATGGTTACAAAAAATGCGCCATGCTCCCGAAAGGAATGCGCGCGCGTGGTCACGGGGACTTAAAAGATGATCATGCCGCTGTGCGCCGCGCTGGTATTTTTGAAGTGGCGGCGGGCTTTTCCGACCATCCGGTCGATTTCTTCATCCCTGCGGGCGACGTCATGGTGTGTCAGGATCAACTCGCCCGCCCCGGCCGCGCGGGCCAGCGCCACAGCCTCGCGCCAGGTGCCGTGGCCCCACCCGCGATGGGCCTCAATCTCCCCGGGCAGATATTGCGCGTCATATATCAGGCTGTCGCAGCCCCTGCACAGCGCCAGGAGGCCGGGCGCGTGCGGCAGAACGCCCTGTTCATGGTCGGTTACAATGGCCGCCGAGCCGGAAGCGGCATCAATCCGGTACGCCAGGCACCCCTGGGGATGAATAACGCGGCACCACGAAATACGCGCCCCGTAAATGGAAAGACATTTTTTTACCCGCGGTAAATCACGCATTTCAACCGCGCAGGGCAGGTCTTTCAAGCGCAGCGGCCAGTAAGGGGGGCGGATCAGGTTTGCAAGGCTGGCGCGCCACTTGTCCGGGCGGGAGGAGTCGGCCATGATGCGCAGTCTTGCCGCCGGGTTGTAAAGCCTCCTGAAAAACGGCAGGCCGATGACGTGATCCAGGTGGAAATGGGTGAAGAGGAGCGTGGCCGGCTGCGTCTGTTCGCGCGCGTTTTCCCCCAGTAGCGCTAGCCCCGTGCCAGCGTCAATGATCACCTTGCCATGGCCCGTAGTCAGGCAAAAGCAGGTGGTGTGGCCGCCGTATTTAAGGAACGGCCGTCCGGAAACGGGCATTGTGCCCCGCGCGCCGAGGATGGTTAAAGTGGGCTTCATAATCTTCAGATTTCTCTCACCCGCTCACCGGACTCGCCAGAGTTCACAGAGCGAATGCGCCGCTCGAGCTCGTCAATTCTGTCAAGCAAATCCAGGACGAGCGCCATGGAATCAAGGCCAACCTGAAGCTGTCGCTGCAGGCGGAGAATACGGCGCACGGCCGGGATATTTTCCACGCCGAAACCATCCTCATCCGCCTCCCGCTCGCGGGGGCATATCAAGTCCAGCGCTACGAGCTCGCGTATCGTTTCCTCCGTGGTTCCGGCAAGAAAGGCAAGCTCTTCCGGCGTGAGAATGTCGGCCGGCAGGCCGCCGGGCGGTCCGCCAAAACCTGCACCGCAAGCATAGCGTTCTCTTGTGTTCATGCTATTAAAGAGGATAGCGTCAGGCGGACAGGAAAAGGCATCTTTCCGGTCCGCACCGTGTGCCGACTATCCGCTGTTATTGTCCCTTGGCCTGAAAGACGATGTTTTCGCGAGCTCCTCAAAAAGTCTGCGCTCGCCGGCTGAAAGAGAGCGCGGAACTTCGATCCGGATCGTGACAATCAGGTCGCCGGGGCTGTGCCCGGGGAAGCCTTTGCCGCGCAGGCGGAATTTCTGTCCGGTCTGAGTTCCGGGACCGATCTTAAGCGAAGCCTTGCCATCCACGGTGGGCACGGTTATCCCGGCTCCCAGCGCGGCTTCCCAGGGCGCCACCGGCACGGTGACTTCAAGGTTCCTGCCGGAGCAGGTAAAAACATGGTGGGGCGCGACGGAAATATGCAAATAGAGGTCTCCGGCCGCGCCGCCCGGGGTACCCTCGCCCCCCTGCCCGGACAGCCTGATTTTCATCCCGTCGGTCGTCCCGGCGGGAATCCTGACCTGGTAAGCCTTTGTCTGGCGCTGGACATGGCCATTTTCATCGAGCCTGGCAGTCTGCAGGGAGATCGTCTTTCTGGCTCCGTGGAAAGCCTCCTCCATGCTGATCGTAAGGCCGGCTTCGTGATCCTGCCCCCGGGAATGTCTTGACGAACCGCCGAATCCGGCCTGGTTGAAATGTCCGCCCGCGCCGCCGCGCCCTCCGAAAAGAGCCTCAAAAAAGTCGCTGAACCCGCCCAAATCATCGCTGCCAAAGCCTGCAGCCGATGGCTCGCTGTAAAATCTGAAACTTTCCTCCGCGCCCGGCGGCGGCCGGAACTCGTCACCCGAATGATAACTGGCCCCGAACTCGTCGTAGCGTTTGCGCTTTTGCGGATCCCCGAGAACCTCGTAGGCCTCGGCTATTTCCTTGAATTTGCCTTCCGCATCCGGGCTCTTGTTGACATCGGGGTGAAACTTGCGGGCCAGCCTGCGGTAAGCGCGACGGACGTCATCATGGGTTGAAGCGCGCCCCACCCCGAGAATCTCGTAATAGTCTTTGAACCTTACAGGCATGAGTGCTATTGCGGTTTGCGGCCGGCGCCGGCGGCTTTGCTTTCCGCGTTCCTGAGGATTTCGGCCGCTTTTTTATGGCCTTTGAATTCCGCCCACTGGAGCGCGGTCTGGCCCTTGTTGTCTGCAGCGGCGGCGGGGGCGCCGCATTCAAGGAGCTTTTCGACGGCCCGCTCATCACCGCTGCTCGCGGCCAGGTGCAGCGGGGAAAGGCCCAGGTTGTTTTTGAGGCTTGCGTCCGCGCGCAGGCGCAAAAGTGCTTCCGCGGCGCCGTGCCTTTCAAATTGAAGCGCAAGGCAAAGCGCCGTGTTGCCGGCGCCGTCGCGCTCATTCAGCGCAGCGCCGCTTTTGCCGAGCAATTCCACCATTCTGGCCTGCCCGGCAACGGCAGAGACGTGCAGGGGTGTCATGCCGGTATTGTCGCGCGCGTTGACATCGGCTCCGGCCCGGACGAGCCGCGCGGCCACTTCCTCGAAACCCCGGCCGGCGGCATTGTGCAGCGCGGTGCGCTGGCGCATGTTGCGCATGTCAACGCCTGCCTTGTGTTCAAGCAGCAATTCCGTCACTTTCAAATGGCCGCCGTAGGCGGCCAGGTGCAGGGCGGTTGCGCCGGCATCATCACGGGCATCAACCGCGGCGCCGTGCGCAAGCAACATCCCGGCCATGCGGGTTTTACCGGCGCCGGCGGCCAGGTGCAGGGGGGTGTAGCCGGCACTGGCCCTGGCCTTGACCAGGGCGGGGTCCTTCTCGAGCAGCACCGTGGCCAGCTTCAAATTGCCCTCCTCCGACGCCAGGAAAATCGGGTTCACCGTCCCGTTTTCCGCCGCCACGGACGCGAAGCCGGCCAGAGCGGCCGTTAACATTCCCAAACATAACCTGCGCATGTTTCCTCCTGAACAGTTACCGAACCCTATCATAAACGCCCCGGAGAAATAAATCAAAATAATACTTATTTGGTTTGACGCTGAAATAAATTATTGATAATTTTCATTCACTGCTTCAATGCGGGATAATTGTCCGGTGGTTTTACGGCCCAAAATGATTCAAAAAAACGCAAAGAGCAAATACCGGCGCGTTCTCCTGAAACTGAGCGGCGAGACGATGCAGAATCACCGCACCGGCCAGAGCATAGACCCCCAGATAGTCAGCCGGGTGGCCAAAAGCATCTCCTCCGCCAAAAACATGGGCGCCCAGATGGCGCTGGTCATAGGCGGCGGCAATATTTTCAGGGGCGGGACCGGCCAGGCCCATGGCATCGACCGCAACACCGGCGATTACATGGGCATGCTCGCCACGCTCATTAACGCCCTAGCCCTCCAGGACGCCCTGGAAAAAAACGGGGTAGACACGCGGGTCCAGACGGCGATCGAGATGAAGCAGATCGCGGAGCCTTTCATACGGCGCCGCGCCATCCGGCACCTGGAAAAGGGGCGCGTGGTGATTTTCGCAGGCGGCACCGGCAACCCCTATTTCACCACCGACAGCGCCGCGGCCCTGCGGGCGAATGAAATCAATGCCGACATCCTGCTCAAGGCCACCAAGGTGGACGGGGTCTACAACCGCGACCCCATGAAGGACGCCAGCGCGAAAAAATATACCAGGATATCCTACCACAAGGCCATCGTGGACACGCTGAAGGTAATGGATTCGGCCGCTTTTTCGCTCTGCATGGAAAATAACATCCCGATCATCGTTTTCGATTTTTTCAAGGACGGCAACATCCAGCGCGTACTGGCCGGCGACAAGATCGGAACGCTCATATCGAATTGAGACCAAGCGCTACCATATTGAAAGGATGCTGAGCATGGCCACGCTCGACGACATTCTCCTGGAAACCGAGGACCAGATGGACAAGGTCCTCAAGTTCGTGCACCAGCAGTTTGAGGGCCTGCGCACGGGCAAGGCCTCCGCAGGCATGGTGGAGCACATTTCGGTCTCCTATTACGGATCCTCGGTGCGGATGCGGGAGATCGCGAACATTTCCACGCCCGACGTGAGGCTGATTGTGATCAACGCCTACGATCCGACCGCCCTGCCGGCAATCGAGAAGGCGATCATCGCCGCCAACCTCGGCATCACGCCTTTGAACGACGGCCGGGTCATCAGGGTCCCCATCCCTGAGCTGAGCGAGGAACGCCGGCGCGAAATCGGAAAGGTCGCTCGCCAGATGACCGAAAAAGGCCGCGTCTCCGTCAGGGCGATCCGGCAGGAAGCCAACGAAAAAATCAAGGTTCTGGCAAAGGAAAGCAAGATCACCGAGGATGAAAAGGAAAGCGGCCTGAAGGACATCCAGAATTACACTGACGCTTTCATAAAAAAGCTGGACGAAACGCTTGAGCGCAAAGAAAAAGAAATCATGATGGTTTAGCGGGCGCCGGCCATGGCAGACAACATTCCCAACCAAAATCCGAGCGAGTCGGAAATCGAGGCCCTGAAGAAAACGACCCGTATTTCGCTCGACGATGCCCTGAGCGCCAAGCCGGCCGCAAAGAAGCCGACCTCGGCCATACCCATACAGCTGGCCGATAAAAAATCCACCGGCGTGATCACGGGGATACCCACCCACACCGCGCCCATCCCGCAGACCATCCGCCTCAAGCGCCCTGCCACTTCGCCGATCGTGATCAAGCCTGACATAACCACCGCCCCCACCATCGCCAAGGTGCTGCACCCCAAGCCCTCTTCCGCCACCGCGGCAACGGTCATCAAGAGTCCCGTGCCACCCAGGCCGACCGCTGAAACTTCGCGCATCATCCTTGATATCGAACCGGAGCCGACGCAAATCAAGCAGAAAACCGCCCCGATTGCAGCAATTTCTGCAACCGAGCCGACTCCCGGCCCGAAAACCATACGCCTCAAGCGGCCGTCAACCATCATGGGAACCAGCCAGCCGGATGAAATATCCACCGTGACCGACGGGCTGCAGGCCGCCAAGAAATCTGAAACCGCAAAAATCGAGCTGCCGCAAGGGCTGTCCTCCGACATCCCCGCCACCCAGCGCAAGACCATCAGGATCAAGCGGACCGACCGGAACATCATTGCGCCGCGGACCGTGGTTGTCCCGCGCCAGGCTGCGGCAAAGCCGCCGGCTGTTTCCGCTTCGGCCGCAACCCCGGTTGAGGCGCCCGCCGCGGCGGCCGCCGCCGTTGAGCCGGAAGCGGACAAGCTGACACCCGTCTTTTCCATCCTGGCCGGCGCGGCTGCAGTCTGCCTTGCGCTGCTCGTTTACCTGCTCTCGACTCAATCGTTCGGCCCGGGGCTGGCCCTGCCGGTTCCCGCGGGTTTGTTTTAATTATTACACCAGCAAGCAAGGAGGCAGACCATGGGCAGTGATAAAATCGTGCATTTGAACGAAAAGAACTGGGACAGCGAAGCCGCCAACTCAGCCATCCCGGTCCTGGTGGATTTCTGGGCCGAGTGGTGCGGCCCCTGCCGAATGATTGCCCCGGTGCTGGACGAGCTGGCCGGCGAGATGGAGGGCAAGTTCAAGATCGCCAAGGTGAACGTGGATGAAAACCAGGCCCTCGCGGAAAAGTTTCACATCCGCTCCATCCCGACCCTGCTGGTCATGAAAAAGGGGATCGTGCAGGAGCAGATCGTGGGCGCGTTGCGCAAGGAAGACCTGAAAGCCAAGCTTAACGCTCACCTGTAACGGGCATCAGCCGTACATGTGGCGGTAATATTCCTGGTAGGCGCCGCTCCGCACCCTCTCCCACCAGGCGCGATTGGCGAGGTACCAGTCGACAGTCCTGCGCAGTCCGGTTTCAAAATCAAGCTGCGGCCCCCATCCAAGTTCGCTTTTGATCTTGGCCGTATCCATCGCGTAGCGCCGGTCGTGCCCGGGACGGTCCTTGACGTATTTAATCATGGACTCAGGCTTGCCCAGCATTTTCAAGATGAGGCGCACCACCTCCAGGTTGGGAACGTCGTGCGAGCCGCCTATGTTGTAGACTTCCCCTGCGCGGCCGCGCCGCAAGACCGCGTCCACCCCCCGGCAATGATCGCTCACGAATATCCAGTCGCGCACCTGCATGCCGTCCCCGTAAACCGGCAGCGGCTTGCCCTCGACGGCGTTGGCTATCATGAGCGGGATCAGCTTTTCGGGGAACTGGTAGGGGCCGAAGTTGTTGGAGCAGCGCGTGATAACGGCGCCCAGCCCGTGCGACTTGACCGCGGCCCTGACCATCAAATCCGAGGCCGCCTTGGTGGCCGCGTAGGGATTGTTGGGCTGGAGGGGCGTGCTCTCCGTGAAGCGACCCTCGCGCCCGAGGCTGCCGTAAACTTCGTCGGTGGATACGTGCAGGAAACGCGGCACGGAGTGCGCGCGGCAGGCGTCGAGGAGCCTCTGCGTCCCGAGGATGTTGGTCATGATAAAAACATCCGGCCCGAGGTGCAGGCTGCGGTCCACGTGGCTTTCGGCGGCAAAGTGCACAACCGCGTCAAAGGCCTGCGCCTGGAAAACGCCCCTGAGATCGTCCGCCGACGCCACGTCGCCCTTGACGAACCGGTAGCGGCCGTCCTTTTCAACCGGCGCCAGGTTCTCAAGATTGCCGGCGTATGTGAGCGCATCGAGGTTCACAATCTGAACGTCGGGATACTGCGCCAGCATGAAGTGGATAAAATTGCTTCCTATGAATCCGGCGCCGCCGGTGACCAGTATTTTCATTGTTTCTCCGTTCGTTGCCCGCCACCAAAGGATACCGCCTTCAGACGCCCTCGCGCCGCCGCACATGCCTGCGGCAAACCACACCGGCTTCCCCAAAAAGCGCGGATACCTGCCGGTTGAAATGATATTTGTTCCCGTAGATAACCTTCCTGATGCCGGCACTGATGATCATCTTGGCGCACAAAAGGCAAGGGCTTTCGGTGCAGTAAAGGGTAGCCCCCCGCAAAGCCACGCCGTGGTGTGCGGCCTGGATGATGGCATTCTCCTCGGCGTGCGCGCAGACGCACTGGTCCAGGTTTCGGCCGGAGCGGACCTTGCTGGCGCAGCGCGGGCAGCCGCCCTCAAAGCAGTTCCTTATCCCGCTCGGCGTGCCGTTGTAGCCGGTAGAAATGATGCGGTGATCCATGACGATCACCGCCGCCACCTGGCGGCGCAGGCAGTTGCCCCTGCGCTTGACCACCAGGGCAATATCCATGAAATAATCGTCCCAGCCCGGCCGCTTAAATGCCGCTTGCTTCATGGGGGCAAAAATACCTCTATCCGGGCCCAAGGTCAAGACCAACCGCGCGCGGGGCGAAAACGGATTACCGTTGACATACGCCTCCGCGGGATAGTAAATTCTAATAAAAACAATCCCGATTTTTTTCAAAGCCAATGTCTTTTGCAGCCACAACGCTGAAACGGTACGCCCTGTGCCTGCCTTTTTTTTGTCTGGCCACCAGCCTGATGGCCTTCCGTGACGATGAACCGCGCCCTCAGCCGGCCCTGTCAGCGCCGCCGGCCGCAGTGCATATCATGCCCACCACCGCGCAAAATGCTGCCGCCCGAGAGCTCGGATTTGTTTCCATTGCGTGGGATTTAAAGACCGGGGTTCCCGGCTCCATCCGCGGCGGCGACCTCGGCGCCTTTAACCGCGGAGGCAAGGGGCTGCAAATGACCCCGGCGCACGCGAGGGATTATGCCGCCGACGCCGTGGCTGTCATGGACAGTCTGTCCCGGGTTTACCGCCTGCGTGACGCACCCGGCGAATTCCGCGCAAAAAGTTCCGTCACCGACGGCCTTGGCTTCCGCCACGTCCGCCTCGACCAGATGCATGAAAGATTGAGAGTCGTCGGGGCCGAAATCATCGTGCACTTCGACCGCCCGGGAAAGCCCTACCAGGTCAGCGGGCGCTACATCACCGGCATCGGAGACTGCGGCCGCCCGGCCATTGACTGCGATGGCGCGGTAGCCGCCGCGCGGCGCGATCTCGACGCCGCCGGCTATCCGCCGGGCATCCTCAAGGGCAATCCTGAGCTGGTCGTCTATGCACGGGACGTGTCCCCCGTTTTGGCATACGAGCTCACGCTCGCATGCCGCGGGCTGTCATCCGCCCCCGGCCTCTGGCGTTACTGGGTCAATGCCAGGAACGGCGCCATCATCAACCGCTTCAACGACATCAGGAAAAGCGATGCCTCGCTCGGAGGACACCTCAACTCCGGCGAGGGAGGAGACTACGCGCTCGTCACCGGGGATGCCAGCGGAGGCTATTATTACCTCCGCTACAACACCCTCCGCTGGGAGATATTCGATTACCAGAACAACAGGACCTGCCGCTCTGCCGCGCCGGCCTGGGAGACGGACAAAGCGGCCAGGTCTGATTTTTCCGCGGCGTACAACTTCAACAATATCCAGGCGTATTATTACGCGGTGCATGCGCGCTACAGCTTCGACAATGCCGGCGAAAAAGCGCTGGCGATCGTTCGCACGGCGGGCGGCACCGACAACGCCTACTGGGACCCGGACGCCGGGGCTTTTTATTTTTATCCGGGCGAAGTCTATGGCGAGCTGACGGTGCTTGATGTCTGCGCTCATGAATTCACCCACGCCGTGACCGAAAACACCTCCGCCCTCGTCTACCAGAACGAATCGGGCGCCCTGAACGAGTCGTTTTCCGACATTTTCGGCGCGCTGGTCGAGTTCAACTGCCAGCAGGATGGAAGGAGCGCCTATCCCGGCCGTGCCGCCGGGCGCTCCGACTGGCTCATGGGCGAAGACTGCGTTTACCTTTCCGGGGCAACCGCGTTGCGCGACATGCGCAACCCGGGGCGCTACGCCGACCCCGGCCGCTACCACGGCTCTCACTGGCATTACGGCAGCTCCGACAACGGCGGCGTCCACCACAACTGCGGGGTCCAGAACCACTTTTTCTACCTGCTTTGCGAGGGCGGCAGCGGCACCAACGACGGCATCGTCTACAGTTTCACAGGGATCGGGATTGAAAGCGCGCGCCGGTTGGCTTACCGGGCCCTTACCGTTTACTGCACCCCCAACACTGACTATGCCGCCGCAAGGTCCGCCTGGCTTTCGGCCGCGCAGGACATCGAACCCTCCCTGACCGGCGCGGTCAATTCCGCCTGGGCCGCGGTGGGCATAGGAGGCAACGCGCCGGCCCACGCCTCCTCGCTGCGCGCCAAGGCCCTCAACAACGACTTTGACGGCGACAACGCCGGGGACTATGCCATCTACCACAAATTCGACGGCCGCTGGTTTGTCTGGTCCTCGCTGGCCTCGGACTGGCTTGCCGACAACGCCGACTTCGGCTCTTACGGCTACCTGCCTGTTCCGGGCGACTACGACGGAGACGGCAAAACC
>JBAYWJ010000105.1:0-10872 GCA_041674125.1 Kiritimatiellia bacterium
CAAATTTCTAATTTCCAATTTCAAAACACGAACGAACAGGCCTCCCGAAAATCATCCCTGCGCCAGAAACCGCTCCGCCTCGATGGCCGCCATGCAGCCCGACCCGGCCGCCGTGACCGCCTGGCGGTAGGCGTGGTCCTGAACGTCGCCGGCCGCAAAGACGCCCGTCACGCTAGTGCGCGTGTTTTCAGTGATGATATATCCCTTGTCGTCCAGGTCGACCTGCCCCTTGAATATGCCGGTGTTGGGCCTGTGGCCGATGGCGACGAACAGCCCGGCCACCGCCAGCCTGGAGGTTTCCCCGGTCTTGACGTTTTTGAGCGCCAGGGCTTCAACGTCATTCTTGGCCACATCGAAAACTTCCGTGACGACGCTGTTCCAGAGCACCTTGATCTTCGGGTGCTGGATGACCCTCTCGGCCATGATCCTGGAGGCGCGGAACTGGTCGCGGCGGTGGATGATGGTCACCGAGGAGGCAAAGCGTGTAAGGAAAAGGGCGTCCTCCATCGCGGTGTCGCCGCCGCCGACAACGGCTACGTCCTTGCCGCGGTAAAGGGCGCCGTCGCAGGTGGCGCAGCCCGAGACGCCGCGGCCGATCAGTTTCTGCTCGGAATCGAGCCCGAGGTAAATCGCGCTTGCCCCAGTGGCGATGATCACGGAGCGCGCCTCAAGCCTTCCGCCCTGCCGCGCATTTACAACCAGCGTCCGGGACTTGAACTCAACACCGGCGGCCTCGTCGGCCACGACGCGCGCCCCGAAGCGCCCGGACTGTGAGCGCATGAGCTCCATCAGCTCCGCGCCGTTGATGCCCTTGGGAAAGCCGGGGTAGTTTTCAATGTCGGTGGTAGTCATGAGTTGCCCCCCCGGCTGCGCGCCCTGGAGCACCAGCGGCTTAAGCCCCGCGCGGGCGCAATACACCGCGGCCGTGTAACCCGCCGGACCCGACCCGATGATTATGACCTGTTCCATTGCATTTCCTTTCTCGCTAAAGCCTAATATTCACAACCCGTGCATGCAAGACTTTTGTCGCCATGCAACATGCGGCAGGCACCTCGCTATTCACGGGGCCGAACCAACTTTTTTGAGAATCAAATCGTCAAAATGCAGGATCGGTTCCTCTTCGCCTTCCGGGAGGGGGGCGGGATAACGGCTGTAGTGGTTGAAAATAACCACCCCGGCGTATTTTGCGCCCGGCCAGATCCGCATCTCGGCCCTGGCCCCCGGCGCGGGTTTGCCGGCAACGGTGAATGCATAGCGCTTCCATGCCGCGGGCACATGATTGGTCGAAACGCGCGGATAGTCCAGGTACCTGTGCAGCCGCACGCCGGTCCCGGATAACAGCGCCTGCTTGAGAGGCGCGGATAATGTTATCTCGTAACAGGATTCTTTGTCCGCTAGAGTATCAACCGGCAGGGTTTCGAAATTCGGCAGGTCGGAAAGATCATCCCTGGCATTGACCGCAAGGCGCAGACCCATGCGTCCGCCGCGTAGTATTCCGCCGGCTTCCGCCTGCCAATCGCGCTTTGCAACCCGCAAAATTATTGTCCCGGCAGGAGCATCTTTCAGAAGCGCGCTTGCGCTTGTGACCGGCTGCACCGCCCAGTTGTCAATCGGCCGCCGGTCCGCCGTAAAAAAACGCATATCCAGCAGCGCGCGCGAGGTCTGGTTTGTATTGGCCGACCGGAACCAGCAGGCCAGCTCGTAGCTATTGGACCGGTTGATTTCAACCAGGCCGGGGGCCGTGGCCATGGCTACACAATCAATCCGCAACGCGGCGGCGCCGGAATGAGCGTCGTTGGTTGTGCGCGTCACCGGCCCGCCCCATTTAACGAACATTGCCGGGGCCTCGCCGTCACCGCCCCGGAGCAGGTTGCCGGTCAGCGGATCGCTTTCCGGCGGGCTGGCGGCGGTTTGGGGGCGCAAGGCTTTTCCGGGGTCACTGGCATAAAACCTGACGCTCCTGATGCGGGCTTGCTTGTGGACATAAATTCCCGCCCGGTTATGCCCCGAGCCAAGCAGCTGAGCCTCCGCCTCAAGATAATCATGCACCACGTGTCCGTCCACGGTAAGCCGCGCATTTTTCCCGTCAAACTCGGCCGCGATCCTGTGCCATTTTCCTTTCTCAATCAGGTGTTGCCGGTCAAAGGTAATGAATTCCGAAAGCCGCCGCGCCTTGTTCATCGTGTTGTTGAACCCGCCGAACTGAAGGAAATACCCGGAAAACATATCGCGCCCGTCCGTTTGCAGGAAGGGGCTGATATCACCCGGCATATCCGTCAGCGCCTCGAATTCCAGTTTCTGGCAGAGCGGGATATCCCGGTTGACGATAACGCTGCCGCCATGCGCGCAGACCAGGCAGCGGTTTTCTATTTTCCAGTCGCCATCCAGCGCGATCCATTCCGCGCCAGGTTCCGCGCGGCCGAAATCATCGCTGAAAACCAAACGCCAGGTATCTTTATCAGCGCATCCACACGAAAAAAAGGCCGCCGCGCATCCCAGGGCGGTTGTCTTCAGGATTAATTGCATGATTGACTGCATCTTCCGTGCAATATATTTGGATAAGGCCCGGCCGTCAATTGATTTGAACTTGTTTAACTGATAAAAAACTGTCCATTAGCATCCCATGGGATGCAGGTTAATAGGTTATAGGTTGATAGACTATTAGGAAAACCTTGAAAAAACAGTATGAGTTGCCAATATTTTGAAAACGGCAATTCCGGTTTTTTGCCGATGTATTTTTCCGGTTTTAACCTACAACCTACAGCCTAAAATGCTACAGCCTTGGGTTGCGGCCGGGCGCATATGCGCGCGCTGGATACCGGCACTTTTCAGTCTATAAGCCGTCCGGATTGAGCCAGACCGGCACAAAGTCCGTTCCCCCGAATGCGGCCGTGCTGACGGCATAGCCGCTCGCCGAGAGCATGGCCCGCCAGATGCCGGAGGCGGCCTGGTACAGGGCGATGTCAGATTTCAGGTCGCCGTCCAGGTCGCCCGGAACAGCCTGGCAGCCCGGGCCGCCGAAAGCGAATGCCGTGGTCCCGTATCCGAAGCCGGACTGGGTTGCGTACCAGACCCCCGAAGATTCATTGTAAACGCACGGGTCAACCTTGCCGTCGCCGTCATAGTCGCCCGGTATGGGCAGGAATCCCGGGCCGCCAAAAGCGGTTGTGGCGGCCGCGTAGCCGCTGCCGGAGAGCAGGACGTACCAGCCGCCCGAAGATTGCTGGTACAGCGCCGGGTCAACCTTGCCGTCGCCGTCGTAATCGCGTTGGACCGGCATGCAGCCCTGCATCCCGAAATTGACGGCGGCCGTCGCGTAACCGCTGGCCGAGAGCATAGCGATCAAGCATCCGGTGGAATCCTGGTAGACGGCCGGGTCAGCCAGGCGGTCTCCGTCGAAATCACCGGGCGCCGCCCGGAAGTCCGGACCGCCGAACGCAACTGAAGCTGGCAGGTAACCCGGCGCCGAGAGCGCGGCAATCCATTGCCCGGCGGACTGGTTGTATACCGCGGGATCAGTTTTTCTGTCCCAGTCGTAATCTCCAGGCGCCGGGACACAGCCGGGACCGCTCAGTGTGGCGGAAGCGAGGGCATAGCCCTGGCCTGAGAGGCTCGCGAGCCATGCTCCGGTATTTTGATTATACAGCGCCAGGTCCATTTTGCCGTCCCCATCCATGTCCACGTCCGTGTAGATCGTGGAATATGAGCGCGCGGGGATGACGTGTTCCAGCAGGTAACTGCTGAGCTGCATGAGGTTGTTGGTGTATTTGGGCGCCGCCATCTGGCCCGAGGAATAGAATTTTTTGTGGGTATAGAAGGCGTTGCTTGAATAGGAAACTGTTCCCTGCCGGATCGGCTGGGTTTTGTCGGCCGGGATGGTGATTGACTGAAGATCCTTGACCAGCGCGACCGGGCCTGAATACCAGGAGCGGATGTCGGCCATGACGGCGTTGGTGGTGTCTTCCTCGAACTGGCAATGGGTGGCTGCCGTCAGGCGCGGGGCTGCGTTGCCGAGTTCAAGCTGGCGGAGGATGTACCCGAGCGCCTTGGCCGGCGTGTGGGAACAGTCCTGGATGAGCTTGGCCCTGGCCACGGCGTTGGAATAGACGGGATCTCCCGGGCCGCGCCCGGTGTTCTTGGCCGCCCAGACTTCAGGTGACAGTGTCACCTCATGAATCAGCACGTCGATATTGGTGGCCTGGTTCAGCATGAAATAGTTCGGCCGCGTGTCCCCCGAAAACACCATCGCGATGCCTTCCCACTCCAGCCGGAAGCTGATGCCCCCGTCCCGGTCGTGGATGGCCGGGAAATGGGTGATCCGCACGCCGTTGGAGTTGTAGACCAGGTTGCCCGTGAGCTCGTAGGGGCACTCGTGGGGAACAAGGTCGTAGCCATCCTGGCCGTCAGCCAGGCCGGTGGCGAGGAAGCTGAAGCTCTCGCGGTGCCACTTGGTCATGTTTTTCGTAGTGCTGCAGAAATTAGTAATGCCTTCATCCGGCTGCGGGCCCTGCGGGGCGTTGGTGCCCGGCCCGGTGGGGCCCCATACATGCAGGGGCGTAAAGCGGTCTGACGAGGGCCCGAAGCAGTAGATGAACATCAGGTCGCTCATGTGGTCGGCGTGCAGGTGGGTGAGGAGTATCCGGTCCATCTGGGAATAGGCTGCGCCGGCGGCGACATATTTTTCAATAACGCCGGCCCCGCAGTCGAAGACGAAATTTTCGCCGTTGCCGCATTCGACAAAAACGCTGTTGGCGGCCTGGGAGAGACGCGGCAGGAACGAGGTGCCCATGAAGGTCACCCGCATCTCATTGGTGGCCGGGGCCGTGTCGAGCGATACGAGGGAGGCCTCCTGTTCAAAGCCGGTATGCGGTGCTGCGGGCTTCGAGGCTTCATTCCCGGCCGTCGGTCCGGCGGGAACGTTGGTATAGAGCGTTTCGGGGATAATGTGGCCCTGGAGCCAGTCGCTCAGTTGCATCATGTTGTTGGTGTACTTGGGCTGGGCCAGCATGGAAGCAGGATAGCTTGCCGCGGCTGTATAAAAAGCGTCACTGGAGACAACGGCCGTTCTCTGTCGGATCGGCCGGCTTTTATCCGTGGAAACGTTCAGCACCAGCAGGTCTTTAGCGAGCGTTACCGGGCCCGTGTACCATGAGCGGATATCGGTCATGACGGCGTTAGTGGTGTCTTCCTGGAACTGGCAGTGGGTGGCCACGGCCAGGCGGGGTGCGGCGCCGGTCTGTTCGAGTTCACTGAGCATGAACCCGAAGGCCTTGCAGGGCGTGTGGGAGCAGTCCTGTATTGTCTTGGCAAGGCCGACGCCATTAACATAAATTGAATCAAGCGACGGCGTCATGGGACCGTTCTTGGAGGCCCAGAGCTGGGGGGAGAGGGTGACTTCGTGAATCAGCACGTCGAGGTTGGTGGCCTGGTTCAGTATGAAGGTGTTCGGCTGGGAGTCCCCTGAAAACACCATCGCGATGCCTTCCCATTCCAGGCGGAAACTGATGGCACCGTTTCTGTCATGGATGGCCGGGAAGTGGGTGATTCGCACGCCGTTGGAGTTGTAGACTTCGTTGCCGATCAGCTCATAAGGGCATTCGTGGGGTATTAAATCATACCCGTCCAGGCCGTTGGTAAGGCCGGTGGAAAGGAAGCTGAAACTCTCGCGGTGCCACTTGGTGGTGGCTTTGGTGGTTTCGGCAAAATAGGTAACGCCCTCGTCCGCGGTGTTGCCCGTGGGCCCCCATAAATGCAGCGGGGTCATGCGATCGGTGGAAGGGCCGAAAGCGTAAATGAACATCAGGTCGCTCATGTGGTCGGCGTGCAGGTGGGTGAGGAATATCTTGTCCATGCGGGAGTAGGGGACGCCCATTGCCACGTATTTTTCCACCACGCCTGAGCCGCAGTCGAACACAAAGCTCTCGCCGTTGCCGCACTCGACGAAGACGCTGTTGGCGGCCTGGGTGAGGCGCGGCAGGAACGAGGTGCCCATGAATGAAATCCGCATCTCGTTTGTCGCGAGGGGCTCGCCGGGATAATAGGAACCATCCTGGGCCCGCGCGGCGCCGGCCAGTGCAATGGAAACGATTGCCAGGCAAGCGAGATATCGTAAAGAATGAGCGGCGGCTTGTTTCATGTGTTTACATAACTCCTGTTTGTTTGATTCCGGGATGGCATGGCAACCGGCTGGCGTTGCAAAATAGCAGAACCGGCCCGGGATACAATAATAATTTCATGGATAATTCTTGACTGTGCGCCACCGCGAGTGCAGTATGCGGCTTCGAGGCGACAATAATAATTATTGTTGCCGTAATAAATGGAGGCGTCATGAGTTGGATAAAGGAGTTCAAGCAGTTTGCCATGCGCGGCAATGTCATGGACATGGCCGTGGGCATAATCATCGGAGCCGCCTTCGGCAAGATAGTTTCCTCGCTGGTCTCCGATATTCTCATGCCGCCCATAGGGAAATTGATGGGCAACGTTGATTTTTCAAACCTCTTCATAGTGCTGGGGTCAGGCGACTTCCCGTCGCTGGCGGCGGCCAAGGCGGCCGGAGTTGCCACGCTGAACTACGGGATTTTCATCAATACGATCATTGATTTTGTTATCGTGGCCTTTGCAATTTTCCTGATGGTAAAGGGCATTAACGCCATGCGGCGCAGCGAAGCGGCCAAGGCGCCCCCGCCCCCGCCGCCCGGCCCTTCGGGCGAGGAAAAGCTGCTGGCCGAAATCCGCGATCTTCTTAAAACAAACAAGACCGCCTGAGCGGCCTGTTTTGCGAAAGGATCCGGATTATGCCATTCTTGTATAGTAGCAATCGTACGCATTTGAGCATGTCTGTCCTGGCCGCCCTGGTTGCGCTTGCCGCTGGGGTATCCTCGGGGCAGGCGCCCGCGCCGGCGCAGGCCCCGGCCGCGCCGGAGAAAAAAGAGGGCTGGAAAGCTGAAATCAACGCCGGCCTCAACTTGACACGCGGCAACAGCAAGACCCTCCTTGTCAACGGCGGACTTCTTGCCGAGTACAAGCGGAATGAAAATGAGTTGCGCCTCGGCCTTCAGGGCGCCTATGGCGAAAGCGCGCTCACGGGCAACAATGCCTCCAATAAAACCGAGCAGACCACGGTCCAGAACGCCAAGGGCACGGCCGATTACCGCAGGCTCTTCAGCGAACGCGATTACGGCTATGCCAACGGCGAGCTCATGCATGACCAGATTGCCGGGATAGATTACCGCCTCATCATGGGTCCCGGCGTGGGGCGTTATTTCGTCAAGAGCGATCTCCAGAAGCTGACGGCCGAGGCCGGTTTGGCCTATGTGCGCCAGCGGCGGGAGGGAGACATCAATAACACCGCCAACCTGCGCGTGGCCCAGCGCTACGAAATCAATCCGCTCAAGGGTTCGAAGATCTGGGAGGCCTTCGAGTTATTGCCGGCCCTTAACGATTTCAGCAACTTTTTTGCCAATTTTGAAATTGGCGCCGAGGCCGCCATCGCCGCCGACCTCAGTCTGCGGATCGTGCTGCAGGACCAGTACAACAACGAGCCCCCGCAGGACAAGGACAAGAATGATGTGCAGCTGATCGCCGGCCTGGCCTACAAACTTTAGGTTTGCTTCGCATCCCGTCTGGTCATGTTTGGCATAAAGCGGCGGCAGAACTATGGCCGGCTGTTTTATGCGTTAATTTTCATGGGCGAATTATAATTCGCCGTCTTTGCTGCGGATTATTTCGATAGTATTTTTTCAATCTCGGCGATTGTCCCGGCCGACAGGGCAACGTCGCCCGCCGGCGCCGTCTGTTTGATCTGCTCCGGGGTTCTTCCGCCCACGATCGCCGCCGTGATTTCCGGCCGGCGCAAGATCCAGGCAATGGCCAGCTGGGCGATGGTGAGCTTGCTTCTGGCTGCAACTGATTTCAAGGCTTCGATCTTTTCAGTGATTTGGCCGAAAATCGGTGCGTTAAACATGGGGTCGCGGCGGCGGTGGTCGTCCCGGCCCATCTTTAAAATGTATTCAGCGGTTATTTTGCCGGAAAGGAGCCCCTTCTGCAGGGGGCTGTAGGCGATGACGCCGATGTCGTTTTCGGCGCAGAACGGCAAGAGGTCAACCTCGATATTCCTTTTCAGCATGGAGTAGGGCGGCTGGAGCGAGGCCACCGGGTGAATCTTGATGATGCGCTTCAGTTGGTCCACCGAAAAATTGGAGACCCCGCCGTAACGCACTTTGCCTTCCTTTATGAGAGCGGCAACGGTCGCCCAGGCCTCCTCGATCTGCTCTCCCGTGTCCGGCCAGTGGATCTGGTAAAGATCAATCACATCGATCCCCAGGCGGCGCAGGCTTGCATCGCATTCCGCGCGGATGCTTTTGGCGCTTAGATTGTTGAGAATGTTGCCGGAGCTGTCCCAGACTCGGCTGCACTTGGTGGCCACAAAAGGCCTTTGCCTGAGCTCTTTCAGTGCGCGGCCGAGGACTTCCTCCGAGTGCCCGAGCCCGTAGACCGGGGCCGTGTCCACCCAGTTGATGCCGCAGTTCAATGCGGCCTTGATGGCGGCGATGGAGTCGGAGTCGTCCTGGCTGCCCCAGCTGAATTTCCAGCCGCCCCCGCCGTGCGCCCATGTGCCCAGGCCGATCGTTGTAAGTTCAACCCCCGTGTAGCCCAGCTTGCGCGTCTTCATGTTTCCCCCTTGATGGAAATTATCTTTGCTTATGTGGCATATATTATATATGATACAAATAATCTGCAAGAAAGTACAGGGAATGGAAAAATCATTGTTTGAATTTATCGCGCAAAGGAGAAGCGTCCGGAATTACCGCCCCGACAGGGTGCCGCGAGAAAAAATCGAGCGCATACTGGAGGCGGCGCGCCTCGCTCCCTCGGCCTGCAACAGCCAGCCCTGGTCGTTTATTGTGGCCGACACGGAACCGGTGCGGACAAACCTGGCGCGGGCGGCCTTTGGCGGTCTCTATGGCATGAACAAGTTTGCCATGGAAGCCCCGGTGCTGCTGACCGTGGTCACCGAGCGCTCTAAATTCATGGCTGGCCTGGCCGGGCAGTTCCGGGGAATCCAGTACAGCCTCGTGGATATCGGGATTGCCTGCGCCTTCATTTCGCTTGCGGCCGAGGCCGAGGGAGTCGGCTCCTGCATGCTGGGCTGGTTCGACGAGAAGGCCGTCAAGTCCGTCCTCGGCCTGCCGCGCGGCACACGGGTGGACATCATGATCAGTTTGGGTTATAGCGCCGATGAAAAGCCTGCGGAAAAAAAGCGCAAGAAGCCGTCGGAAACCTGGCGTTACGCTTGATTCAGGTTTCAATATTAAGCGATAGGAATAACGGTCGCAACAGAGAACAAAGAGCACAATGATCATTGACTGCCATATTAATCCTGCCGTCAGCGCGGATTCAAATTTCTGCCGGCTCCCGCATCCGGGCGGCTTCGGGTGCCTGGCCGGTCAGTAATTTTTTGACATCAGTTGTTCTGCCGGATTTGTCAAAGTAATCGAAAGGGAGTGCCCATGATGATATTAAGGCTGGCAGGGATTGGCTTGGGGGTGGTCATTGTTGCGGCGCTGCTGCAATTGCCGGATCCGGGCCGGAACATGGATGTTTCCCGCTACGCGACCTTGCCGGAGGCCGATTTGTATCGCATGGCGTCTGAAGCATGGAAATCCGGCGCCCGGGGCAGGGCCATGCTTATCCTGGATTATCTGCATGAGGCCGGGACAGGCGACCAGGCCGCCCTGGAGAGCCTCCGCGAGGCTTACCGCCGTGAAATGCGCTCTGATCAGACGTCCGCGGGCCGGCTGGACAATGCCGGTTATAAAAGCGGCATCAACGGCGACTGGTATGGCAACCTTTCCGGCACAACGCTGGCGGACTGGTTTCTGTACGGTGGCGGCAACCGTGCCATGGACGAAGCCGCGCAGAAGTCAGGGGATGAATTTGTAAAGCTGCTGTCGAAGCCGTTGAAGCTCAGCGTGCTTTTCCCGCAGGCCGACCCGGCCCTCAGGATTTTACTGGCCGCACGCCTCGACGGTGTCCTGCCCGAAGCGATGGTCTCCCAGCTGGGCACGTGCCTGCGTTTTATCCATGAAGAGGAAAACCAGGACCAAGCCCTGGTTGCTTTCCAGGAGACAGTGATGCCGCTTTACCAATTCGCAAAAAAGTGCAGGACCTGGTCTGAATTCGAGGCGCTGGTGCGGGCGGCGGACAGCATTGACCACGTAAAAGCCCTGACGGTTATTGCCTCGGCCACCCCGTTGAACACGCGGCACCTGGCACAGATCGCGGCCGTGGTTGACAGCCGCGGAACGGTCGGGCGTGCAATAGGCTATGTTCTGAAGTACGGACAGTCGGGCCTTGATAGAATTTACGCCGCCCTGCGCAAAGGCCCGGCCGGGATTGAGTTTGCGGTGCTGTATCCCGCCTTGAGCGCGGAGGCAATATCCCGCGGAAAATATCCTGCTACTCCGGCCGGCAGGTTCGTTGTGGAGAAATGGCATTCGCTTTATCTGCTATGGGGCGCGTGGCCGCTGGTGCTGGCAAAATACCTCGTGGTCCTGCTGGCGCTGGTTGCCCTGCTGGCGCTGATTGCGCCACAGCGCGTTGTCGCGGCCCGTTTTATCTCCGCCGGGCAGACTCTGCCATCTTCCTTCGCGCATTTTTACCGCATTGGTCTCTGGGTAACGGGCGCTGTTATTGTGCTCCTGCTGATGATACCGATGGCGGGCACATCCCTTTCGCCGGTAGGCCAGGGGGCCGGGTCGGGCGGGGGGCCGGCAAGCGGCCCGGTTGCGGCGGCGAACGACGGCCAGGTCCTGCCGCTGGTCATACTGGCGGTCATCGTCCTGGCAGTGCAGGGGATATGCTGGTGGGCCG
>JBAYWJ010000106.1:0-10832 GCA_041674125.1 Kiritimatiellia bacterium
GGCTTCCCGAAATTCTCGCGCCGGTGCGCCGTAACCAGGACCAGGCGCCGCTCCCAGGGTATCCCGGCCAGGGCGCCGGAAGCGGGATCGTAGCTCATCCGCGCGGCCATGAGCATGGCGTCAATGACCGGGTTGCCTGTCACAAGGATCGCCGCGCGCTCAACCCCCTCGCGCAGGAGGTTGCGGCGCGAGCGCTCGGTCGGGGCAAAATGCAAGTCGGCCAGCACGCCCGCAACACGGCGGTTTATTTCCTCGGGAAAAGGCTGGAACTTGTCGTGCGTCCTCAGGCCGGCTTCCACATGACCGACCCGGTGCCGCCCGTAAAACGCGCCCAGAGCCGCCGCCATGGCGGTGGTGGTGTCGCCCTGCACCAGCACCCAGTCCGGATCCTCGGCTTCCAGGACCGGCTTAAGCCCCGTCAGAACCGCCGCGGCAATCTGCGAGGAAGACTGGTTGGGTGCCATTATGTCCAGATCGTAATGGGGCCTGATGGCAAAGACTTTTAAAACCTGGTCGAGCATCCCGCGATGCTGGGCGGTGACGCAGACGCGCCCGGTGATTACGGCGGGGTGCCGCTCAAGCTCCCTGATAACGGGAGCCATTTTGATCGCCTCGGGGCGCGTGCCGATCACGGTGAGTATTTTTATTTTATTTTTCATGCCGCATCGCTTTGCCGGCCGCTGTAACCTTCAACGGACGGCCATTTCACCGTAGCAGGCAAGGAATGCCTTTACAATCTCCGGGTCGAACTGGGTTCCGGAACAGCGCTTTATTTCCGCCACGGCCTGTTCCACGGGAACGCCCTTGCGGTACACGCGGTCAGAGCACAACGCGTCAAAGGTGTCCACCACCGCGAACAGGCGGGCGCCGAAAACAATATCCCGGCCGGCAATGCCGCGCGGGTAGCCGGTGCCGTCGTAATTTTCATGGTGCTGGTAAACCATTTCCGCTTCCTCGGCAAGGAAGGGAATGTTCCTGACGATGTTATACCCGATGGCAGCGTGGCGGCGCATGATTTCCTTCTCGGCATCATTTAACGAAGCCGCCTTGCGCAGGATGGCGTCGGGGATGCCTATCTTGCCGATATCGTGCAGGAGCGCGCCGCGGCGTATTTTATCTATCTGTTCCGATTCGACGTTCATGCGGCGCGCCAGGAAAACGGCGTATTCCGCCACGCGCCGGTCATGGCGCACCGTGTCGGTTTCATGGACCGTCAGCGCGGCGGCCAAAGCCTCCATGGTGGCCATGTAGGAATTTTCAAGGGCGCGCGCGGTTTCGTTCAGGGACCTGGTGCGCTCATCCAGCGAATCTTCGAGCTGCTTCCGGTAGCCCGACACCTGCCTGCGCAGCCGCCGGCACTCGACACCGCGCCTGACTGTAAAAACAAGCTCATCAAAGCTGACGGGTTTTTGCATGAAATCATAGGCCCCGGCCCGCATGGCCGCGATGGTGTTGTCCACGGAGGCAAAGCCCGTCAACACTATGCAGACTATTTCGGGGTTCAGGGCCTTGAGAGCCTGGATTACCTCTATGCCGTTCATGCCCGGCATCTTGAGATCAACCAGAGCCACGTCCAGCGCTTCGGACATGGCCCGGACCCGCTCCACCGCCGCGCGCGGATCAGTCCCTGTAAAAACCTCAAAGCCGGTCGCGGCGAGCATCTTTTCAAAGGTGCGGCAAATAATTTCCTCGTCGTCGATGATGAACAGCACTCCCTTCTTATCCGGCTGGGCTGATGCGGCCTCCGGCACGGAGGCCGCATCAGCCGCAGGCGGTTTCTGGCGGCTGGATTCATCGGCCAATCCTACCAGGCCGCCGCCCCCGTCCTTGGCATTGTAACAGGCACGGTCGGCGAGCAGGAGCAAGTCGGACTCGTTTTCCACAACGTTTTGGTCGCTGCCGGCCACGCCTATGGAAACGCTCAGCTGCAACGGGTAACGCTCCGCGCAGAAAACGTGGGTGGCCACGGCCTCCTGCAGCCGGCGGGCGAACGAGGCGGCCTGGTCGGCGCCGGTATTGGTAAGGATCGCGGCAAACTCGTCGCCGCCGAAACGCGCGAGGACATCGGTCTTGCGCGAGACGGTCTCTAGTATCCGGGCAAACTCCCTGAGAACAGCATCGCCGATCATGTGCCCGTAGTTGTCGTTGAGCGACTTGAACCTGTCCAGGTCCATCATGATGAGGCCGATCGGGTAGCGGTAACGGCGGCAAATCTGCCAGGCCCGTCTCAGCTCGATTTCAAAAGACCGGCGGTTATTGAGCCCGGTCAGCTCGTCGCGGACCACCAGGTTCTGCATCCGCGAAAGATCCGGAAATATCCTGGAAAGGTGATTTGCCACGTGGCATACGTGCGCGAGCTGGGCCCCGCTGTAAACGCCGGCCTCCGGGGAGGCGAAAGCCAGCATGCCCTGGAACTGCTGGCCCGACACGAGCGGTATGGCAAAGAGCGAACCGACGGCGCCGGCCTCCGCGCCGGATACAACCGCATCCTCACCGTCAACCTCCAGCGCCACTTCAGCGGAACGGCCCGCAACAAACATTTTGTATCCGGCCAGAATTTCATTCTGCACTTCTTCCAGGAAAGCACGGGTGACGGGCGCGGCGGCATGGATTTTCAAAACCGGGCACTTTTCGCGCATGATGAGCGCGCCGGAAAGGCGGCAGGGGAACGCGCCGGTAATGCCAGCCTGCAGGCATTCCGCCAGCGGGAACGACTGGTGGTAATCAAGCAATTCCGGGAGGAAAGCACGAAGCTTTTCAAGGAAAAACAGCCCGCGGCCAAGGTCGTCCGGAGCGGCGGCAAACACGATCTTTTTTTCGCGCAGCAGCGCTTCTTCGACCAGGCCGCGCAGGACGCCGGCCCGGAAAGGCGTTTGAATGCGGGCAAGGATGTCCGCGGGCATGAAAACAGGCGGTGGCAATCCGGCTTCAGGCGCAAACCCGGGGCCGTACATTATGCCCTGCAACCAGGGCTGGAAGCTGCGCGCGTACCACATCAGGCGCGCGCCGTCCGCCCGCCAGGCGTCGCTGATGAGCGCCAGGTCAAACTCGCGGCGCTGAAGGATCTGGATCATGTCCAGCGGGTTATAAACCTGCTCTGCGCGGCAGCCCATTTCCTGCAACATGCCGCCAAGGAGATGCTGCTCTTCAGGATCAGTGCCTAGCACGACTATGCTGCCGGCATTTTTTGAAGAGCCTTTCATAACAACACTTTCAACCGCCGGAAATTCCCGATGCATTGCGGCGTATTATAAGGCATCCGCCCGATTAAAAAAAGTAAAATGCTTGACTTTGTTTTCGGGCGGATGCTATATTCAAAATCAAGGCGACATTGAGGCGGGTACGGCTTGCGCAAATCCCGGCCCGGAAAAAAAAACGCTGCGCGGCCGGCGCTGCAGCATGATGATTATTTATCAATTTAAAATCCATTCAACTTTTGGCATAAATGGCCTGGCAGGCCCCTTGAATTTTCACGCAGCCGGGCAAATAATGGCACGCTGTTTTTTTGCGGTTAATAAATGAAACCAACAAAAAGCATCAGGCTGAAGGCTCCGCCGGAAAGGGAGCAGGACGCCATTCCGCCAAACACGCTGCTTTTTGAAATCGCGTGGGAAGTGTGCCAGCAGCTCGGCGGAATTTACACCGTGATCCGGTCAAAGCTCCCGAGCATGATCGAGCACTGGGGCAACCGCTACTGCCTGATTGGCCCTTACAATCCCGTCACGGCGGCGATTGAATTTGAAGAAGCCCAGCCGGCGGGACTCGTGGCCCGGGCCATTGAAGCGATAAGGGGCATGGGATTTGAAGCGCATTACGGGCGCTGGCTGGTCTCCGGCCGGCCGCAGGTGGTCCTTTTAAACACCCGCAGTGCCATGCGCAACCTGAATGAAATCAAATATTTCCTGTGGAAACACCACCACATCGGCACCCCGATTGACGACGACGAGCTCAATAGCATCGTCGCCTTCGGATTCCTTGTCCAGGAATTCTTCAAGGCCCTTACGATGGACCGCCGGGAGCTGCCGCCGATCATCGCGCATTTCCACGAATGGATGGCCGGCGTCGCCATCCCCGAAATGCGGCGGTCCAATGTTTCCGTCAGCATCGCCTTCACAACCCACGCCACACTGCTGGGGCGCTACATCGCCATGACGGACCCGTGGTTTTACGACCACCTGCCCTTTGTCAACTGGGAGCAGGACGCGCGCCGGTTCAACATCGATTCGCGCGTCCGGATCGAGCGGGCGGCCGCCCACGGCGCGCACGTGTTCACCACGGTCAGCGACGTGACCGCGCTCGAATGCAAGCACCTGATCGGGCGGGAGGTAGACCAGGTCCTTCCGAACGGCCTGAACGTGGAGCGGTTCACGGCGCGGCACGAATCCGAAAACCTGCACATGATTTACAAGGAAAAGATCAACCGCTTCGTCATCGGCCATTTTTTCCCGAGCTACAGCTTCAACCTCGACCGGGCGGTGTACCTCTTCACCTCGGGCCGCTATGAATACCGCAACAAGGGCTTTGACCTGACCCTGGAGGCGCTGGCCCGCCTCAACGCGCGGCTGAAAGAGAACAAAAGCGACGTCACGGTCGTCATGTTCATTGTAACCAAGCGCCCGTTCCGCTCGATCATCGCGGAGGTATTGAACAGCAAGGCCATGACGGAGGAGCTTTACAACACCTGCATGATGGTGAAGGACAAGATCGGCGCGCGCCTCTTCAAGGCCACCTCGACCGGCACCCTGCCGGACTTCAACGCCCTGGCCGACGAGACGCTCATGATGCGCCTCAAGCGGATAATGCAGGCCTGGCGCACAAGCCGCCTGCCGCCGATCGTGACCCACGACCTGTTCGACCAGGACCGGGACGAGGTGCTCAACCAGCTCAGGCGCTGCAACCTGGTCAACCACAATGACGACCCGGTGAAGATAATATACCACCCCGACTTCATCACCATGGCCGACCCGCTCTTCGGCATCGACTACGACCAGTTCGTGCGCGGGTGCCACCTCGGGCTCTTCCCGAGCTACTACGAGCCCTGGGGCTACACCCCGCTGGAATGCCTGGCCAGGAGCATTCCCGCCGTGGCCTCCGACCTTTCCGGATTCGGAAGCTACATCCTGAAGCGCTCGCCGGAGTGCCAGCAGAACGGGCTCTACGTGGTGCAGCGCAGGAAGAACTCCTACGACGCCTCCGCCGAGGAGCTCGCCCGGTACCTTCTTGAATTCTGCAAGCTCGATACGCGCGCGCGCATAGCGCTCAGGTTCCACGCCCTTGAGCTGGCCGAACATTTCGACTGGAAGCAGCTGAGCGGATACTACAACCGGGCGCACGCCATGGCTCTCAGGAGGACGTAAGGCAGGATCCGGCAGAGAGCAGTCAAGAGTCAAAAATCAGAAAAAATAAAGTTATTTGTTTTTTTTCCGTCCACTGAATACTGACTTCTGGCTACTGACTGCTTCTTCAGAACTTCTTGATGTAGGCATTCTGCCTGAGTTTTTCTATCCAGGCCTCGTAGACCCGCTTTAATTCTTTCTTGTAAAGGTCGTTGCGAATGGACTCCTGCACCGATTCAAAAGGTACCACGGAGGCATTCCTGCGGCCTTCAACCTTGAGGATGTAAAGCTCATCGCCGGCGGGGACGACCTGGCTTATTTCGCCGGCCGACATTTTCTTCAGGACCACCGCCAGCTCGGCCCGCCGGCTGTCCGGGTCAATCCAGCCCCAGTATCCGCCGGAAGAGGCCTTCTGGTCTTCCGAGGCCTGCTTGGCAAGTTCCTCGAACGATTCGCCGCCCAGGAGCCGGGCGCGGATATCCTCGGCCTGCTTGAGCTTGGCCGCGGCTTCCTCCGCCGTGCCCTGCCGGTTGATGACGATGGAGCGCACCTCGACCTGCGCCGGCACGGAGTATTTCTCGCCCGCCTTACCGTAGGCCTCGCGGACCGCCTGCGGCGCAATGACGACGCGGCTGTCTACCTCCCGCTCCCGCAGGAGGGCGACGATCAGGGAATTTTTGTAATTGGCGCGCCATTCGTCGAAGGTCAGGCCTTCCTCGTCCAGGACCTTGCGCAGCTCGGCGCGGTTGTTGTTGAACTTGTTGCGGACGATTTCATCGATGCGGCTGTCGACGACGCTTTCGGGGAGCGAGAATTGCTTCTGGCTTGCGAAATAATTCAGGATAAGCTCGCGCTCGATGAGCGAGCTGAGGGTTTTATCGTAGGCCTCCTCCAGCTTGACGGGGAGCGCGTCGTTGTAATAGGTTTCGCGCAGCTGCTTTTCCAGGGGCTGCATGGCCTTCAGCACCTCGGAGACCGTGATGACCTTGTCGTTCACCAGGGCGGCGTAGCCGTCGACCGGGATCGGCTTGCCGGCGGTGTTGTTCGCCAGGAGCGCGCAAAGCAGCAGCGCTGGAACTGATAGTTTAATCTTTGACAGCATGATTTTCCCCTGCCTGTTCGCAATCAATATTGCATATATCCCGCATACCCGCAAGTTAAAGGTGGCGTTTATTTCGTTGTTGACTGTTTCCGGCCGAAACGATATTAAGGCGCCATGAAAAAGAAATGGTTTCCAGGCCTGGTTCTTCCCGACCTCTGCTTCCTGGCGGCTTTCGCCTTCCTCTGCAGCTGTGAAAGCGATTCGGCCGCGCGCCGGATAGAAGTGCGCCCGGATTCAGCCATGCTCCGCTACCGCGAAAGCGTGACCCTCACGGCCTACAACGGCTACGTTTACGACTGGGCCCTGGAAAACGAGACCTACGGCGTCCTGAGCTCACGGCGCGGGATGATGGTCACCTACACCAGCATCTCTGACCCGACCGCACCCCAGGTGCAAGTCATCACGGTCACATCCACTTTTTCGGACAATGATTCCGGCTCCACTTCTTCCAATCCTGTCGCCCATACGGCCCAGGCTTACATAACGCACATCCCGTTGACCAGCGACCTGGTGACCGCCTCGTCCAGTCCTTGAGGCCGGCGCCCAACCCGGTCCCAGCACCCGAGAAAGGACTTTTGAACAATCTCTCACCATCCCGCGCGGCAATTTCCCGGTTCATCATCAACAGCAGTCCGGCGCTCATGGACTGGCTGCTCCTGCTCGTGAACTTTGCCGTGATGTACCGCGCCGGCCAGCAGCATTTCACTTTTTACCAGTGCGCCTGGCTGGCGGGGATGTGGTCGCTGCTTTACATGCTGGCCAGCATGGCAACCGGCTTCCTGATCACCCGTAAAAACTCGCGCGCCATCCTGCTCGGCAGCACGGCCGGCACAGTGCTGGCAACCGTTTATTGCCTCGCGGTTGTCAAGTTCCAGGCCCTGATGTTCGGCCTGGCACTTATGGGGGTTTTCACGGCATTTTTCTTCAACTCTTTCCAGGCCTTCATGCGCGGGGAAACCCGGCCCGGGAACCTGATGAAAACCGTCGGCATTTACACCCTGTCCTGGAGCATGGGCTCGGGGCTGGGCGCCATATCATCCGGCTATCTCTTTTCCTACGGTGCCCCCGCCCTCGCAGCGCTCTCGTTGGCAATCGGGGCGCTGATCATTGCAACCATACTCCTGCACCGGCGCAACCCCCTCGAGAAAATATCCTCGGAAGAACACATAGAGGCCGGCGGCGAAAACGTCCGGCCGGTCGACACCCGCTACGTCCGCGTGGGCTGGGTGATTATCTTCACCGCCATGTTCGTCCAGAAGCCGCTCGTGAGCTTTTTTCCGGCCATTGCGGCCTCCGAGGGCATCAGCTCTTTTATTTCGAGCCTGCCGCTATTCCTGAATTTCACAATCCAGGCCCTGGTGGGCCTGGCCATGTTAAAGTGGCGCGGCGCGCTCTACCGGCGATTGCCTTTCACGGTCATTCACCTGCTTGCGGCCGGCCTTTACCTGGCGGCCTGGAAAATGCCGACCTTGAGCGTGTGCCTGCCGGTCTTCGGCCTGCTCGGGATCTATTTCGGGTTCGCCTACTTTTGCAGCGTTTATTACAGCTCCAATTCCGGCAACCGGGTTTTCAACGTCGGCATCAACGAATTCCTGGTGGGCACGGCCTGCCTCCTGGGGCTCTTCGTGTGCGAATGGTGGATGAAATACACCGCCGATGCCGCCAGCATGTACGCGGTCTGCGCGGCGATGCTCGTGATTTCCGCCGCCGTACAGTTCATCCTTGTTTCCCCGGCCGACGGGCCGCGCCCTCTTCCCGGGACAGATTCGCCCCGGGGCAGTGCGGATTGAGGCGGGTCCCGGCGTCCGCAACGCGGGCGCAAAAAATCTTTAAATTCCTTTTGACATCCGGCGCGGTCCGGCGTATTTTATTGTATATACAAATAAGAAAGCGATCCGCGCCATGCACAAAGGGCCCAAGAAAAACCTCACCGGCCGGGCGGTCCAGGCCTTGGCCGCAGAAATCATAGCAATGAAGTATCCGGCGGACAGGCCCTTCGCCACCGAGGCCAGCCTGGGCCGGCGCTTCTGCGTAAGCCGCATGACGGTCCGCGTCATCCTCTCCCGGCTGGCCGCAAAGGGACTAATCCGCAGCCGCCGCCGGCTGGGGATCTTTGCCGCCCGGCCCGCCGGCGTCCGCCCGGTAGGGCTCTTGATCAACGACATCAGCCAGATCTCCAGCGCCTATTTCGCGGCCCTGATCGAGGGCGCCAACAGCTTCCTTCATTCCGCCGGCTCCAGCCTTTCCGTCATGTCGCTGACCGGGCAGAACCTGCAGAACCTGTCGCCGCTGAGCGGAATAATCATTCCTCCGGGCAAGATCACCCCGGAAGCCTTCCGGGCTATCCGGCGCCTCGGGGTGCCATACCTGCTCATCATGGAATCCGACCTTCCCGGGCCGGCGATCCGCATGGATCCGGGGGGCGCCGCATCAAGTCTGGCGCAGGGTCTCCTGAAGCTGGGGCACCGCCGCTTCGCACTGATCCGCGGCCACACCCTCAACGTGGACCGCCGGAAATGGCTGGGCATCGAGGCGGCCCTGGGCCGGGCCGGGATTCCCGTCGGCCGGATCATGGAATACCGGACTGAATACGACGCCCCCGCCACGGGCGCGGCGGTGCAGGCGGCCGTCCTGGACCTGCTGAGCCATTCGCCCCGCCCAACCGCGGTGATTGCCTTTGACGACAGCCTGGCCCTGCAGGCAATTTCGGCCCTGCAGCACGCCGGCCTCTCGGTCCCGCGCGACGTCAGCGTGGCCGGGTTCAACGACTCGCCTTTCAGCGCCATGACCAAGCCGGCCATCACCACGGTCCGCTTCCCGCTTTTCGAAGCCGGGCGGCGGGCGGCATCCGCCCTGGTGGCGGCCGCCATCAAAAACAAGCCCGCAAGAAATATTATCCTGAAGCACGAAGTCATCTGGAGGGAAAGCACAGGGCCGGCCCTGGGCCGAAAATAAGCAAACGCAAGTTTGTATATCTGCAGCGCAATATTAATCAACCCGCAACCAACATTTCTATGGTAAAAAAGCGCATTAAGTTCGGGCACCTGTCGCCCGCCGGCATTATGGCTTATAGAAAATACATGGCGGTTTTTTCCTGCCTTTGCCTTTTTATTGCCGCACCTGCTCACGCCCAGGCTCCGGATAGCGCGAACATACAGGCGGCGGCCGGCGGGTTTCACTCCGCTTCCCTCAAAAATGACGGCAGCGTCCGGACATGGGGACTCAATTCCTGGGGCCAGCTGGGCAACGGCCGGATGGGCGGCCTGGATGGCTGGCGCGAAAACACCAGCATCCCCGCCGCGGCGAAAGAAGCGCCTGAAAAAGCCCTGGACGGCATAACCTTCCTTGCGGCCGGGTATCATCACAACCTTGCGTTGAAAAGGGATGGTTCCCTGCTGGCATGGGGCGCCAATTCTTACGGCCAGCTCGGCGACGGATCCCGTGAGGACCGCCCCCTGCCCGTCCCGGTCAAGGGACCGGGCGGCAAGGGCCTGCTGAAAGAAATCCTCAAGGTCGCGGCGGGATACCATTACACGGTCGCCTTGAAAAAAGACGGCACGGTTTGGATATGGGGCCATAACGGCTCGGGGATGTGGGGACAGGGCGGCGGCGGCCAGCTGGGGACCGGTGCCGGCGGCAAAGAAGAAAACCGCTTCATCCTCGTGCCCGCACAGGTCGTCGGCGCCGGGGGACAAGGTTATATAAGCGGCGTCCTGGAAATTGCCGCCGGTGCACGCCACACCGTGGCCATGAAAAAAGACGGCACGGTCTGGGCCTGGGGCAGCAACAGCTCCGGGCAGCTCGGCGACGGAACCACCTCGAACAGTTGCTTCCCCGTCCAGGTCAAGGCCCCCGGCGGCAAGGGATACCTGGCCGGCATAAAGGCCGTGGCGGCCGGCGTGGCTTACACGGCGGCCCTGGCGGAAGACGGCGGCGTTTTCGCCTGGGGCAACAACCGGTTCGGCCAGCTTGGCGATGGATCCACAAATGACAGCGCCTTGCCGGTGCGGGTTAAGGCGCCGAACGGCGCTGGAGAGCTCAAGGAAGTTGCGGCAATCTCCGCCGGTTCGCGCCATATTTTGGCGCTCTCGCGCGATGGCGCTGTCCTGGCATGGGGCTTCAACGGGGCAGGCCAGCTGGGTGACGGCGCCCTCCTCGGCCGCGCCTTGCCGGCGCCTGTCCGCGGTCCCGGCACAAATATCATGGCCGATGTATCCGGCATATCGGCCGGATACGAGCATTCGCTGGCGCTGAAAAAAAATGGAATGCTCATGGCCTGGGGCGGCAATTCCGCCGGGCAGCTGGGCAGCGCAGACGCAAGCACGCTGGACGCGGTCGGGCCGGTTTTTGTCCGGGAGCCGCCTCCCGCTCCCGCGGTGACATACGGCCAGGGA
>JBAYWJ010000107.1:0-10789 GCA_041674125.1 Kiritimatiellia bacterium
ATTTACTCCCCGGAGCCCTACTGCCAGCGCATCAGGACATTCCTCCGGGAATACAAGGCGCCGCAAGTGCGGGGGAAATTAAAATTCTCCCATGTCCTTGCCCTGTTGCGTTCGTTCTACCGGCTCGGGATCGTGGGCCAGGAGCGTTTCCAGTACTGGAAGCTCCTGCTTTGGACCCAGTTCCGGCGCCCCCGGCTCATCCCCGAGGCTGTCATCCTCTCCATCTTCGGCTACCAGTTTCGCAAGATATGCGAAAAGCATGTGGTGTAGCGCGCGGGCCTCTCGGCGGGCGGCGCGGGACTGCTCCTTGCTGCGCCGGACGGGCTTGGCGGAACGTATTGATGTGCATGCGGCAGCGTCAAACCTGCCGGCAGGGCGCTCGCCGGCGCCAGGCGTTTCGCCGGTTCGCTGATTGCCCCGGATGGTAGGGTTACACCCCATTGTCGAGTTCCGGCCCCCGGCGTAATTTAACGTATAAGGAATTTTATGCCAGAGGCGGATCTGTCTATGGCATGACAATCCGTAGCGGTTCTTGCGAACCGCGGCTACACCAGATCGTTGTAGCGGCCGTTCGATAGAACGGCAAAGTTGCCGAAGGCCTAATTAATTCCCAAGGGAAAAAAAGAAACCCAAAAAGGAGATTCTCCCGCAATAACAACAGAGGCAAGGAAGGAATCAAAATGAAAACAAACTCTCAAGGATTGCTTGCGGCGAATGAAATAAAACGAATATTCACCGGCCTTGCCCTGGCGGCGGGCGTGATGCTGGCGCAGCCGGCGATGGCGGCCAGCCCGGCGCCGATAGACCTGAAGTCGTGTTCCAATTTTGCGATCCTGGCAGCCTCCACGGTCACCACCACGGGGGGCGGCATGATAAATGGAGATGTCGGGCTGTTTCCGGCCGGTTCGCAGCAAATACCCCCGGCGCAAATCAACGGTACGATACACAACGGCGACGCGATCGCCGCCCAAGCCCAGCTTGACTTGACCGATGCGTATAACGAAGCCGCGGGCAGATCTTTAAATAAAATCACCGTGTCAGGGAATATCGCCCCGGGAACGCTCGCCCCCGGCCTCTATTGGTCCGCCAGCTCGATCGAGATAACAGGGGATCTCACCCTTGACGGCGGCGGCGACACGAATGCAGTCTGGATATTCCAGGTTGGATCCACGCTGACCACGGCCGCCGGCGCAGCCGATGCCCCTCACAGCCGCGTTATCCTGACAGGCGGCGCGCAGGCAAAAAACATTTTCTGGCAGGTCGGCAGCTCGGCGACCCTCGGAACCTATTCGGTCTTCAAGGGAACCATAATGGCCCAGGCGTCGGTCACGATGGGCGACTATTCCGTTATGGAAGGCAGGGCTTTGGCAAGGACCGGAGCGGTTACATTCAACGGCAATAGCGGCAGCCTTCCGTCATTGATGAGTCAGCTGATCACAAACTTTATGCCCACCAACGGTTCCGTGTTTGCGGGCACAAACAGGGTCGGGTTGAGCGCGCAGGCATCCTCCGGCTTGCCGGTGAGCTTCGCGGTCTTAAGCGGCCCCGGCGCGATCATCGGCGGCACGAACCTTGCCTTCGCCAATACGGGCCTGGTCAGTATTGTGGCCAGCCAGGCCGGCGATGCCTCCTATGCCCCGGCGCCGGGCGTGACCAATGTATTTACCATTGTTCCGCCCTTGTCGGCGGAGCCGGGCTGGCTGGCCATCCAGGTCTCGCCGGCCGGTGGGACCTGGCGGTTAGCCGCTCCGGCGGGATACGCCGGGCCGACTTCTGGCACGGGGAGCATGGCGCCGGAGAGCGCCGCCCTGGGCGAATATGAAATCACCTATGGCGCGTTATCCGGCTATATGTTGCCAACCAATAACAGCCAGGCGCAGGTTGTCGTTGGCGGAGTTACCTCCCTTTTTACGGGCGTGTATCGGCAGATTTCCGCTGACATCGCCTCGCCGGTTGTGACGGCTACGGAAGGAACCTACACGAATTCTGTCGAGATATCGTGGCCGAGCGTGCCCGGCGTAACCGGTTATGAAATCTGGAAGAGCCAGATAAATGATGTCAACGCGGCTGTGCACATTGCCACTGTGCTGGACAGTGGCGTGGCAACCTTCCTGTACGGCGACGCTGACGTCGTGCCGCTCCGTTCCTATTATTACTGGGGGCTGGCGAAAACGGCGACGCAGGTCAGCCCGATGAGCATCGTGACCATGGGGTATGCGGGCTTGGCGCCGGACCCCGGCGCCGTGGCGGATATTGTCGCCAGCGACATGGTGTTCCTGCCGGTGAACGTCACCAATTTGACGGCGGCGGGAACGGCGTCGTTCTGGCTCGGAAACCTGGGCCCGGAGGCATTGAGCTCATCCGCTGTGGCGTTTGACTTCCGCATGGGCAGCGATGACGCTTCCATGGTGATGCTCGGAACGGACCAGCGCGCGTTCAGCCTGGCGGCGGGCGAGGAGCAGCTGGTGATTTTGACGGCGCAAGCGAAACGCAACCTGGTGGTTCCCGCAACCCTTAGCGGGGTCAAGCAGGTGCAGGTGACGGTGCGGCACGCGAGCAGTCTGACCGATCCGAATCTGGCAAACAACAAGACCGCGGGGCCGGGGGCGGTTCTGGTGAGGGCCTCGGGCGTCAACTCGCCGGGCCGGTCGGTGAATGACTACGACGGCGACGGCAAGGCGGATGGCGCCATCTATCGCGGCTCTGACGGCAGCTGGTATGCCGTTCTCTCGGGGTATCGTTATCACCAGTGGATGAGCGTGGTGGCGGGACAGGCCGGACTGGCGCCGGTGCCGGGCGATTACGACGGCGACGGCATAACCGACCTGGCGGTGTATGGCGTTTTGAACGGCTGGTGGACGGTGCGGATGTCATCCACGCAACAAATCATAAACGGGCAGTTCGGCGGGCCTGCCTTCGCTGCGGCGCCGTGTGATTTTGACGGGGATTCCAAAACCGACCCGGCAGTGTACCGCGAGGCTGACGGAACATGGCTCGGGGTGGCGTCGTCGGAAGGATACGCCGCCGTGGGGGCGTTCTTCGGCGGGATGGGATATCAGACGGTGTTCAAGGATTATGACGGAGACGGGAAAGCCGATCCGGCGGTTTATAACCGGACAGCGGGCCTCTGGGCCCTTGCCTTCTCCAGCAGGGGATATCAGCTCATGACCGCGACGTTCGGAGGGCCTGCTTATATTCCGGTCAGCGCGGATTATAACGGCGACGGGATGGTGGATCCGGCAATCTATGATCCGGGCACGACTACGCTGCAGGCATTTCTGTCCGGCGCGCCGGGCTCGCCGCAGAATTACACGCTTTGGGCCGGGCTGGCCGGGAGCGCAGGGGGCATTCCGGTACCGGCGGATTACGACGGCGACGGCCTGGCGGATTTTGCCGTGTATCACCAGGACACCGGCATATGGGAGTTATTCCTCTCGTCTCAAAATTATCAGTTCCTGACCGGCGGCTTCGGCGGCCCGGCTTATCAGCCGGTGACGGAATAACTGTTGGCCGTCATGCCCGCCTGCACGCATAGTTGCGGGCGGGCAGGGCAGGGGTATGACGGCATTCTGAATTCTTTGTTAACTTTGCAGGATATAATAAAATATGCGCCGCTCGCCCTTATTCCGGATCAGGCCTTTATGCAATATGTTCCATAATCTTGTTTTTCATACTGGTGCTGTTCCTGGTCGTTTGGCCGGTGTAATGGGCCGCCCGGATGATGAAGGCCGGTAACACCGGGTTCTGAATCTGACTGCTGGCGCTTGTCGCCGCCGCCGGCTTTGTGGCGATCCCGGGCGCGGATTATTTGCACGGCATCGGAATCGCCGTTTTGCGCTTCATTTTCAGCGCCATCATCCTGGCGCTGCTTTCCCTGATATTCGGAATCAGCCTGGCCGGGTTTATGGCGGGTTGCGGGGCCGCCTTGATCAATGCCAGGCCTGCCCGGCTCATCCCGTGGCTCACCGCTCATCCCCCGGCAAATCCTTTCATGACAACATTCCAACATTCTGCAGAATGTTGGAATATATCTTCAAGATGAAAATAAAAGGATGGGGCGCTTGCGGGGAGGGAGCAGCAGGGATAGGCCGGGGGGGCTGCCCGCGAAATGTGAGCTGCCAATACGGCGTGCATGCCGGCAGAAGCAGCGGTGTCCAGGCATAATTGCGCGGCCGGTAAATTTAGGAAATCATCCGGGATATTCTGCGTGTCCGCGCTCAACATGGAATCCCTGCAGTCTGCGGGCGTGGTTGGGTCCGGTTTTGAGGCGGCCTTGTCTCTTCCGCATGCTTCCAGGTGCTGTCTGATTGCTATCGCCGCTTCGCGAGATGCGCATCACGCTTATAGTTAGCCATCGCCTGTTCAAGCGACTGCCGGACTTTCTCAGCAAGGGCAGGGGGGCCGAGGACGGTTGCGTTCGGGCCCCACGAGAGGGCCCAGTCCTTGACTTCGTTCAGGTGGTTGGTGGTGAATTCAATGATGAGCCCGCCGGCCCGGAGGTCCTTGATTTTCTGCAGGGGGTGCCACTGGCGCTCGCGGATGTAGGGGGCCACCGCGGGCGAGAACCGGATCCGGACTTTCTCAAACTTGTCCTTCCAGATAATGCCGAACTGGTCGCCGAACATGCGCTGCTTGGTCATTTTGGCCGGCATGCTGAAGGGTTCATCGAGGATCTCGGCTTTCCTTATCCGGGACACCCCGAAGGTTCTGATGGACTTGCGCAGGTGGCAGTAGCTGCTGAGATACCACTCGCCCTTGTAGCTGGCCAGGTAATAGGGGTCAACCTTCCTCTGGCTGGCTTCGGCGCCTTTCCCGGCCGGCGGGGCATAAGCGATGCTCACGCGGCGGTTGTCCCGGATGGCCTTGGCCAGGGCGTCCCAGACGGCCGCGTTGACCCTGGTGGCCGGCTCGGGGAACACGAGGATGCGCTCGCCCATCCACGCGGGGTTGACGGCCGTCTTTTCGGGGAGGGAGTCGCGGATCTTTTCAAACACCGAGGAGAGCTTGTTGAAAAGCGGCGTGTTGCGGAACTGGCCGAGTATGACCTGGGCCACGCACACGGAGAACAAGTCGCTTTCGCTTATGCTTATGGCCGGCAGGGAAAAGCTCGGCTCCGTATAGAAGAAGCCGTGCTTTAATCGGTCGTAGGCGACGGGTGCGCTGAGCTGGTCGCGCAGGTAATCAATGTCCCGCTGGATGGTCTTGCCGCTCACCTCCCATTCCTCGGCCAGGCTGGCGCAGTTGGGGTAGGAGCGCTCCTTTATCCTGCGGTCGATGAACAGCAGTCGCCTGTATTGGGGTTTGAATTTCTGCACGGCAATGAACCCTTACTTGGGAGCATCCTCGGGAAAGCGGGCCCGTTTTGCAAGTTCAGAATAATATAACCTTAATTTTGCACAAACAAAAGCAGGTCTTATATGGAAAAACTGACAGACAAGAAATTATAAGATATTTGGCATAATAATATTTTTAACCAAATGGGTTAAATACATATTGCTCAGAAATTGCTTTTGTTTGCGAAGAACAGGTCGCATGATTTTGCCGCATCTGCTTCGTTGCGAACGGCTTGCAGTATGCTTATACAGCGGCGCCCTTCGCGCCTCGCATCTGCGGCAAACTTATGCGATGCAAAATTAAGGTATAAAAAATATTTTCACCAGGACACTATCTGTCCCACCCCCCGTGGCAGAGTGTTCGCGTAAACAGTTGGAAAGGGTTCATCTATGAGCTATACATTAATGACCTGGATTGACGGATGGGCAGAGGCAATGCTCCAGATCCTGCTTGATTACGGTGTGATTGTCCTGAAGGATCCCGCTCCCTCGCGCCGGGGGATGCAATCGCCCGGGGCGGAGACGTGCCCGGCTGAAAGCAACGGCCAGATGCTCCTGCCCGGGATAGCCGGCGCGCGCCGGCGGGAGCTTGGGAAGGAAGGATGAGAGGAGCGCCGGAGGCAATTAACAGGGCCAATTTCCGGGAAAGCCCGGCAGAAGGAGTTCTTGTGAGACTTAAATTCATGTTTTGTTTGGCTGCGGTTCTTTTGATCGCATCGCCCTGCTTTCCCGCCGGGTTCACGGAAAATGACCTGAAAGACAGGCAGCGCCACGGCGACTATGAAGCGCGGGTGTACAGGGGCGAGGATGGGTTCGGGCAGTTTAAGATTTTCAGGAAAGGCAGGGAGGTTTATTCCCGGGACGGTTTCTGTTTCAAAATAGGGCTAATGGATGAGCAGAGTACCCGCCGGGACCTGGTCCGGATGGGCAATGACATCACCGGCGATGGCGAGCCGGACCTGCTGGTGTCCGAATGGACCGGCGGGGCGCATCGCAGGTATATATTCTACCTGTTTCAAATAGGCAAAGAATTCAAGGAGCTTGAGATAATCGAGAACGATGATGGTTGTGAAGGATATTTTGAGGATATTGATGGCGACGGGTCCATGGAGTTTATCGGCAAAGATTATGTGTTCAGCGACTGGCATGCATCTTTCGCGTGCTCGCCCTTTCCGCGCGTGATCCTCAAGTGCCATAGGGGAAAATATCGCCTGGCGCTGGGCCTCATGACGACCCCGCTGCCCGCGAAGGACAAGGAGCAGGAGGTGCTGGCGGAAATCAAAGAAAGGCAGGAAAGGCTTGCGGCCGCACAGGCGTCAGCTTCGGACGCCTGGATTTATAACGATGTTGTGCTCCCCTCCGAGGTCTGGGGCTACATGCTGGATTTGATATACAGCGGGCATCCCAGAGAGGCGTGGCTTTTCCTCGATAAGGTCTGGCCGCAGGGTGCGCCCGGTAAAGAAGAATTTATCAAGGACTTCAAGAAGCAATTGTCAATGAGCTATTACTGGGATTCTATCAAGCATCCTGTGTCCTGGACCTTCCCTTAGCTCACCATTGGCAGATACAACCTTGCTTTGACTTGAGGTGATCGGCTGTCGCGCGAACAGCATCCGGGAGACCCGGTTCCGTCCGCGACGTCCGGCCAGGGAATGACGGACAGGATCAAGGCGGAAATGACAGGGTGTGCGGAGAGTTTCACTCCACCCTGACTGCGACAGAGGCGTAATCGAGGTAATCGTAATCCAGGATGCCGTTCATGAGGCGGTCCACCCCGAAATAAAAGTGGTATGTGCCGGCGGCCAGGCCGGATATGCTCAAGGCTCCCGTGGAAGGCAGATTGAAAAGCGCCCCTTGGAACGCCGGCTGGACCAGGTCAAGTCCGGCGGCCCCAAACCACAGGCCCGGATATACGCAGTAATATATGCCGGAAGGCGCTATCGCAATCAGCCACCAGTCGGCGTTAGCCCCCGAAGAGCTCCCGTCCGGCAGGCTGACCGCTATCGAAAGGGATTGGCTGCCGGCAATCACAACCGTCCCGGTGGAGCCGTTGGCTCGGATTTCCGGGTGCAGGGCCGCGGCCTGGCGGGCCTGGCCGGAATCGGGGTCCACCATCAGGGAAGAAACATCCACCGCCTCAAAATCGTTGCCGGTTACCCGGCTAAGCTCGTGCAGAACATCATTGTCCCAGCGCTCGTCCGGAACCCCGCTGATGTACCAGGAGGATCCGTTATCCGCCAGGATAATGCCGTATTTTTTGAAGGCCCGCAGGATGACCTGCACTGCGGATGAAAAAGAAGTAATGTCGAAATCCGCTTTCAGCCGGAAGCGCTGTCCCATGGGCGGATAGCGGGAGCCGGTCAGGGCGGAGGCGTAATGGCGGGCGGGCCAGACGTAGGCGCGCCTGGTTTCCGGGGCGGTGAAACGCACGGCATGCTTGATTTCGCCGGCGCTGACCTCGTCATAGCGCACCAGCCCCGGCAGGATGGGGAGCCCCGCCGCATCGGCCGAGGTCCAGGTGTCCGGCCGCAGGGCGTTGGAGTTCAAGTCAAAGATGGCGCCCGAGCCTGCGCGCCAGGTTCCATCCTGCTGTTTTTCCGCTGCATAGAGTTCGTACAATATCGCGTTTTCGCGGTCAATGATCAGGATGTGGTGGTCGCTGCCCCATTCCCTGAGGGGGGCGGCCGGGATGGGATAGGGGCCGGCATCGCTTTCATCGGCGTAATCGAATGCGACCGAAACCCTCGCCTGGGCGCCGCTTACGACGTTATACGGGATGCCGATCGGCCCGCCATCGTAGAAGCCGGAGCCGAAATCAGGATGCAGGCCGGTTGTGCGGCCGATCGTATCAACATAGTCATCCGACCGTGCATCCGCCGGCAAGGAATCCACCGGCACGTTCCAGATATTGTCGGAGGGAAAAATCCGGCACCCTTCGATCGCGGGCTCGGCCCGGGCGCAGGGCGTGCATCCAAGCGCGAGGAATCCAGCGAGCACCAGGCCGGTGCGCCAGGTGTAAAGCGGGCGGGATGTTCTTTTCATGACAACAATAATATTGTTTTTCGGGTCATCATTCAATTCAGATTGTCAGCATCCCGCAGGATGCAGGTTAACAGGCTGCAGGCTGATAGACTGTCAGGAAAACCTCGCCTTTTTTATGCGCCAAATTGAGTAGCCTCTGTTTCACCGAGGCCGCCGTGTTAATGGGTTCTGCGCGGCTCATGATGACGCCTCCATTTCCATGTAGGGTCGCATAACATTCCACACCCGGCATATCCGTGCATGGCGATGAATTTCCTCCCGTGTGCACTTGCGGGACCGCAGGCTTTCCCGGAGAGCTTCCATGGCCACATCAAGTCCGATTTTATTTCGATACTTGAAGCAGTCGGCTACAGTCTTGGCCGGGCTATACACCCGCACCGGAACCCCTTGGATAACATGAGTCTCCACGCCTTCTGTAAAGGTCGGCTTGGAGTAGAAGAACAGGCGCAGGCGTGGACTTTTCAGCCGTGGGTGGCGCGCCTTCGCCGGGATAGCCAGCCAGACTTCGTGCGGCAGTTGTGTGCCGATACCATGGAAGTTTAGCGCCGAAAGCAGACAAACCACCCCGCTTGGCACTTTAGCGGCCACCACTGCCAGTGAATAGTGCTCCGTCACTTCAGAATCCGGCAGGCGATATAGCCCGCGGCTTACGCGCTCCAGCAGGCCCCGGCGGGTCAGCCGCCCAAGATACACGGTTGGCATCGCGCGCTGAATAAGGTCGCGTGTCCTGATGAATCCCTTGTGCCGGGCCAGGTCTAGAATAGATTTCACCTTGGCGGTCATGCTGTTAGTGTTGCATAATGCAGTTACTTGTCAGTAACTATCTACATATTTAAACAATAATGAAAACATCACATGAGCCCCTGCGGTTTCCGCCAGCCTTCCCACAGGCTACTCCGACTTTCGCAGAAAGTCGGGCTAATACACCGGCTCCCTTGCCGCCCACGCGCGACGCGTGGCAGGCTTGCATCCCTTTCCAGCACCGAGCGGGATGCGCCAAACAAACGCGATGCAAAATTAAGGTTATAAGATGGAATATCTACTTTAGTTTGGATTAATGTTGATTATGTAAATAATTAGATTACATTGAATGTAGCAATTCAAACTGCATTGCTGGCCTTGTTTTGGCGCACTCTCGCTAAAGCCGGCTGCGGTTTGAAATAATGACCGCAATGTAAAGGACGCTTGGTCAAAATGGAATCCAAAATAAACCAATTATTGAAACAGTGGCCTAAGAGCACTGTAGCTACGGCCGCCTGGCTGGAAAGAAAAGGATTATATCGCCAGTTGGTTCGGGGCTACGTGTCATCCGGCTGGTTACAGCCGATGGAACGCGGCGCTTACCTGCGTTCAGGCGATTCTGTGGACTGGCTTGGCGGGGTTTATGCGCTTCAGCGGCAACTAAATCTTGGCATATATGTCGGCGCCGATACGGCGCTGTCATTGAAAGGGCTGGGCCATTACCTGCCGCTTGGCGGCAAGTCAGCGGTCCTTTTATTCAGCGAAAAAAGAGCGACATTGCCCGGATGGTTCAGAACGCATGACTGGGGCGTGAAACTTCAATATCATTTCCCAAAATTATTTGAGAAGTCTAATCCGTCGGGTTTTACCGAGGTTAAACATGAGGCTTTTTCAGTCTTGGTCTCTGCTCCGGAACGGGCGATTCTGGAGGTGATGCATTTAGCCACGAGCAATTCGGCGATCGAACACGCGGTTGAACTTATGGACGGATTGAGCACATTGCGTCCGCAAGTTATACAGGCTCTGCTTGAATCATGCCGGTCAGCCAAGGTGAAACGTCTTTTTCTCTGGGCGGCCGAGGCCGTCAGACACGATTGGTTTGCCCGCCTTGCGCCGGGCCGCATAGACTTGGGCAAAGGCAAGCGACAGCTCTATCATGGTGGCTGCTTTGACACGAAGTATGGAATCACCGTCCCGAAACGGGAGGAGGCATCCAATGTTTGACCCCGTCTATGTTCGCCAGGCTGAATTACTGGTGCGCTGCCTGCCGGAGATCGGCAAGCAACCGGTCTTTGCGCTTAAAGGTGGAACAGCCATCAATCTCTTCGTCCGGCCCATGCCCCGCTTGTCGGTGGATATTGACCTGGCCTACCTGCCGTTGTCCGGTCGTGATGAAGCGCTGGCGGACATCACGCGCGCCCTGGATGCCATTGCGAAGGATGTAACCCGCCGCATTACGGGCGCCCATGTTCAAGTCAACAGGACAAAGGGGATTGCCGCAAAACTGATGGTTTCCAAGGGTGACGCGCAAATCAAGGTGGAGTCCAGCCAGGTGTAGCGCCAACCTAATTATGAGAACAAAATTTCAGGAAATAGGGTGACACTTTTCCTTTTTGTTTGACCTTGACCAGGCCGTTTTCAATGAGCCAGGCCCGGACCACTATCCGCCAGGC
>JBAYWJ010000108.1:0-10789 GCA_041674125.1 Kiritimatiellia bacterium
ATATTGACATATCCTACCGCGCCCAGATCGCGGGATGGAAGTTTGTTTACGTCAATGACGTTGTCTGCCCGGCGGAGCTGCCGGCCGAGGTCTACGGCCTGAAAAACCAGCAATACCGGTGGGCGAAAGGCGCCATTCAAACCGCCATCAAGCTCCTGCCAACGGTTTGGAAGAGCGGGCGGCTCACGCCGCTGATGAAATTCGAGGCTACGGTCCACCTCACCAACCACGTCGTTTTCCCGGTGCTGCTCCTGCTGGCGCTGATGCTGCTGCCGATGCTGTTCATCCGGATCAACTGCCCCGGCACGGATATTTTTTTTGCGGCCGTGTCGCTCTTCACGATAAACGCCTTCAGCTACCCGATCTTTTACATATACGCGCAGAAGAAAATCTATCCCGACTGGAAGCGGCGCGCGCTTTTTCTGCCGCTCCTTATGGCAGGCGCCATCGGGCTTACGGTCGTCAATTCGCAGGCGGTGTTCAGCGCTCTTCTGGGGCGCAAGAGCAACTTTCAGCGCACGCCCAAATACAACCTGGCTGACCGGAGCCCGGGGCTGGAGCGCGCGGCGGGAGAATCGTGGGCCGGGAAAAAGTACCGCACGCGTTTCAACCCCACTGTTCTAATGGAGCTGGCGCTTTTCGCCTATGTGTCCATCAGCCTGCTTTACGCCTTCCGGCATATCCAGTACATCGCCCTGCCCTTTGTGCTGCTCTACTGGGCGGGGTTCGCCTTTATCGGCGGGCTTTCGCTGGCGCATGCCGCCCGGCGCTGAAATCACGCAGCGAGGTGCGAATACAGGATTTTGAAAGCGATGCCGATCAAAATCAGGCCGCCGACCGTCTCCAGCTTGTTTTCAAACATGTGGCCGAAGCGGTTCCCGAGCCACACTCCGCCGTAGCAGAGCAGAAACGTGACCAGACCGATGATGGCCGAAGGCATGATAATCGCCTCCTGCAAAAATGCGAAGCTCATGCCGACCACGAGCGCATCGATGCTCGTGGCCAGCGAAAGGATAATGAGTCCTTTCATCGAAACCACCCTGCAGCGCTGGCAATCCTTTCCGTTCTTAAGGGATTCATAAACCATCTTGCCCCCGATAGCCGCCAGGAGCGTGAATGCCACCCAGTGGTCAAATGCCGCAATCAGCCGGCGCATGCTCACACCGGCCGCCCAGCCAAGGAGGGGCATCAGCATCTGGAAAAGGCCGAAAAAAAAAGCGATGCGGAACGCGTACGCCGCGCGCAGCGGCCGGGCCGCAAGCCCGCAGGCTACCGCCACCGCAAACGCGTCGCAGGCCAGCCCGCAGGCAATCAATATTATTTGAAAAATACTCATGGTTCGCGATTTTTAAGGAATCAGCCCGCTCCGGCGTGGCCGGGACACTCTGGCACGGCGGCCATAAACGCCCGTTACGGCCGGAGCGCGCGGCGGACGATGAACTGCCTGATTGTTTCCGCTTCGGCCGGGACGACAAAGCGCCTGGCCTTGAGGCGCTTCAAGGCCTCAAGCGCCGGGTGCCGGATCGCCCGCTTCCCGGTGGCGCGCGCCACCGCTTCCCCGAATTTTGCCGGGTGCGCGGTTGCCAGGCAGATCATCGGTTCATCCTTGGCCAGATAACGCCGGGCGACGCTAACGCCCACCGCCGTGTGCGGATCGAGCACACGGCCGCTCGCTCGGTAACACCTGCGGATCTCGGCAAGTGTTTCCGCGTTGCCGGCCGATCCGGCCAGGAAAAGCGGATCCGGACTTTTACGCCCGGTATCGGCAAGGCAAAAAGAGCCCTGCTCCGCGAATTTACGCATCAGGCGGCGCACGACGCCCGGGCTGCGCCCGGCGCGGTAATAAAGGTAGCGCTCGAAGTTGCTGGCAACCTGGATATCCATGGAAGGGCTCCAGGTCTTTTTGACCTGCCCGCGCGCGTAGATCCCGGCCCGGAAATAGTCGGCGAGGATCCTGTTGCGGTTGGTCGCCAGCACGAGGCGCGAGACCGGCAGCCCCATTTGCGCGGCAATCCACCCGGCGAATATGTCGCCGAAATTCCCCGTGGGCACGGCGAAACGCACCTTGGCGTGGCCACCCCCGGGGCGGACGCGGAAATAGGCGTAAAAATAATACACGACCTGGGCCAGGATGCGCGCCCAGTTGATCGAGTTCACCGCGCCCAGGCTGTGTGCCGATCTGAAAGAACTATCCGCCAGGAGCGCCTTTACGATGTTCTGGCAGTCGTCAAAGCTGCCTTTCACCGCAAGGCAATAAACATTTTCATCGCCGACGGTCGTCATCTGCCGCTCCTGGGCTGGGCTGACGCGGCCGCGCGGGTAAAGGACGAATATCCTGATGTTCTTCTTGCCACGGACGCCGGCGATGGCGGCGCTGCCGGTGTCCCCGCTGGTGGCGGCGATTAAATTCAAAACGGCTCCTGAGCGGCGCAGGTAGTATTCAAACAGGTTGCCCAGGAACTGGAGTGCAAAATCCTTGAAGGCCAGCGTGGGCCCGTGAAAAAGCTCCAGCAGGCGCATCCCCTCACACTCCGCCATGGGCGCCACGGTGCGGCTGTCAAAAAGGGCATAGCTGCGCTCTATCATCGGCTTCAGCTCGCGCACGGGTATGTCGCAGAAAAGGCGGATGATTTCACAGGCCAGCGCCGGATAGTCAAGGCCGGACCAGGCTTTCATCCTGCGGCGGGTATCCGGGATATTGTCCGGCAGATAAAGCCCTCCGTCCGGCGCCAGGCCGGTCATCACGGCGGTCTCAAAATCAACCGGGGCGCACTGCCCCCTGGTGCTGATGTATTTCACTCCCTTTTCCTTCCCGACCAGGCCTGCACCGGCTGGCCGTTGATGCTCTTCAAGCCGGGCATTGTCTGCAACACGGCCATGAACGCACGGTATTTGTCGCTGTTCATCTGGCCGCTGAAATCGTCCACCCAGAGCTCCTCGACAGTGGCATTGTTGAGGGGGCTCAAGTCTCCGATGGATGTGTTGCGCAAGTCGAGGTAATGCAGGGGCATGTTTTTCAGGGCGGATATGTCACGGACGGCGGTGCCGCTTATCACCAGCTTTTCGAGGGGCAGCGAAGCCGCGCATTCAATGCTCTTGATCCTGGTGTTGCGCAGGTAAAGCTCGCGGATTCTCATGCCCCGCAGGGCGGAAATGTCGCGAACGCCGGTATCGCCCAGGTCGAGGAATTCCAGCGGCAGGCCCCGCAGCGGGCTTAGTTCGGTCACCTCCGTGCCGCGGACAACCAGCGAGCGCAACGGCAGGCTGCGCAGCGGGGTAAGGTCCTTGACCCGGCTGAGTCCCGCCAGGAGCACGCCGAGCGGCATCCCGGCCAGGGGGCTGAGGTCGCTGATCTCCGTGCCGCTTATGTTGAGGCGCTCCAGCGCAATCCCCGCCATGGGGCGCAGGTCGCGCGCGGAAGTGTGGCTTATATCCAGCGATTTGAGCGGCATGTTCCGCAGCGGCTGGAAATCATTCACCTTGGTATATGCCAGGTTGAGAGTGGCCAGCGGCATGCGGCTCAAAACCGAAATATCCTTCACCCTGGTGTGATTCAGCGTCAGCTGCCGCAAGCTCAAGTTGCGCAGGGGCGTCAAATCGGAAAGTGGCGCGATGAGAGGCATTTCCATGAAGGCGTTGTGCCGCACGCCGGCGCAGGTCAGCTGCTGGAGCGCGGAAAGGCTTTCAAGGGCCCGGATATCCTTGAGATTGGTTGAAATTATTTCAACCGCGACAACCTGGCCGGAATCGTCCGATTGGAACCAGACCTGGTCCTCGCGCAGCCCGGCATTGTCTTCAAGCAGCCCGGCGAGGAAAGCCTCCCGGTTTACGGCTTGAGGCGGCGCCGCCTTGTCCTGAGCGGTTTGACCCGGCGCGTGCAAGGCGGCGGCCGTGTTGGTCATGGAGCCGAGAACGCTTTCGTACCTGGCGGCGGTGCCGGTGTTGCCGAATTTTGAGCGGAAAAGCTCAACCGCCCTGACCAGCGCCGCGCCCGGCCGCGAAGCCTGGTTGCTGCCGCGAAGCATCTCCAGGCAGGCATGTGGCTCCGGGAGAACATCTTCGCAGGCAACACCCGCCAGGCGCATCATGGAGGCCAGGGCCTGGCGGGCGCGCCGCTCGTTGACGGCTGCCGCGCGCGCCGCAATGGCCGCGGAAAGCGGTTTGGCCAGAAGGGGACCGGCGCCGGCGGCAGCCTCGCCCGCGCGCTGGTAATCCCCGTCCTGCAGCGCCAGGACCGCGCGCATCAAAGCGTATTCCGGACGGTCGCCATAGCCCACGCGGCTGATTTTTTCCGCCAAAGCCAGGTCTTTAATGGTAAAATCGCGGCGCAGGGTGATCGTGCCCTGGTCTTTCTTCCAGACTTCCTCGGCCACAACCGAGTCGCTGCGCACCTCGCGGACAACAAGCTTCTGGGTTCCGTTCATGAAAGCGATGCTGACCTCCTGGTCTTTCTGCGCCCTGAAGGAATCGAGCACGACCCGTTCGCAGCCGCCGGCCTGCCTGAGCGTGGCCGTCAAATTCTTGAACTCCAGCCTGGTGGAAATCAGCGGCAGGTCCAGGGCCAGATCGCGCGCGCGGGCGGCGGCGGCGGTAACATCATCCTCGACGATGATCCACGCGATTTCATCGGCGGCGTGCTGGAGCTGCTGATCCGCCAGCCTCCGGTTGAGCTTGCGATCGCTCTCAATGCGCGCGCCCTGTTTGGCAAGGCAGGCCTGGGCTTTGGCCCTGCGGGCGGAGGCAGTTTCCTTTTCATATGGCCCGCGGTACTTTTCGTAAACCGCGGCAGCCTCCACAAACCGGTTCAAGGCAGCCGGCTTCGCGGCGGCCTTGTCCAGGGTTGACATGACAGCCTTCATCTCCGCCAGCATTTGCTCGATGCGCCTGGCCTCGCGCCGCGCCTGGTCCGCGTACTTTGTCCCTTTTGTTTCCTCGGCCAGCTTTGCGAACCGCGCGGCCGCCTCGACGACTGAGGCCGGATTGGACTTGAACCACGCCGCGGCGGCGTTGAACTTATCCCCCGCCCGGCGCTCGCGTTCCTCCTGCCCGGACCCCTTGTCCTGGCCGGCTTTTCCCACGCCCGGCTGCAGATTCTCAAAATCGCCTTCGGCCGGCACACTGTCGGCGCGCCGGAATTCTTTGCGTATGCTGAATATTCCCCAGGCGGCCGCAAACAGCAGCGCCATAGCGGCCAGGGCCGCGATGACTTTCAGGGGCGGTTTTCGCCCCAAGGCGTTCTTTAAATCCTGCACCCGGTCCGGACGCGCATCTGGCGACGGCTTTTCAGCGGGCGGCGGCGCCTGGCGGGCAAGGTCACTGATCCGGCTTTCGCGGATGGCGCTCCGCCGGACGGTGCTGGCAATGTCAGCCGAAAGGATTTCCCGCGGCATCATCTCGGAGCGGACGTTGGAAATATCGCGAATGGTTTCCCGCCAGTCTTTCTGGCGATAAAGCGGGTTTTTTGCCATCATTTTTTCGATCAGGCAAGCCGACCAGACCGAAATGCCCGGATTTATTTCATGGGGATCTGGAATCTGGTCGGTGATCTGGCGGTCCATAACCTCGACCGGTGGAAAATTTTCAAATGGCATCGCGCCGGTCATGCAATGGTACAGCATGGCGCCGAGGGAATAGATGTCGGCGCGGCAGTCAAGCTTTTCATCGCCGCGCGACTGCTCCGGCGATATGTAATTGGGAGTGCCCAAAACGATTTTTTCCTTTGAGCGGGCCGTCCCGGAAATGGATCTGACGCTCATGGCCAGGCCCATGTCGGCCACCTTGACCGTGCCGTCCCCGTCTATGATCACGTTATCGGGCTTGATATCGCAATGAACAATGCCTGCCTTGTCCCAGGCATAGCTCATGGCCTGGGCAACGCTCAGGGCGCAGAGCAGGGAATTTTCCTCAGAAAGACAGCGTTTGCGCCTGATCCACGCCGCCACGCTGTAACCGGAAATGTATTCCATCACGAAGTAGTAAACCCCCCGTTCGGTCCTGCCGAAATCGTAAACCTGGACGATGTTAGGGTGTTTGAGTCCGGCGGTGATCCGGGCCTCGGCCATGAATTTTTCCACGTCGGCCGGCTCGATCCCCATGGTGGGCGGAAGGGCCTTGATCGCCACGAGGCGGTCCAGTGAAATCTGGCGCGCCTTGTAAACGGTGCTCATGCCGCCGCGCGGCAGTGTATCGAGGATATCAAACCCGTTGAAATGAATTTCTTCCATTTTCCACGCTTGAATTTGTGAGTATGCCACAGGTCCACCTGGAATTCAAATATTCTTGCTTTAAAATTGGTTTTTGATATATTTGAATTTAAAGGAAATGTATGCTTTCTGTTTTATACAATTGCCGGTCAAGAGCGCTTATGGCAAGGCTCCGAGTTTACGATTGCAGGGGTCAGGCCATGCTTGAATACGCCATCGTGGCCGGCGTAATGGTGGCAATGATGGCGGTTTTGAGCCTGTTTCTGTCGACTTTCGGTGAATACGGCGAACGCATTCTGGACATGATAGCGTCAGATTATCCGTGAATGAGCGCAACAATACAGGAGAAGATGCAATGAGAAAGCTCTTGAAATCCAGCGCGGGCCAGGCCATGACCGAGTATATCATCATCGTGGCGATCATCGCCCTCGCCGCCCTGGCGATCTTCGGCCTATTCGGCGACCAGATCCGCAGGATGGTAGGCGGAGCCGTAACGGAACTGGGCGGGGACCAGTCAGAAGTGGACGATGCCAACGAAACCAGGTCAGCCGATTACTTGAGGACGCTCGGCAGCGATTCCACGCCATAATGTTGACTCTGCCCGGGACAATTAAAAAATGCAGAATGAAGAATGCAGAATGAAGAATTAAGCAATCAGGGATCAGGGGGCGGAAGTTGGAGAGTAAGGTTTTGGCGATTTAGCGCCCGCCATGCTTCGTTTGACATTCTTCGCCCCTTATTCTGCGTCCGCTATTCTGCATCCTGCATTTCTTCCCGCTCCGGGCAGGCCGCGCCCAAAGTTTCCACACCCGCCTGCAACGCTGTAGCACTGCGGGCAGGTTGTGGCGGGCAGGCCATGGTGGAATCCTGCATAATCATTGCCTTAATCTGCCTTCTGCTGGCTGGTTTTTTCCAGCTCTCCCAGCTCTATGCCGCCAAGGAAACCAGCCTGCACGCGTCATTCCGCGGAGCCCGCGCCAGGACGGTGGGATTCAACGACTTCATGATCTCCAAAGCAACCATGGTCGGCATGATCCCGAATGCCGGCCCGATGACTTTCCCCGATAATGCCGGAGGGCCGCTGGGACAAATGGCGATCGAGCGCGGCAGGATTCCGCTCTACCTGAGCGCGGACTGGCACATGCTTGACGGCATCCTGCAATACGAGGACTGGGAATCCGTCAACTGCAGCTACTCCGGCGACGCCGGACTGACCTTCCGTTTTGCCGTGTCTCAGGACATGCCCCTGCGATATTTCACCGCCATATTCGGCGCGTTTTATGAAGGCGACACCATGCCGGTCGGCGCCTCTGTGGAAATGGATGACCACGCGCTGCTGTACCTTGAGTGACTTGGCGCGGGGACGCGCGGCAAGCTCCGAATTTAAATTTTCATGAAATACAAATCAATAGAGGCATTTTCAAGCCAGCGGGGCGATTTCCCGGCCAATGAAAAGCCGGGACAAGTTGGACCGGCCGTATTTTGGATTTCTGATTGCAAATCAAAAATCGAAAATCAAAAATCGAAAATCTCCGGGAATGGCGGGCAGGCCGCGCCCAGAGCTTCGCACTGTGGCGGGCAGGTGCTCATTTTCCTGGTGATGGTCCTCCTTATCCTGTCTTTTGCCATCATCTGGAACTTCGACCTGCACAAGGTCATCCACCTCAAGATGCGCTCGCAAAACGCCGCCGATGCCGCCGCCATGGCCGCGGCCCGCTGGCAGGGCATCACCCTGAACCTGATCGGAGATTTGAACATCATGCAGGCGGTCGCCCTGAGCACAGGTGACACGAACACTGCCCGGCTGATAGCGGAAACGCAGACCAGGCTGTGCTACACCGGGCCGGTTATCGGCCTGCTGGCTTGCCAGCAGGCCGCCAAGCACAACGGCATATACGCGAACGAGTCCTTCAGCGACCGCATGGTGGAACACGCCGACACCGTGCTTTCGGACTACAATGCCATATTCGCCGAGCCCTACCCCGAATGCTGGAACGAATACGGCGCCATGCTCATGAACGTGGCCGGCGCCGGCGTGGCCGCAGGGCCGGACAATGCCCGCCTCTACACCGATTACTCCGGCGGACACACCCTCCTCGACATCGGTTTTTACGACGCCATCGCCGGGCAGGCCTGGTGCTGGTTTTACTGGTATGCGTATACGCTCCTGCAAACATACGTGGATTACACAGAATGGCAGCTGCCACCCCCAGTCACTGAAACCCAGCCGGAAAACAGCGAGTTTTTCGGGCTGGGCCTGACAACCTTCAACACCCTGCCCGGCGGCGAGGTAAACGTTGCGAACCTCAACAACGCGCGCGCGGCAAGGAACATCAGCCCGCAGGAGATCAGCAATTCTGTTGCAACCGCGGAGGCCACTTGGTTCGTATACCAGCAGTCAAGATGGACCGACTGGTCCGCGATTAAGGATCCCTCCTTCCCCGTTTTTCCCGAGAGGCAGGTCAGGCCGCAGTATGACTATTCCGGCGCCGACGCCGCGACGCGCGTCGAGGCCGTCGCCGAGCGCATGATGCCGAACGCTTCCGACCGCCGGATTGCATGCACCGCCGCGGCCAAGCCATTCGGCTACCTGACCACCGGGGATGGCACCCAAGTCAGGCCGGATTCATGCCAGATCGTCCTGCCGGCATTCCGCGAAGTGCGCCTCATACCGGTCGACACCTCCTCGGCGCCGGCCGGCGGCGCCTACAACCTGGAATGGCGCGACCACATCGAAAACCACCTCCAGGCCTACCTGGAAAACGGCCTGGGCGGGCTGAACGCCGACTGCTGGTATTGCCGCCAGCTTTTTGCATGGGAAGACGCCGCCTTCCGCCAGGCCGGCATTGACTGGCTCGCCGACACGAACAACGTCAATTCCTGCCACCGCTCCGGCCCCGGCCACGGCCCGGATGGCGGCACACGCCGGGGGCATTGAGGTTTTTATGAAACCTAAAACAATGGAGGCATTTTCAATCCATCGTGTTGATTTACAGTCCAATGACAAGCCGGGACGAGTTGGACCCGCAACACTTTGGGTTTCTGGTTGGAAATCGAAAATCGAAAATCGAAAATCGAAAATATCCCGGAGCGGCGGGCAAGCCATGGTTGAATTCACGGTGGCCCTGGTGGCCATCCTGGCGGTGGCCATCGGCTCCATCCTGCTCAACAGGATGCAGCTGGCCCGCATCGCTTCGATGGCTCAGGCGCGCGCCGAGGCCGGGGCCATGGCCATGGATTCTGTCTACCACATTCCCATGGGCGCGCAGTTCATCTCCGATTGGGAACCCGGCGCTGACGCGGCGCGCTATACCGGCGACGACGAGCCCTTGCCCGACGGCACTGCCATTGCGATGATTGACAACATGACCGCCACGGCAGACCTGAACGCTTTCGCGGCCCCGACCAACGCCATCACCAGGCTGCAGTCTTCGGTGGACATCGGCGATTTTTATCTCGTCCAAGGAAGCGACAGCGAGGAAATTGCGCTCCATGAAATTCCCGGGGTTATGCGCCTTTTCACGCGCGAGCACTCAGTGTCCGTCGAAAGCGAAGCGTGGCTTGTATGGTCCGGAGGCATCTATTGAAAACGCAAATCCGCCGGGGATTGCTTATAGTGCTCCTTGTCCTGGGGCCGATCGCCGCCTCCCACGGCAGGGTTTTCTGGAAGCGGCCGGCGGGCGATGCGGCTTCCGCCTTTGACAAGGCCGGCCGGTGGACCCGGGTCTACCAGTGCCCGATGGAAATAAACGGGGCGCCGGCCTCGCTCGCGGTCTACACCTGCCCTGATCCGCTGGCCGCAATGGTGGCGAGCCTCGGCGATGTACCCGGCGCGGATATTTCCGCGGGCTATAATTCGGCCTCTTTTGCAGCCAGCGACGGCAGCCGGAGCGCGCGCCTCCTGCTGCTGGGCCTGCCGGCCCGGAACGAATCAATAATTTTTGAGCTGATCGAGCCCCGGAACGGGAATCCGGCGCCGCCGGCCGCAAGCCCCGTTCTCGGCGCCGCCCTGCCCGCGGCATGCAGCCGCGTTTCTACCATCGTAAACGGGGAAACCGGCGCCGCGCTCGAATCGATTGCCAGCGCCCTTCCGCCGCGCCAGGCTTTCAGCATCTTCGCCGAACTCCTCTCCGGCCAGGGGTGGAAGCCCCTGCTCCCGGCCGCGAGCCCGGGCGCCGCGGAGGAATATTTCGGGATGTTCCAGCGCAGGAACAGCCTCTGCATCCTGACCGTCGGCCGCGCCTTGCGCGAAAACAAAACCTGTGTTACTATTATTTCAAAGGAAACCAACAGGCAATGACGCTGGCTTTTTCATAGAGAACCAACAAGGGAATAATCATGAAACAGAAGATCATCCTCCTGATCGCCATCGTGGCCGGGATCGCCGCGTTCTGGCTCACGGGCAAATACCTGCGCTACGAGCGCGAGCGCATCCTCGGCGGCGCAAAAAGGATTTTCGTGGTCGTGGCCTACCGCGACCTGCCGGCCGGTACGGTCCTGAAGGATGCCGATTTGGCCAAGTCGCTCGTTTTCCAGAGCAACGTCGGCGGGCGGGCCATCATGCCGGAATCGGTGCGCGAGATCAT
>JBAYWJ010000109.1:0-10677 GCA_041674125.1 Kiritimatiellia bacterium
AATATTTGCAAGACGCCTATTGCGAAGACGGCATTACCGTTAATTCCGGCCAATTTTCCAATCTACCCAGCGCCGGGGCGCGCGCAAAAATGACCGCCTTCGCCAGCGAGCATGGTTTCGGCCGGGCCATGGTCAACTTCCGCCTCCGGGACTGGCTGATCAGCCGCCAGCGTTACTGGGGCGCCCCCATCCCGGTCATCTACTGCGAAAAATGCGGCATCGTACCGGTGCCGGAAAAAGACCTGCCGGTTCTTCTGCCGGATAACGTTGAATTCCGCCCGACGGGCGAATCGCCCCTCAAGCGCTGCGAGGAGTTCATGCGCGCAAGTTGCCCGAAATGCGGCGGGCCCGGCCGCAGGGAAAGCGACACGATGGACACCTTCGTGGACTCGAGCTGGTATTTCCTGCGCTACCTTTCGCCGCAGGATTCCACCCGGGCCATTGATCCCGAGGCCTGTAACCGCTGGCTGCCGGTGGACCAGTACATCGGCGGCATCGAGCACGCCATCCTCCACCTGCTCTACGCCCGCTTTTTCACCAAGGTCGTCCGCGACGCCGGCCTGGTAGGCTTCGACGAGCCCTTCGCCAACCTCTTCACCCAGGGCATGATCTGCAAGCGCAGCGAAAAGGACGGGCAGCTCTACAAGATGTCCAAGTCCAAGGGCAACGTCGTCAGCCCGGACGGGCTCATCCGCGACTACGGCGCCGACACCGTCCGCCTTTACACGCTCTTCATCGGCCCGCCCGAAAAGGACGCCGAGTGGAGCGATTCCGGCATAGAGGGCGCCTTCCGCTTCCTGCGCCGGCTGTGGCGGCGCGTATACGAGGACCACGCACTGCTCAGGGAATTTTCGGACAAGCCCGATTTGTCCGCCATGGGCCCCGCCGAAAAAAACCTCTACCGCAAGACCCACGAAACCATCAGCAAGGTTACCGGCGACCTCGAAGGCGCGTTCCATTTCAACACCGCCATCGCCCAGATCATGGAGCTGATGAACATGCTCGACGATTTCAAGCCCGGCCCCGGTTCAAGCCCGCAGATGAAGGCCGTCTGCCGGCACGCGCTTGAAACCATCATCCTCCTCATCTCGCCCCTGGCGCCGCACATCGCGGAGGAATGCTGGGCCGCCATGGGCCACGCGCCCGGCATAATGGCCGCCGGCTGGCCGCAGGCCGATCCAAAGGCCATGGCGAGGCAGGAGGTCGAGATGGCGATCCAGGTCAACGGCAAGTTCAGGGGCACCATGAAGGTGGCTGCCGGGCTGGACCAGGCCGCGGCGCAGGCCGAGGCCCTGAAGCAGCCCCAGGCGTCCAAGGCCATTGCCGGCGGCAGGGTCGTCAAGGTCATTTTCGTGCCGGACCGGCTGATCAACCTGGTGGTCAAATCTTAAGGGCGTGTTGCCCAAATCGTGATGGGGCTTGAATTCCGGGGTCATCGCCCCCGGCTACAGAAAAAAATCCCGATATTTCTGCTGTAGCCGGCTCCCGCCTTGCGGGACAAGCTCGGTGCTTGCCACGCCGTTGGCGTGGAGGCCGGATATAATTTGGGCAACACGCCCTTAAGTATTTCTCTCTCGAAGGCAGAAAGTTCGCAAAGGTGAAATGGGATTGAATACTCTTTCCCTCTATTCCTTGGCGGGCTTGGCGAGAAACAAAACTGAAATAAAACCTCAAATGACGCGTTTCAAGGAAATAATTTCCGGCATCCGCGCCTGCTTCGCCATGACCCGCGGCGAACGCCTGGCCATTCTCCTCGTCGCGGCCTTGTTCATCCTCGGCCTGGGCCTGCGCTGGCTCCACCTGAGCCGCGAGCAGTCCGGGCCGCTTGATGAAATAAAAACAGAAATTAGTCCTTCCCAAAAATAAATTTCCGCGTAATCTTTGCGCCATGGGCGATTTAACATTCCTGCGCGACCTGGCGCTGGTCTTGACCGCCGCCGCCGCGGCGGCCGTGCTGTGCCAGGCGCTAAAGCAGCCGAAGGCGATCGGTTACATCCTGGCCGGGTTAATCCTGGGCGGGCTGGGAATTTTCCGCCCGCTCATCGCCGACCAGAAATCCATCCATACCATCGCCGATCTCGGGCTGATTTTCATGATGTTCTCCATGGGCATGGATTTCAACCTGCGCAAGCTCAGGAACGTGGGCGTCTCCGCGCTGGCAATCGCGCTGGTGGATGTGGCCGTGATGGTGACGCTCGGCTTCCTGCTCGGCCGCCTGCTGGGCTGGAACGCGGTCGAGAGCATCTTCCTCGGCGCGATCATCTGCGACTCCTCCACCGCGGTCATGACAAAGATGGTCGGCGACCTGGCCATGAAAAAGGAGCTCTTCGCCCACGTGATCCTCGGGGCTTCGATCATTGAGGATTTGCTGGCCATCGTGCTGATCACGCTCCTCACGGGTATCGGCATGACCGGCAACATCGCCACCGGCTTGGTCTTCGGCAAGATCGGCGCGCTCATGATTTTCATGATCATGCTCCTCATCGTGGGCCTCCTGGTGCTGCCGCGCCTCATTGACGGCCTCAGCCGTTTCCGCGACGACGAGCTCCTGACCATTGCCGTCATCGGGATCTGCTTCGGCGTTTCGCTGCTTTCCATCACCCTTGATTTCTCGCTGGCGCTGGGGGCCTTCATCGTCGGGGGCATCATGGCCGAGGCGCGCCAGCGGGGGCGCCTCGAAATGCTGACCGGGCCGATGCGCGACGTGTTCGGCGCCGTTTTCTTCGTGGCAATCGGGCTCATGGTCCACCTGAACGAAATGGTCCGGCACCCCGGGGTGCTGCTGCTGCTGGTGGCGGCGGTGATCGTTGGCAAGTTCCTGGGCTGCGGAACCACCGCTTTCCTTACCGGCAACGACCGGCCAACCTCCGTGCGCATCGGGTGCGGCATGGCGCAGGTAAACGAGTTTGCGCTCATCATAGCCTCGCTCGGCATAAAGATGGGCACCACGCGCGATTTCGTCTACGCGCTGGCCGTGGGCATATCGCTCCTGACGACCTTCGCCAGCCCGTACCTGATCAAGAATGCCGGCGCGATAGACGGCTGGCTGGAGGCTGCGCTGCCCCAGCGCGCCCGGCGCGCCCTGGCGCGCTACACCGCCCGCACCGGCCGCCGGGGCGAGCAGCAGGGCGAGCTCAACCCCATCATCGTCAAGACCATCCAGCGCAGCCTGCTGATCATCTTGATCAACATGGCCTGGATCGCCGGGCTCTTTATCGTGGCCGCTTACGCCGCCGCGCGCCTGGGGCGTTTCGCCGCGGCCGTGCCCGGCTTTCTCGGCGGGCCGAACGCGGCCTTCTGGTTCGCGGCCGCGCTCCTGACGGTGCCCTTCGTGGTGGCCAACCTGCGCAAGATGAGGGCCCTGGCCATGATCGCCTCCGAGATCCGCTTCCCGCGCGACATGGATCACCCCCGCTACGCCATACCGCGCCTCGTGACGGAATGGGTGCTGACCGGCGGCGGCGTGATTGCCATGCTGCTGGTCATCCTCTTTTTCGGCTCGACGGTCCTGCCGCCGCAGCGGACCCTCGCGGCCATGGGGGTCATTATCGTCGTGCTGGCCGCCATATTCTGGAAATTCAATATCCGCATTTACAGCAAGGCCCAGGTGGCCCTGCGGGAGGTCTTCACCGGCAACCAGTCGTGGCTTAACCTGGTTTCGCCCAACTCGGCCCAGGAGATTTTCAGCGAGGCGCACCTGGTGGATACCGTCATCGCCACGCAAAGCCCCGCCGCCAACAAAATGATCCGTGACCTCAACCTGCGCGCCACATCGGGCGTGATCATCATCGGCCTGGAGCGCGAGGGCAACATGGCCGTCAGCCCCGCGGCCGACGAGGTGCTCATGCCGGGCGACCGCATCTACATGCTCGGCACCGGGCCCCAGCTCGAAAAGGCGCGCCACCTGATTGTCGGCTGAAGGCACCGCTTGTGCGCCGGGCGGTTTTTACTTTACAAAAGCGGCCGCTTGTTGAAACTTCCACGGGTTACAGGCAAAGCACTCTGGAAAAGCCCGGGTTGATCCCGGCTTGAACCGGCCGCGAAACAAATCAAAACAGGATTAACGGCATGAACACAAACGTCTGGGCGGAAGCGGGCGGAAACATCCTCAAGGAAACATTGCGTCAGGAGGCGCGCGCGCTGCACCAGCTGCACCAGCCTCCGGCCATGAAAAGCGAGTGGCTCGCCCTGCGCCGCCAGGTGCGCCAGCGGATCATGGACTCCGCCGGCTCTTTCCCCCCGCCCCCGCCGCTGTGCGTCCGCGAGCATGGCACAATCAAGCTCAAGGGCTACCGGATCATCAAGCTAACCTACCAGAGCCGGCCGGGCTTGCGCGTCACCGCCCTGCTCTTCCGCCCCGACGGCCCCGGTCCCTTCCCGGCCATCCTCAACATGCACGGGCACTGGTCCCAGGGCAAAATTGCCGGCCGCGTCGTAGACCGCTGCCAGGTTTTCGTTAAAGCGGGATTCGCGGTCCTGAGCGTGGACGCCATCGGCGCCGGGGAGCGCTGCACGGTGCCGGGCAAATTCGAGTACCACGGCAACCAGCAGGGGGTGGCCCTCTTTTCCATCGGCGAATCGCTCCTGGGCATGCAGGTTTATGACAATATGCGCGCGATCGACCTTCTGCAAACTTTGGACGGCGTGGATGGATCCCGCATCGGCGCCACCGGTGCCAGCGGCGGCGGCAGCCAGACCATGTGGATCTCGGCGCTCGACCCGCGCGTGAAGGCTTCCGTGCCGGTCGTTGCGAACGGCACCTTCGAGTCCTGCGTCACCACCGGCAACTGCTGGTGCGAAACCCTGCCGGACTGCCTCAAGATCTCCGAGCAGTGGGCGCTCATGGGGCTCGTGGCCCCCAACCCGCTCCTGATCCTCAACGCCTACCGCGAAGGCATTGATTCCTTCAAGCTCAATGAAATGCTCCGCTCCTATGCCGACGCCCGCAAGATCTACGCGCTCTACGGCGCGGAGGAAAAAATCGCCTACAAAACCCTGGACCGGCCGCACGGCTACTGGCCGGAGATGCAGAGCGCCGCGCTCGGCTGGTTCAAGCACTGGCTCATGGGCGAAGGCTCCTCCCTGCCGCAGCCGCTGCCGGCGGTGCCCGCCATTCCCGAGCGCCGCCTGATGTGTTTCCCCGGCAAATCCCGCCCGCGCGAAGTTATGCCGACCGGCGCATACGTGACGATCCAGGCGCGCCTTCTCAAAAAACAATTCCTGCGGCAGACCGCCCTTGACCGCGCAAAAAAAATAAGCGACCTGGCGCGCCTGGTCAGACTGCCGGGCGGCCCGGACCTGGCCGGCTGCGGGCCTGTGGTGCGCGAGGAATCCGAAGGGCACGCCGCGCTCAAGTTCACCGTCGAATCCGAAAAGGGCGTCCTGATCCCCTGCACCCTCATCCTTCCGGCCGGCAAAAGCACAACGGCAATCATCGCCGCGCACCCGGACGGCAAGGAGGCCTGCCTCAAGACTTCCCAGGCCCGCGAGGCGCTCGCTCAAGGCAAGGCGCTTTGCCTGGTTGACCTGAGGGACATAGGCGAATCGCGCTGGTCGGCCGGCGACGACCGGGCCTGCCTGTTCTCGGCGCGCACCGCCTTACTCCTGGGGCGGACCATCGCGGGCGACTGGGTCAAGGACCTCATGGCTGTGCGCGCCGCGCTGCCCGGGCTCATCGGCCCCGGGAAAGTTGAACTGATGGGGTTCGGCGCCAGGGGCACGCCGGGGCTGGACGATCCCGCGGCCAAGGCCCGCGGGGCCGTGTTCGGGAACGGCGAAACCGCCGTGGCCGTCCTGGCGGCCGCCGCGCTCGGCAAAAACTTCAGCGGCGCGACCGTCGTCGACCTGCTGGCCACTTACGTCATGAACGGCAAACCGCCTGTCCAGCGCTTCAGCGTCCTGGTCCCCGGCATCCTGAAATGGGGCGATGTTTCCCTCATTGCCGCCCTGGCAGGCTGCCCGCTTAAGGTCAAGTCGCTTGTGAGCCCGGAAGGCAAACCGCTATCAGCGGCGGCGCGCGCCGCATGGGCCGGCGAAGTCCGCAAGCTTGCCGCCCGGCTCGGCAAAAGATCACCCTTGTGAACATAATCTTCGCGGGGAAAAAATGAAAAAAAATGCATTCCTGAAATCCCAAAGCGCCCAGGCCGGCCAGCTTGACCTTATACTCGACCCGCGGGCCAAGCTCCTGCCCACGCAGATCATGCGCGCCATGGTAGTTTTGAAGGATGGCTCCCTGCTGACGACCGAGGAAGGTAATGCCTGCTTTTCAAATGATGACGGCCGCACCTGGACCAAGCGCCCTATCTTCAAGGACCCCAGGCGCAGCGCCCGGTTCGAAAACGCCTTGATCCGCTGCAAAAGCGGGACGATTGTACTGGTCTACATGGACCAGTCAACCCTGCGCTGGAAATGGGATGACAAGAAGAACGAGCCCGCACCCGGCGCGCGCATGGAGGTCTGGTCGGTGCGCAGCACGGACGGGGGCAAAACCTGGTCCGAACCTGTTCGGCTTTTCGACGGCTACTGCGGCGCGATCATAGGCGGCATCCAGACCAAAAAGGGCCGGATCATCGTACCCGTGCAGCGCCTGCTTTACGATCCCGGCCGCCACGCGCAGGTGACCTACCACTCCGACGACGAGGGGCGGACCTGGGAGCACAGCAACATCATTGACATCGGCGGGCGCGGCCACCACGACGGCGGCTTTGAAGGCATTTTGGCGGAGCTCAGCGGCGGGCGGCTCTGGATGCTGATCCGCACCAACCTCGAAAAATTCTGGCAGGCCTTTTCCGACGACAACGGCGCCTACTGGCGCACAATCCTGCCGACCAATATCGACGCCAGCAGCGCGCCGGCTTACATCCTGCGCTTATCCAGCGGAAAACTGATGATGGCCTGGAACCGGCTCTACCCCGAAGGCCTTACGGCCAGGCAGAAAAAGCAATGGGAGCGCGCCGGCGGCGACAGCCGCTGCCAGCCCGTCGCCTCCTGGCACCGGCGCGAGCTTTCGATCGCGTTCTCCAGGGACGACGGCAAGCGCTGGACGAAGCCGCTGGTGCTCCTGCGCGGGAAAAAGCTCGGCTACTCCTACCCGTTTATCCTCGAGCGCCGGCGGGGGGAAATCTGGGTCATCACGCGCTTCAACCAGAAGGTCGCCGTCAGCTTACGGGAAAATGATTTTATAAAATGAGCCGGTTTCAAACTTTTTTGCCACAAAAACGCACAAGCCATGCCATGCCACAGGCCGTAGAAACACAATGATCATGTGAATCTTGTGCCTCTTTGTGGCTACATTTGATTTACTTAAAAAAAATACCGGATTTTTACTCCGTCCACTCGGTGATGGCGGCCATGGCGGAGCAGTCAACGATATCCTCGGCCGAGCAGCCCCTTGAAACGTCGTTGAACGGCCGGCGCAGGCCCTGCACCAGCGGCCCGGTTGCCACCGCGCCCGCGAGGCGCTCGGTGGCCTTGTAGATGGTGTTGCCGCAGTTCAGGTCCGGGAAGATGAAGACGTTGCAGTGCCCGGCCACATCCGAGCCGGGGGCCTTGCGCGCGCCGATATCCGGGACAATGGCGGCATCGAACTGGAACTCGCCGTCTATCTTGAACTCGGGCGCCATGGCCTTTGCCTTGGCCGTGGCCTGGATGACCTTGTCTATGATGGGATCCTTGGCCGAGCCCTTGGTCGAGGCGCTGATCATGCCCACGCGCGGCTCGGCGCCGGTCAGGGCCTTGAAGGTCCGGGCGGTGGAGACGGCGATATCGGCCAGCTGGTCGGCGTTAGGGTTTATGTTCAGGCCGCAGTCGGCATAAAATAAAGCGCCGTTGAACCCCATATCCCTGTTCTGCAGCTGCATGATGAAATAGGCCGATGCGATCCGGATGCCGGGCGCGGTCTTGAAAAGCTGCAGCGCCGGCTTGATCTTGCTGCCGGTGTTGTGGTTGTAGCCCTTCGGGTTGCCTCCTCCGGAAACGTAGCCATGGGCGTCTCCGGCGCAGACCATCGCCGCCGAAAAGGCGCAGGTATCCATCAGCCACTCGCGCGCCAGGTCGGAGGTCATGCCCTTGGCCTTGCGCATCTCCACCACCATCTCGACGTACTGGCTGAACTTGGGCCAGGCGCACACGTCGGCCAGCTCCACGCCCTTCAAGTCAATGGAGCTCTCGCGGGCCAGCTTTTCGATGGCGGCGGCATTGCCCACCAGGACCGGCCGGGCCAGGCCCGTCTCAGCCATCCGGGCGGCCGCCTTCAGGTTGCGCGGGTCGTCGCTCTCGGTCAGGCATATCTTGCGGTTGAGTTTCCTGGCTTTCTCGCGCACCATTTCCATCACCGTCATGCTCATTTTTGTTCTTTCTCCTTATTTGCTTGCTTTCTAAGTCGGCCTTTAACTACAACTGAAAATTTTTATCGCCTCTCGTTGTTCGGAGCAGTGCGAATACCGGACAATCCGTCAGTTGACGCATTGTCCGGATTAAGACGCGATCAGCCTTTTACCAACCAGGGTTTTTATCCAAGATGCTCAATTCATGCCAGTCATTATTGACTGAAATGAATATACCCAAAAATATCTCCGCAAATATGTGTCATATTTTAACAGAACGATCTAAAACTAAAAAATTATTCGCCATGCAGATCAGCGCAAAGAGAGTATCAGCATGCCGCCAAATGGCAATTCATTCCGGACCGTTACCGCCAGGCTTCCGCCGCCGGAAGCCGCGCGCACTCGCGCCGCGGCGGGCCGCTGCAAGGGCAAGATGCAAGTCGCTTCCTCCACCGCCCGCGCGCGCGGCACAATGATTTCCGGCGCCGCCGGGTCGGGCGAAAGGTTGATCGCCGTTACCAGGCGCCCTGAGGCGCCTTCCATGTCGATGGCCATGCAGCGCGGCGCGCGCAGCACCATGGCCGGCCGGCTGCCCGGCCCGGCCAGCCTTTTAACAAGGCTTTGCGCCAGGGCCTGGCGCTGGAAATTTAAATTCCAGTTTGGCCACTCATCAACCATGGGAAAGGCGCTCACCGCCACCGTCCCGCCGAGCGCGTTGCGATAAACCGCCAGGGCCGTCCCCAGGCGCCGTCCGTGGCAGTCGATCAGCTCGGTCCAGATCTCCGCGCCCCGCCGCGCCTCCATTTGCATGACCCGCCGCATCAGGTTGCAGCTGAGGTTGAATCCCGGCCGGACGCCTGTTTGCCCTGACAAGACCTTTTCCATCGCGTAAAGCGATTTTTCACGCTCCAGCCATCCCCCGGGCTCAACGCCGAGATAATTGCCGAAGCCGCGCCGCGCAAAAATTTCCGCCGCTTCCGCGTCGAGCCACAAACCTCCTCCCAGCAGTTTTTTAACCTGGTCGTCATCCAGGCCCCAGGCGTTGTTGCCCCAGACCACGTTGGCGGAGGAAGAAAATGCGCGCTGGTATGCGATCCCGCAGCGGCAGAGAACGTAGCCCGGGTTGATGGAGTGGCAGAACAGGCGGCTGAAAGAAGCGCCCCCCGGCAGGCGGCGATTGAGCGGGGCGGCCGGGAAAGACGGCACGCCGATCCCGCGTGTTTCCATAGACCGGTCGAAATGCCTTCCCAGCCAGGCGAGGGCCGGGTAGGACCTTGAAAGCATTTCGCCGATTCCGGTTTCCTCGAAAACGCCGTTGCCGGTCATGGGGTGCAGGTCCAGGAGCAGCCCTTCCGAGCCCATAATCTTAGCCAGGGCCATCTGCATGAAGGTCTGGGTATCCGATTTTCTGAAGCGCCCGAACGGGAAATTTTCTATCTCGGGATGGGACTCAACCCGGCCCGGGCGGAATCGCTTCTGCTCGTCGAGGAGGCTGTAGCCGTGCTCCAGGCCGGCCCCCTCCACGTCGCCGTAAGCGGCGAAATGCGGCCGGTGCCACGCTTTTCCGCCGATGGCCAGCGCGCCGAACAGCCCCTGCCAGTCCCGGCCTTCCGCGGCGTGCATATCCGGGTTGCTGCTCATGAGGCCCAGCTTGGCGCGCGGATTGGCGCGGGCCACCGCGTCTCGGATCATGCCGGCGGTCTGCTCGCTGCACTCCCGCCAGAGGGCGAGCCACACCGCGCGCCACGGATGCGGCTTCCCGGGCCGGAGCACTTTCTTCAAAAGTTCATGCCGGCTGACTTTCCGGCCGATTTTTGCCGAAAAAAGCTTCATCATGGCCGGGCTGAAATCGCCGCCCCAGTCAAGCGGGGCGTGGTTGTGATAGCGAAAGTCGTCCTCGATCCAGAGAACATCGAACCCGAGCTTTGCCATTTGGCCGTATATGTTAGCGATGTACTTGCGCCAGCGCGGGCAGGCGAAGGAGGCCACCGCCCGGGAGCGCATGCCGGATGGCGAAACCATGGTCTGGAAATTCTGCCCGGTGCGCAGGGAGCGCCCGCGCTCGGTGTGCAGCGTGGTGCTCCACGGGTTGAGGGAAACCCCGAGGCCGGCCTTCCTGAAAATAGGGATTATCTTCCGGTACATGCCCAGCAGCTGCCGCAACTCCGCCGCAGTCACATGGCCACGGTTCCATTCTTCCGAATTGAAAAAAAGGTGGACGCTGCCGATCTTATGCCGGCGGCAAAAGCCCGCAACCTCCCGCGCGCGCTTTTGCGCAAGGGGGCCGGGAAGGATATGGAAACGCAGGCCGTAGCGGACTTTGTCCAGGGAAGGAACCGGGCGGGCGGGATGG
>JBAYWJ010000110.1:0-10637 GCA_041674125.1 Kiritimatiellia bacterium
GCGTAAACTACGTGGCCGGGCAAAGCCGCGAAAGGGTCGCCACCGGCATACTCAACCGCGCGCTGGCGGCCGCGGTCGACCGCTTCCAGCCCCCGTGTGTCCGGGGCAGCCCGCTCAAAATATATTATGCCACCCAGATCGCCAGCCACCCGATTACTTTCTTGCTGTTCGTGAACGATCCCGCTAAAATGACTGCAGGTTACGGGAGGTATCTTGTCAGCGCCATCCGCAAAAACTTCGGCTTTGAAGGCGTGCCGATAGTGTTGACCTGCAAAAAACGAAACCATCCCGACAGGCCCGGCGCGCCATAGCGCGTTACGGAATTGAGGCGTTTTGGGCCTTTTCCGTGGTTTTTCAGGCCAAAAACAGGCTTAAAAAAATAATTTTTTTTCTCTTGCATATACCATGTATTGTGGTATTTAGTTTTTTATAACAATTATATATCAACATATAGTGGTAGACGGGGCTTGTATGCGCAGTATAAGTCTTTATATTACCTGCACTTAGGAGACAGTCATGATCAAACCCGAAGGATCCCTCGTTGATTTCAAATCTGAAGGCAACAACGGCCTGCCTAACTCGAATCTAAAGAAGGGCGGCCGGCGCAAGAAAAACAGCGTGAATTCAGGCGGAAAAGCTTCCGAGCAGAAAAACAACGGCGGGCTCCGGATCCAGAACTTCCTGGTAAAGGGCAACACGCATCCCTTCGACAGCACCATCTGGGAAAAGCGCAAGGCGGTCATCAAGAACGACAAGGGCGCGGTTGTTTTCGAGGAAGACGGGGTGGAGGTTCCGAAATCATGGTCTACCCTGGCGACGAACGTCGTGGCCTCCAAATATTTTTACGGGGCCAGGGGCACGGACGTGCACGAGAAATCGGTGCGGCAGCTCATCCACCGCGTCGCGCGCACCATCGCCGACTGGGGTTTCAATGACGGCTATTTCGCCTCGCGCGAAGACGCCGAGAACTTTTACCGCGAGCTGGTCTTCATCTGCGTGAACCAGTACGGCGCCTTCAACAGCCCGGTCTGGTTCAACGTTGGCCTCAGCCAGGTTTACGGCCTTTCATCGAGCAGCAAGACCTGTTTCTTCTTCAGCCCCGAGACCGGCAAGATTGAAAAATTGCATGATTCCTACAAATGCCCGCAGGGCTCGGCCTGCTTCATCCAGTCGGTCGCCGACAGCATGGAAGACATAATGCGCCTGACGGCGGCCGAGGCCATGCTTTTCAAGTACGGCTCCGGCACCGGGACCGACCTGAGCACTCTGCGCAGCAGCCGCGAGAAGCTCTCCGGCGGCGGGACGCCTTCGGGGCCCCTGAGTTTCATGCGCGTGTTCGACCAGGTGGCGGCGGTTGTCAAATCCGGCGGCAAGACCAGGCGCGCGGCCAAGATGCAGAGCCTCCGGATCGACCACCCGGATATCATGGACTTCATCAACTGCAAGGTCAACGAGGAGAAGAAGGCGCGGGCCCTGGTCCAGGCCGGCTACGACGGCTCCTTCAACGGCGAGGCCTATTCATCGGTCATGTTCCAGAACTCCAACCTTTCGGTCCGGGTCACGGATGAATTCATGCAGGCCGTCGAAGCCGGCACGGTCTGGCACACGAAGGCCGTGACCACCGGCGCGATCGTTGACGTGCAGGATGCGCGCGCCATGATGCAGAGCATCGCCGATGCCGCCCACTACTGCGGCGACCCGGGCGTGCAGTATCACACCACCATCAACCGCTGGCACACCTGCCCCAACAGCGGCAGCATCAACGCCAGCAACCCCTGCTCGGAATACATGTTCCTTGACAACAGCGCCTGCAACCTGGCCTCGATCAACCTCATGAAGTTTTCCGGAGAGCGCCAGGTTTTCGACACGCGCGCGTTCCAGCACACGGTGCGCATCCTGATCATCGCCCAGGACATCCTGGTGGATCACTGCAGCTATCCGACCTTTGAAATAACGGAAAACTCGCACCGCTTCCGCCCCCTGGGGCTCGGCTACGCCAACCTCGGCGCCCTGATCATGCGCCTCGGCAAGCCCTACGACAGCAGCGAGGGCCGCTCCTTCGCCTCGGCCGTAACGGCGCTCATGACCGGCACGGCCTACCTGACATCCTCCGAAATCGCGGCCGCGCGGGGAACCTTCGACGCCTTCCCGCAAAACCGCGAGCCGATGCTGAACGTGATCGAGATGCACCGCAAGACGCTGGAGGGCGTCCGGAAAGATACCGACAACACCGCCATCCACGAGGAGGCCGGGAAAATGTGGGACCAGGCCCTGGCGCTGGGCCAGGTGCACGGGTTCAGGAACGCCCAGGTTTCCGTCCTGGCGCCAACCGGCACGATCGGCTTCATGATGGACTGCGACACCACCGGGGTCGAGCCGGATATCGCGCTCGTCAAGTACAAACAGCTGGCCGACGGCGGCATGTTCAAGCTCGTCAACCGTTCCCTTTCCCACGCCCTGAAGCGGCTCGGCTACGACGATGACCAGGTCAAGGCCATCATCGGCCACATTGACGAAAAGGACACCATCGAGGGCGCGCCGGGGCTCAAGCCGGAGCACCTCCAGATCTTCGACTGCGCCTTCAAGCCGAAAAACGGCCAGCGCTACATAGACTACCACGCCCACCTGAAGATGATGGCCGCCGTCCAGCCGTTCCTTTCGGGCGCCATCAGCAAGACCATCAACATGCCGGCCGCGGCGACCGCGCAGGAAGTGATGCAGGTCTTCATCGCCGGGTGGAAACTGGGGCTCAAGGCGGTTGCGATCTACCGCGACGGCTCCAAGGGCATCCAGCCGGTCTCGACCGGCAAAGCCGCCGCGCCCCAGAGCGCCCCGGCGGAAGTGGTCTCGCCCAAGCCGTTCCGGAAGCGCATGTCTTCCACGCGCCGGTCAATCACCCACAAGTTTGAAGTAGCCGGCCACCAGGGCTACCTCACGGTCGGCCTTTACGATGACGGTTCGCCCGGGGAGCTTTTCATCACCATGGCCAAGGAGGGCAGCACCGTCGGCGGCATCATGGACGCCTTCGGCACGGCCATCTCCATGTGCCTGCAGTACGGCGTGCCGGTCTCGACCCTGATAGAAAAATTCACCCACAGCCGGTTCGAGCCGAGCGGCTTCACCAAGAACCACGAAATACCCTACGCGACTTCTCTCGTGGATTACATATTCCGCTGGATGTCACTGACATTCCCCAACGGCAAGGGCCAGGCCCTGCAGGAATGGCACCAGCCGGAAAAAACGAACGAGAAGCCCCGCATTGCGGAAGCCGCCCAGCCGAAGGCGATCGGGCAGAAGACCGCCAGCGCCGAGGATATGATGTACAAACAGGGCCAGATGGTGAACCAGGAGGATGCCCCCGTCTGCGACCAGTGCGGCGCGATCACCGTCCGCAACGGGTCATGCTACCGCTGCTTTGTCTGCGGCAGCTCCATGGGCTGCTCCTGAACAAAGCATGAATCCGGAGCTGACAGCAAAAGTCAAGGCGCGTTATGAGCAATGCGCCGCGCGCCTGGCACCCCTGCGGAGCATTTGTCAAAAGATGCTTGCGGCGCGTTTTACCCGGCGGCTGATGCTGGCGGCGGCCACAGGATTCGGCCTGGGTTACAGCCCGTTCGCCTCCGGCACCGCCGGCGCGCTCCTGGGCCTGCCCCTGATGTATATTTTATCAGGGGTATGGTCCGGGCCGCTGTTCTGGCAGATATTCTGGAGCGTGCTGCTCGCGGCCGCGGCGCTACCGCTGTGCAGCCATGCCGAAACACATTTCCAGAAAAAGGATGACCGGCGGATTGTGGCCGATGAATACCTTACATTTCCCGTCGGACTGATCGGGCTGCCCCTGACCCCTCCGGTGCTTCTGATGGCCTTCATCACCAACCGGGCCATGGACATCCTGAAGCCGTTCCCGGCCGCCTGGGCCCAGCGATTCCCGCGCGGTTACGGCATCGTCACCGACGATGTTATATCGGCACTTTACAGCCTGGCCTTGAACCACATCCTCTTTTCCTTCTTATCCTAAGGCGGGCTTGTGCCCGCAACCCAAATTCGACCCAGGCTGCGCCAGAGCGCTTCGCCGAGGCGAGAATCCAAATATACTACTCTGCGAAGTAAAGCGCTTCGCTACGTAGCACGAGTTTAAATTCGAGACAAATTGTAAACTCGAATATTTCAATGTCATAAACTTCTTTGTTTTGAATTTTGGCAATTCGAGATTGATTCGAATTTCGGATTTCGTGCTTCGAATTTCAAATATGTCAGAAATAATCTTCTCCGCAAAACTGTATCATATCTTAACGGAACGATCTAATCGCCCCTTAAAACCGCCGGCCGCGGCCGGGCGGAAGCAAAAAGCGAGCTTGGATTCCCGGTTCCGGCCGCGACGGCCGGCCCGGGAATGAGAGCAGCCATCAAGGCCGCGGCCTTACACGGCCGGTTCCGGGTACCGCCTGAGCCTGTAGACCACAAATGTTATCAGCGGTACCAGCAGGAACAGCAGGAAGGCCGTGGCGAAGAATACCGCCCGGATCCCCGCCAGCCAGGCCACGAAGCCGCTGACCAGAGGCGAGAGCATCCAGCCCAGCGCGCGCGCCGTGCTGGCCCAGCCGAAGACAAACCCGCGCTCCTTCTGCGGGGTAACCTTGGAAAGCCAGATCTGGAAAACCGGCTCAAGCCCGCCGGCGCAGAAGGCCATGCAGAACCGGCTGGCAAACAGGAACGGAAAATTAGAGGCCACGGCGATGAGCAGGGCCATGCCGCCGGCGCCGAGCGCGGAAAAGCGCGCGATCAGCGGCGGGGTCAGGCGGTCCGCCAGCCGGCCGATGATCGGCCCGGCGAGCAAACCCGCCACGCCGCTTGCGGCCCCGAGCGATCCGGCCCAGAAGGAAACGCCGCGCAGACCGCCGTGGATTTCCTGGACCAGGAGCGGCAGCCAGGAATGGTCAAAGCTAAGGACAAAACCTGACATGAACATCATGACCAAAATCACTCCCGCCGCGCCGAGATGGCCGGGGGCCAGCCTTAGCTTCTGCGGACCGGCGTCATTTTCATCCCTGCGCTTGGACACATATTCTTCCGTCCCGAAAAGCACCAGCAGGGCCGCAATCAACAGGAGGCCGCTTGCGGCAAAAAAAGCCTGCCGGTAGCCGAAGAGATCGGCAAACAGCCCGCCCAGGAAGCTCCCGCAGAAGCTGCCCGAGCTGACGGAGGCGCTCAGCATGCCCAGCGCGTAGCCGCTGCGGTTTTCGGGAGCGTGCACTGAAACCATGGTAATGGCCGCCGTCACGGTCCCGGTCAGGGCGCCCTGGAAAAAGCGCAGGCCCACCAGCATGGTCGGGCTGGTGACCAGGCCCATCAGCAGCAGGATAACGAGCCCGCCGAAATAAGACCGCAGGAGCATCAGCCGGCGCCCGTAGCGGTCGCTGATGGTGCCCCAGAGCGGGGCGAAAACCGCCAGCGAAAACGCGGCGGAAGAGTTAAAAAGGGCGATCCAGACCTTAAGCCTGTGCGGGTCGCGCACGCCCATTTCCTGCAGGTAGAAGGGCGCGAAAGGCAGGGCGAAGGAAAACGCCATGATCGAAAAAAACTGCGCAACCATAATAAAAAAAAGATTGCGCTGCCATGAGATCATGTTTGCCAGACCAGGCCGCCGCGGGCCGTTTGAAAACCGCCGGTGTTTTCACGGGATGCCAGATCACTCGCCCGCGCCGACGTAGACCGACTGACCGAAAGCGAGGATCGGGAAAAAGATGTATGGGAAAAATATGAGGCCGGCCGCGAACCAGCCGCCCCGGCCGAAATTCTTGGCGGTGTCAATCAGCATCACGACCTGGACGACTATGTTGATGACGGGAATGAGCAGGAAAAAAATCCACCATCCGGGCTTGCCGGCGATGCGCAGCATGATGATTATATTGTAAATAGGTATTATGGCGCCCCAGCCCGGCTGGCCGGCCTTGGTGAACACGCGCCACATCACGATTATGAAAAACACCGCCATAATGAGCGAAAACAAAAATGCCGCCATGGAAACGCCGGCGGCGGCCACGACCTCAGGCTGCTGCGCGATCAGGAACATGCTTTTCATTATGGGCTTCCTCCGGTATTTTTCGGGTGTTACGATTTACCCTCACAATCTACACCGCCGCCGGCGCGGGTCAAGCCTTTTCCCCGCGCGGCATGCGCCTGTTTCATCGGGTTGAAGATCCGCTGATCCCGGCCGAAAATAATTTTGCCGAGCGAGAGTTGCGTCCCCTGGTCATTGCCCGCAAGATAAGTTTTGGTTCCCAATCCGATGCCGGCGCCAGAACTCGCGAAATCATGATGACCATCTTGCACACGCTTGAAAAACGTTCTCACAATGTCGAAGCGGCCTTCAAGGCCGCCCTCAATACCAGCGAAGGAGGCATTACGCGCGACATGCGATCGGCGGCCATCTTTTTCCAAGACAGGCAGCGGCCCGAAACAATACCGGGCTGGAAATGATCAAGTGTCACTAAACGCAAGAATGATTTAATTTTTTGACATTGAACCCGCGTTCTGATATCAAGGTTTTAAACATTATTAATGGAGGCCATGATGTATTTGACAGGTTTTGCAGATGAAGCATCCGCTTTGCTCGACGGCCAAATCAAAGCCACCAAAAAGCTGGGCTGGCAGAACATTGAAGCGCGCAATCTCGAGGTGGAGGGCTTCCCGGGCGGCATGATCCATGACATCCCCGACAAGGCCTTCGAGCTTGCCGCCGAAAAGCTCCAGGCCGCCGGCGTGCGCGTCAACTGCTTCGGATCCGGCATAGCCAACTGGGGCCAGAAAATAGACGCGCCCCCGGAGCCTTCCCTGGAAATGACCCGGCGCTGCATCCCGCGCATGCAGAAGCTCGGCACCAAGCTGGTGCGGATCATGAGCTTTGCCGTGCGCGCCGAGGAAGACCAGATGGAACAGGAACGCTTCCGCCGCTTGAAAACCATCAGCGCCATGTTTGCCGACGCCGGCCTGACCGCGGTCCACGAAAACTGCATGAACTACGGGGGCATGGGCTGGACCTTCACCCTCAAGCTGATCGAAAACGTGCCCGGTCTGAAACTGGTGTTCGACACCGGCAACCCCGTCTTCAGCGACGACCGCTCCGGCCCCAAGCCCTATAAAAAGCAGTCCGCCTGGGAATTTTACGACCATGTCAAAGAATACGTGGCCTACGTGCACATCAAGGACGGCCGCTGGAACCCCGAGCTTAAAAAGGCCGTTTACTGCTACCCCGGCGAGGGCGAAGGCGACGTGCGCCGCATCGTCAAGGACCTGCTGGGCCGCGGCTATGACGGCGGGTTTTCGATGGAGCCCCACATGGGCAAAGTGTTCCACGACGCCGCCTCCGGCCACAGCCTGAACTCCGAGGAAATTTACGTGGAATACGGCCGGCGGATGATGCGCATGGTGGATGAAATCCGCGCAGAGCTGGCATCGAAATAATGACAACATTCATCGGCAGGATCGGCGAAAACGCCATTGCCCGGGCCAGGGCCACGGCCCATTTTTTTGCTCTTTTCTGGAGCGTAATCCTGCTGGCCGGCAAAAAAAGCACCTGGCCGCGCACGACCCGCAACGTCCTCATGCGCCAGATTCTTTTCACCGGCGTCGAGGCGCTCAAATTCGTATCGCTGGTCGCGGTCATCACCGGCCTTTCGGTCGTCATCCAGGCCCAGATCTGGATGGGCAAGACCGGCCAGTCTCAGATGCTGGGCTCCATCCTGGTGGCGGTCATCATCCGGGAGGTGGCGCCGCTCCTGGTGAACTTCATCATCATCGGCCGGAGCGGTGCGGCCATCGCGGTGGAGCTGGCAAACATGAAGGTCCTGGGAGAAATCCACCTGCTCGAGAGCCAGGGCATTGACCCGCTCCTCTACCTCATCATCCCGCGCGCGCTGGCCATGTCCGTTTGCGTCTTCTGCCTGACAATCTGGTTCATAGTCATTTCCTTCGGCAGCGCCTACCTTTACGGCATCTTGGCCGAGGTCGGCGCCGGCGCGCCGAACATGTTCATCATGAACATCCTCCGGGCGGTCCACATGCCCGACTTCCTGAGCCTCCTGGCCAAAACCCTGCTGCCGGGACTCTTCACGGCCATCATCTGCGCCACCGAGGGCATTGGCGTCGGCACGGCCATCACCGAGGTGCCCCAGGCCGCCACGCGCGCGGTGGTCCGCTCGATCGCGGCGCTTTTCATCCTTTCGGTCATCGTATCAATCCTGACCTACGCGTGAAACATGTCCGCAACTGAAAACATCCTGGAGTTCAAGCAGGCCGACCTGGCCGGCGCGGACTCCGGCCATGCCGGCTTGCGCGGCCTGAGCTTAAGCCTGCCGCCCGGGCGCATGGCCTTGATCAGGGTGGAAGCAGGCAACGAACAGCTGCCCATTGCCGACGCGGCGGAGGGCTTGGCCGCGCCCCTGGCCGGAACAGTCCTCTGGCGCGGCAGGCCCTGGGCCGCCATGCCGCCGATGGAAGAGCTGGCCGCGCGCGCGGCCATCGGGCGCGTGCACGAAAAAAACAGCTGGATCAGCAACCTCAACGTGAGCGAAAATGTGACCCTTTCCCAAAGGCACCATACGCTGCGGCCCGAGTCCGAAATCATGGCCGAGGCCGACCGGCTGGCCGCATGTTTCGGGCTCAAGGAAGTGCCCCGCCAGCGCCCGGCCTTCCTGGGTAAGCGCGAGCTGAAACAAGCCGAATGGGTCCGGGCCCTGATCGGCCGGCCGCTCCTGCTGCTGCTAGAGCGCCCCGAGGCGGGCGTGCCGGAAGAAAACCTTCCGCGGCTGGCCGAGGCGGTCGGGGCGGCGCTCCGGCGAGGGGCGACGGCCATCTGGCTAACCGACCGCGATTCGACCTGGAACGACCCCGCCTGGTCCGGCCAAATTCGCTATGGCATGCAGGGCGGGAATCTGGTATTAATCGGGGGCAAGACACCATGACGCAACCCTTCAAATTCAGGTTTGTGAACGAAATCGCCGGCGCATTCGTTTTGGGCGCAATCGTCCTGCTGGCCGTGGCCATTTTCCTGGCCGGCCGGGCCCAGGGATTCTTTGAATCCAAGTTCACGCTCCAGGCCGAGTTCGCCACCGAGGAAGGATCCTTCGGCCTGCAGAAGGGCTCCGACATCCGCATCCGCGACGCGGTGGCCGGCACGGTTTCCTCCATCGTGCCCTCCACCAACGGCATCCTTACGGCCACCATGGTGATCAAGGAATCTTTCCACCCCTTCGTGCGCACGAGCTCGAAGGCCGTGGTCAAAAAGGCGCTGATCATCACCGGCGACGCCTACGTCGACATACTTTCCGGCAACATGAACGACCCGGTCATGCCCGAAAACAGCATGATCAAGTGCGTAAAGGACACCCAGATCATCGAGCAGGCCACGCGCCTCATTGACGACCTGCACACCAACACCATCCCGATCCTGAAGCAGACCAAGGCCGTCCTGGACGAAGTGGCGCCGCTGGCCGCCCAGGCCAGGAACACGCTGCACGAGGGTGAAAGCATCCTCAAGAACAACGTGCCCGCCGTTTTACTTCAGGCCCAGGACACACTGCGCTCCGCCCAAACCACCCTGGAAGCCCTCCAGCGGCACTGGTTCCTGAGGAAATACGTTGAGCCTTACGACTCCAGCCGGGTCATTTCGCCCGCCTCGGTCAGCCTGCCGGCGGCAGGCGAAAAGGCCCCGGGAGGAGCGCCATGAAAATTACAGCGCTCACGGCCCCGCTCGCGGTCCTGCTTGTTTTTGCCGGCTGCGGATCGCCGCGCATCGCGCAGCGGGTTGACCCGGAAATCGAGCGCAACGCGGCCGCCGCAAGGACCTCCTATGCCAACGGCATGGTAGAGGGCGCCGCCGTCTTCTATTTGAAAGCCCTTGACCGCGCGCGGCTGGCAGACCGGCCCGAAGAAATCGCAAAGCTGGCCTACAACCTGGCGGCCTGCCGCGCCCAGGCGCAACAGTACCGGGAAGCGCTTGAGCTGCTGGACGAGGCCGATTATGAATCGGCCGCAGCCGGGAATGTGTTCCCGGAGGCGCTCCTGCTCAGGGCGGAAATTCTACGCCGCCTTGGCCGCGCCGGAGAGGCAGAGGATGCCGTGGCGGCCTTTGCCGGGAAACTGAAGCCGGACGACCCGCTCCGCGTCCAGATGAAGGTCTTTCTGGCCGAAGCGGCCTGCGACCGCGGCGACGGCAAGCTTGCCCTGCAGGAGCTGGAGGGCGTTGACAGTGGGCTTTCGAACAAGGCCGGCAGCCTGGTGCAGGCCAGGGCCTCCGGCGCGCGCGGGCGCGCCCTTGGGCTTGAAAAGAATTATGCGGCTTCCGCCGGGGAGTATGACCGCGCCGCCGCGCTCTACCAAAAGTCAGAACGCTACCTGGAGATGGCCGTCGCGCTCCAAAGCTCGGCCGATGCGTTCTCAGCGGCCGGCAAAAACGCTGAGGCGGCAGAACGCTATTTCCGCACCGCGCGCAGCCTGGGCCTGGGCGGCAAAACAGAAGATGCCCTTGCGGCGTTCGACCGCGCCGAAAAGCTTGCCGGGGAAACCGGCGATGCCTCCCTTGCAGGCGCTCTCGCAAGGCTCAAGCCTGAACTTGCCCGTGGCGCCGCGAGCAACGC
>JBAYWJ010000111.1:0-10599 GCA_041674125.1 Kiritimatiellia bacterium
CGATATGGCCGCCTGGACGTCGTTGGCGGCGGCATCGATGTTCTTGTTCAGCTCGAACTGCATGATGATGAGCGTGTTGCCCTGGCTGTTCATGGAGGTCATGAGCTCGATGCCCTGGATCTGCATGAACTGCTGCTCAAGGGGGGTGGCTATGTTGGCGGCCATGTTCTCGGGCGTCGCGCCCGGGTAGGCCACCATGACCTCGATCACGGGATAGTCCACCGCGGGCAGGTCGCTCACCGGCATATTGAAGAAGGAGGCGGCGCCGAACAGCGCCAGGCTGGTCATGATGAGCGTGGTCGCCACGGGGCGGTTTATAAATACGGAGGAAATGTTCATATCTTAAAACAGCAGTCAGAATTCAGTAGTCAGTAGTCAGAATTATAAATCATGATTAAATTATTCCGGCTTTGTGCCTTCTGCCTTTGTGCCTTCCGTTTTCTTGCTTTCAGCTTCCTTATTATCCTGGGAAACCACCTTGACGGCCGAGCCGGGGCGCAGCATCAGGTGGCCGCCGGTGACCAGCTGGTCGCCGGGCTTTACGCCGGCCTCGAAGAGAATGTCTTCGCCGAACCTCTGGCCGAGCTTAACCGGCCTCAGCTCGGCCTTGGAATCGGACCCGACCACGAACACGAACGGCCCCCTCTCGCTAATCTGCACCGCCATGTAGGGGCCGAGCACCGCGTCCTTGAGCTCGTCGAGCAGGATGCGCGCGTTGATGAACTGGCCCGGCCAGAGCGCTTTTGTGACGTTGGGACACACCGCGCGCAGGGTAACCGTGCCGGACTTCTGCTTGACCTCGTTATCCATGAAAAACAAGTCGCCCGCTTCCCGGATGGAGGCGTCTTCGATCGAGGTGATTTCCGCCAGCACTTTTGATTGCTGCATCTGCCGGCGCACCCGGATCATTTCGCTGTCGCTGACAATGAACTCGGCATACATCGGCGAAATGGTCTGGATCGAAACCAGCCCCTTCGCGTCGTTCGCCTGCACCACGTTGCCCTCGTTAACCAGGTAGACGCCGGTCTTGCCATCCACGGGGGATTTGATGAAGCAATATTCGAGGTTGATCTGGGCCGACTCGACCGCGGCATGGTCGGCCTCCACCGCGGCCTCCATCATGTCCACCTGGAGCCGGTATTTATCAAGGTCCTGGGGAGAAACATACATCCCCGGAGCGAGCGGCGCGTTGCGCGCCAGGACAAGCCGGTTCAGCTCGAGCTGGGCTTCGTCCTGGCTCAACTGGCCGAGCGCCTTGTCAAGGGCCGCCTGGTAGGGACGCGGGTCGATCGTGTAAAGCAAATCGCCCTCCTTAACATCCTGGCCCTGAACGAAATGTATCTTGACGATCTGTCCGGAAACCTGGGGGATAACCAGCACCTTGGCGGGCGAAACGCAGCTGCCGATGGTGTCAATGTAGCGCGATATGGTTTTGGCATGGGACGGGGCCACCGTGACCGGATGGGGCGGCGGCGCAGGCGGTTTTTTCCTGCCGCAGCCCGGGCAGGAAACAAGCAAGACGCCCATAACGAAAAAGAAATAAATCCATACGGCGCGGCAGGGGCGCCGCTGCCCTACCTTTGCCCATAAACATTCCCCATGGCAGGGCGAGGGTCGCCCTGGCCGGGATGCATGGCCGGCGCTTGAGCACAGGCGTGCAGACAGGCCCCGCTGAATATTCAAAATATAGTTTAGTATTTTCATTGTGCATCACCTTTTTCTTCCCCGGTGTTTTCCGCGGAAGGATTCACCGGTCCAATTGCGCCTGCATCCGGCGGCGCGAGCACGCCGGTGGCGTATGCCAGGTTGGCCGAGGCCAGGAAAAGCGAAGTGCGCGCCTGGATGAAAGTCAGCCGCGCCGATGAAAGATTGTTCTGCTGGGCAAGCAGGTCAACGATGCTGTTCAGACCGGACTTGTAGCCGATGGAGGTGGCATTGAACGATTTTTCCGAAGCCCCCACCAGCTCGCGCCCCGCCTCGAGCTGCTTCATCGCCGTCTTGTAATTGTAATAGCTATTCCAGACATCGGCGATCGCGGCGATCTCGTAGGCCACCAGCTGCTGGCGCGCGGCCTCGGCCTCCGCCCTGGCCTCGCGCGCCTTGTTCCATTTCAGGAATCCGTCAAAAAGGTCCACGCTCAGCACGAACGAGCCGGCGAAGTTATCGGTATGTCCGTCCGGGTCGGCCGAAGCCCCCTCCCCGCCCCGGTAGGACTGGTCGAAATAATTCCGCTGCAGGTTCAGGTTGCCGGTAATCTGAGGCAGGATGTTGCGCCTGGCCTGGCTGGCGGAAGCCAGCCGGGAGCGGAATATGGCGAACTTGGAGGCCACGTCCGGGCGGCGCACGAGCGCCTCCTCGATCATGCCGTTGACCGTCGCGTCAAGCTCCTTGAGCGGCGGGTCGCCGGCGGGCGGCTCGACCTTCAAAGCCGCGTTGGCGGGCAGGCCCACGCTTTTCGCCATGTTGGCCTGGGCCGTGGTGAGCGCGGCATTGGCGCTTTCCAGGTCGTAAACGGCCTGCGCCACCGCCTGCTGGGCCTGGAGCAGCTGGGTTATGCTCGCGAGCCCGGTCTTCATCTGGATTCCAACCGACTCCTGCGTGGCCCTGGCAACCTTGAGGTTGTCCTCCCGCGCTTTGAGCTGCGTGCGCGCGCTGTCGAGGTTGTAATAGGCGGTTTCAACCGCCAGGATCGTGTCCTGCAGGGCGCGGTTGAACTGGAAGTTGGAGGCAATGAGGGTCTGCCGGGCCGCGTCCTTTCCATACCCGCGGCTTCCGAAGTCCAGCAGGAGCCAGGTGACTGCCAGCTGCGGGCCGTAGCTGAACTGGCGCGTCGTGGGGGTGTAGGTGGTTTCGTCGTTATTGACGCTGTTGTTCTGGCCGACCTGGGCGTTGAAGGTGACTTTCGGGTAATAAGGCGCGTTGGCCTCACCGAGGCGCGCGGCATCGGCGCGTGCATTCTCCCAGGCGCGCAGGCTGTCCGGGTTGCGGCGCAGCCCGAGCGCGATCAGCTCCACGAGACGCAGCGGCCTGTCCTCGCCAGGTCCTGCCGCGGCCGCCGTCTGGCGATTGGTAAAGGCATCGAGGGTGTCATCGTCCGGGTTCCAGGCGGTTTCAGGCGAGCGGGATACCTGTGAACCCGGGGTAATTTCCGGGAACCAGCTTGATTGCGCCCGCAGGGGAGAGAACGGCAGCGCAAGAAACAGACAGCATAAAAATACAGGCTTCACCCGTTTTGTGCCCATGGAGTCGAATCAGCAATCATACGGCGGCGAACTCTCGATTTCAGGATTTGAACTGGCTCAAATATATCCCGAATGACAAACGGGTGTCAACATGTTTGCGCGGCTACTTCTCGATCGTGTACGGTACGCCCATTTCCTTGCAGACGCGCGCCACACCGTTGACTACCCTGGAGGTGCCGCTGGGCTCGCCGGGCATGACCACCGAGGCGATCATGATGTGCACGACCGTTTCATTGACCTGGGAGATCTTCATGCCGGCGGAGATGTCGCCGTCCGTAAATTCGATCGTCCGCTGGGCCGGGATGCGCCGCGTGATGCGCAGCCTGGGCTCCTTTTCAATCGCCTTGAGCGCGGTCTCGTAGACCTTGTCCGCGTGGCCCTCGACGACCACGGTCGCCACGTCGTAGCGCGGCCTGTCCCTGGTTTCCGGGGTATCGGACTGGCTCATCTGCTCAATCCTGCCCAGCGCCCGGCGGGCGATGAAAACCCATTGCGCCTGCGCCTCGAAAATGCCTGCCGCCATAATGGCCGCAACTGCCATGCCGGCAGCGCCTTTGTATTTCATTATACTCTCCCCCGGTTGGTTTGGATGAACATGTTTGAAAAATATAATATATTATCATCAAAGAAAACATTTTTTTTCTTGCGGCGCGGCGGCATTTTTCAGCGCGCCCTATATTCCCGGGCACGGCGCATGATCTCCGCGGCCTCCCCGGGGCTTTCCACGGCGTCCTCCAGATGCTCCGCGTCATACCCCACGGCATAGATGCAGTTGCCGGCCAGGCACTTCTGCCGCATGCCTTCCAAAAATTCCCGCTTGGTAAGGAGGAGGAAAAGCGGCAGGTCGCCCAGCCTGGAGCGCAGGGTATCCATCACTTCAATCCCCCGCGGCAGCTTGGGGTTGTTGGTGTATTGCAGCAGCAGGAGACCCTTTAGCTTTTTCACGCAGTCGAGGATGTGCATGGCCGAGCCTTCCAGGTGCAGGTCGAAAAAATCCCCCGAAGCTTCCACGATGTAATTTATTGCGGGGACGGTGAATTCCTCGAACATCTGCGGCGAGTAATTCGTGGCGGCGTCAACCGTCATTGAAAAGCACTCGTCCGGCACCCAGAAGCCCTGCCAGTTGATGTGCCCGCCCGCGACGCGGCTGGCGGCCTCCAGCATCCGCCGCCGGTATTGGACCAGGAACTGCGCCACCCGCATGAAAAGCAGCTTAACCGCCTCGGGGCGGTCGGTAAAATCGAAATAAAGATCCGTGCCACGCAGTTCCTTGGCAACGTCGTCAGGCCCCTGGGTCGAGATTGAAAGCAGGCAATCTCCGGGCAAATTGGCCTTGTAGTGAGCGTAACGATCGAGGGTTGCGCGCAGCCAGCGGTTGTTTTCGTTGAACCTGAGCTCGTCCAGCCTGTCATACAGATCGGGCATGGGCTCGACCCAGAGGTTACCGGTCTCGCGCGTGTAAACCGGCTCCGCCCCCAAAAAAGCCGGGATTAGCATACTGGTGTTCCACGGCTCGGTGCTCGGGAAAAAATCATCCACGAACTGCCTGCGCACGGAGTGGCGGCGCATCTCCGCCGCAAACATTTTTTCCGTGTCGGGATAGAACTTGCCCGGCGATGGAAAACCCTTCGGGGGCGGATTGTTGAATGTTACCAGGATTTCGCGCTTAAGCTCACCGGCATAAAGCGCCTGCATCCTGGCAACGTGCGCCCTGACGCTTTCAGGCGTGTATCCAGCCGCCATATTCCGGCCCCCTTCGCATACCCAAGCGGGGAAAATTATTCCGGCTTCTTCTTGCTCGCATCAGCCAGGGCCTGCTTGTATTCCGCAAAAGCGGTCTTGCGCGCCTTTTTGGCCTCCTTGCCCTTGCCCGGGCTGGCCTTGATGACTTCGGCGTATTTCTTGCCTGCGTTCTTTTCAGCATCGCTCTTTTTCATTTATTTCCTTTCGGTGTGTGCTGCAAAACCCATATCAATATATAAAGGCCGGCCATGTTTCAACGATAATCTTCGGCGCCGCGCCGGCAGCGTGAACTCCCGCCTTTTTGGCGAACGCTAGCGCGCGATTAACAGGAGCGTAACAGTGCGGTTTTTCCTGCGCAGCTCGGGCGTGGTGTTTGGGTAAGGGGCGTTGGCATCGCCCGCCGAATCTGTTGAAATCGCACCGGCCGGAAGGGCGCACTCCGCCACAAAATATTCCGCAACGGCCTGGGCGCGCTGATGGCCAATGGTTTTGTTGTCCGGGGCATCGGGATCGCTGGATGGCTCCGTATCCGCATGGCCGGTGATTTCCAGGCGGCAGGCCGGCATTGCGGGGCGCAATATCCCGGCCAGCTCTTTTAACAGCCCGCGCGCCTCGGAGGACATTACCGCGCGCCGGGCAAACAGGCCGTTGTCAAAGACGATTTGCACTCCCTTCCCAGCCGGCTTTGCGCTCAAGCCTTTCATTTCCACCGCGGGCAGAGTGGCGCCTTGCGCCGCGGCGGGGACGGGAGCGGCGGCGGGCGGGGTCACTGTTTCCGGCACGACTTCCGCCACGGGCCCGGGTGCGACGGAGGTCTCTGCACGGGGACAGCTTTTAATGAACACGGCCAGGACGATGCCGGCCACGAGGATTGCCGCCGCATAGGCCCCGATGCGTAATGGCCCGGGCCTGGAAGAAAGATCTGAAATGGCCTGCGCTTCCGACCGGCGGGCGGCCATAAGCTGGGCGTTCAGCTCCTTTTCGCGGGAGGCTGCCTGGCGGAGCTCTTCCTGTCGCAGGCGCTGCTCATCCGCCAGCGCCCGGCGCGCTTTTTGGGCATCTGCCTCGGCCTCGCTGATCCGTACCTCGAGCCCCTGCCGCTCTTTGGCCCATTCCTCCTCACGGACGTTTGAATCAGGAGGCGTTTCGGGTTCTTCAGCGGGGCTTTCCGGCGATTGCAGGATTTTGTCCCGCTCAGCGGCCAGGGCAAGATTCTGCTCCTTAAGCGCCTCAAAGTCCTTCTGGAGGCTCATGAGGGCATCCTGCGCTGCCTGGCGCGCATCGCCCGCAGCCGCCAACTCCCGGCGCAATGATTTTATTATTTCTTTATTGAGAGCCAGGGCGGTGCGGGAGCCGGTCAGTTCGGTCTGCAATTCGCACCGGGCATGGATATCAGAGAGCTCCGGCGCAACGGCCGGCGGCCGCGCGCGCCTTGCGCGGAGCGAAGGCAGCAAAGGCTCAGGGGGCGCAAGGTCAGGCAAAGCAAGTTCCAGCTGCACTCCAGCCGCACCGCGGAGGCCGTCGCTCTGGCCATCCGGAGAATCATCCTTGCGAGACAGCTGGTTGTAAACTATCGACATGGCCCCTTAATCTTTCGCGACAGAATTCCTTCTAGCGGCATGTGCCAAAGGCATGCATATAAAGCATTCACTATATACTACCTTAATTTTGCACAAACACCAGCTTGGTTTTGAGTATTATTCAATAATGACGGCGTGCAAATGATTTTTTGCACCTTTTTTTATTTTCATCCAATAGGTTATGCACACGTTTACCGGAAAAGCTGGTGTTTGCCGGAAAGGGAAGTCGCGTTATTTCGGCGCATCTGTTTTGTTGCGTGTGGGGCACGCCAATGGCGTTCTAAACTTGAAGCTTGTCCCGCGCGACGCGGGATATGCTTATACAGTCCAGCCTTCGCAACCAGTAGGCTTTGCTACGGCGGAGTAGGCCGGCGCCCCACGCGCCGCACATCTGCGCCAAACTAACGCGATGCAAAATTAAGGTACTATCATCACGGCCTTGAAAACAAGGATTTGTTCATCCGCATGCAAGAGCGTGTATGCAAAATACCTCCGTCAATATCTGACCCAGAGGTTGCCAAGTGCTGGCAGCCCTTCGGCGCCGGCAGTCACGCCCGGCACGAGGGAAAAATCCTCCGGCTCTCCTCCCGCCGTGCGGTGGCGGCAGACGTTGATACCCCACATGTAAGGCCTGGCAGGGCCGAGTGTTCCGAAATCCGCGGCAGGGATTGACAATTCCACCAGCCATCGGTCCTTTTCCTTTTTGGCCACTGCCTTGACGCCGGGGTTCCAGAGATTCGGCAGGGTGTCCCGCGCCACTATCGTGGGGTCGCGGCTCTCATCCCATATCTTGCCGTCGGCGTTGGCCGCGATTTTGAAATAAGACCTTTCCGGGGTCGCCAGGAAAATATGCACCGAATCGTCCGAAAGGATCGCGGGATCGTCATTACCCTTTGCACTTGAGGAAAGCTTGTCCATCCTTGACTCCATGCAGATTGCCGCGAACACGATCATTGACTTGTCCGCGGTCCAGCGGAATGCAACCCTGGTCTGGTTCTTGTCGGGAATTTCCCCGGTAGCCGGGTCGCCCATGGTGTGCCACGCGCTGACCTTCGTCCAGAGCGGTTTTTCAAGATCGCCGTCGACCACCACCTGCTCCCTGGCCAGGTAGGCGCGGAACTCCGGCCCGGAGCGCTTCAGGTTCGGGAAGAGTTTCTTGAGCGAGGCCATTTCATTTTCCATCTGAGCAATGCGCCGGTCGTAGACCGTATCCTTCCCCGCGCGCTGCCGGGCGCGCTGGAGAATTTCAAAATAACGATCCACGTCCTTCTCTTTCAGGAAACCCGAATCGGCTGTCACGCTGCGTGAGTCCTGCCGGCACCAGACCGCCTCGGCAAACTCGTGGAATTCCTTCATTTCCCCCCTGGCCGGGCCGAAGAAAAGGCCGTAATATTCCTCCAGCATCGCCTTGCGGTCAATGAAAGGGTCCCAGAAAAGCTTGCTGTGCCAGTAGACCATCAGGTGGATCAGGCCGTGATTGCCCAGCCGGCTGCGCGGGTTCTTGTCTCCTTCCGCCATGTAATACTCCGGCTGGATTTCTATGAACTTTCCGTCGCTGTATGGCAGCATCTCCTGCACTTCCTTCTGCAGGTGAGCGGTAAAGAACACCGGGTAGCGCGGTCTATCAGAAGTGCGGTAATATAGAAAATAATCCCAGATCGGCCCCTTGCGGATGGTCTTCATCTTTGCGAACCACTCCTTGCGTCCGTTAATCACGGCAAGGTCGTTGCTTTCGAGCACCCGGTAGGCGCTGTAGGTCTGGGCGAACGGCACGATCATATTGTCCGGGAATTCCTCCATGTTGGACGGCACCCCCCGACCGGTGCCGCTTGAGCCGTAGAGCAGGAACTTGTCCGGGTGGGCTTTCTTCAACTCCTTCGCCAGGAAGACGTTAAAATCCCATATGTAGTTGGCCGTCTTCTGGGCCATGGTGTCATCCGGCTTGCCGTACAGGCTGATGTCTCGCGCATCCATGTATAAGCCCCCGTCGGGCGGGCTGATGGACATGGCGGTCATCTCCGGCACCGCCTCGAAGCGCTTGTTCATGTAGAGTGCGGCGGCCTTGCGAAACCCGGGGTCGGAAAAGCGAGGCATGCCGTGCCCGGCAGGGTAGCCGGAAATGGGCTTGCCCTTGGCGTCATAGGCCAGGAATTCCGGGTGTTTGTTCTGGATCTCCCTGGGACCGAAGACATCGTCGGTGGTGTGGTTGTAAACAATAATGTTATTGTTGCCCTGCTTGATGCGCTTGAACCACATGATACCCTCGGGATCGCGGCGCATGGCGTTGTAATAGCAGAACTCGCGCCTGGCGAAAGCCGCCTCCTTCTTCAGGTGCTGCCCGGCAACAGATATAGTCTTCTTTTCCGGTATGACCGTGCCGTTATCATAGGGCGCGTAAAAGCGCACGCCGAGCTGCTCCAGCATTTCGGCGGCCGCGTACCAGGTTCCCGGATCGTCGTTCGTGAACATCTGCAGTCCGGGAACGAACCCGCCCATGCCCTCCTCTCCGCGGCCGTAGTTGAAGGGCTCGCCGCAGAACTCGTGCCAGAGCTTAAGACCTTCCGGCCCCATGAAGCGCGAAGCCTTTCGCAGGATGTCGGGTCCGGCGAGGATGATGTAATTATCCCGGGCGACAACTTCAAAACCGCTGTTGGTGAACACCGCGGGCTTGAAGTTCAGCTTACGCGTTTCTTCGCTTGTCCCCACGAAAACATGGTTCTTGAACTTTTCAGACGGGGCGCTGACTATATCCAGCTTCGCGCCCGACATCTTTTCCAGGTGCTCCCGCAGGTCAAGGGCGGCCCACCTGACGGACATGGAAGGATAAGCGCTGATGACAATATCGGCAGCCGGACGGCCCTGCGCGACAAGATCCACTTCCCCGCAAGGCGCACCGGCGCAGGCCAGCGCCACGCAGGCGGCTGTTATGAGGCGATATTTTTTCATATGTTTCCGGGAAAGACTTGTTTAAGACCATTATGCTTTCCTGCCCGACCATGTAAAGTCAACTCTTTCAATGTATGGTAAGTTAAGCAAAATGACACTGATATGCTGACAATGTCAAAAAAACATCATGCGTTGACATTCCGGGTATGGGAATTACAATCTCATCAACCAGAGCACCTGCCAGGTTAAATAAGGATAAAATCATGAATAGACCAGTTGCGTCGTTGGCCGCCGCCTTGTGCCTGCTAGCTCCCCTTGTTACCACGGCCGCCGAACGGAACAAGACGGTGTTCATCAGCGACCTGCACATGAACATGGACGTGTCCTATGCCTGGCTGAAAACCAACGCCACCGCGCTCGCCTCATTTATCAACACCGTCAACGCGCGCACCGACGTTGCAGAACTTGTGATCCTCGGCGACATGCTCGATGACTGGGTAGAGACCGTCGAAAGCTCCCCCCACACCTTCGGAAACGTCATCGCCTCGCCGAACAACGCCGGGATCGTCTCGGCCCTGCGGGCAATCTGTCAGAACACCAATATCAATGTCACCTACGTTACCGGCAACCACGACATGCTCTCTTTCGAGACCGCCAGCAAGACTGCCATCACCAACGCCATTCCCGGCCTCAATATAATCTCCGATTCTCCGGGTCTGGGCGCCTACACTATGAACAACGTGGTTTGGGCCGAGCACGGCCACCGCTACTGCCTGTTCAACGCGCCCGACACCTGGAGCCGCAGCGGCGGCCACCTGCCGATGGGCTATTTCATTTCGCGCATCGCAGCCTCAAAATCGGCGCGCGAAAATAAAGTTTACACCACCATGGACGCCCTCGACTCACTCATCAAGTCTCCCGGCTCGTTTTACACGCCGGCCGCGGGCCAGGAAAACGACATGTTCAACGACCAATTCATCCGCGCCCTCTTCGACGCCTTCGCCCTCGCCTGGGGAGGAAAGTGGCCCTGGACAACCTTCACCATGGGCAACGTTGATAACTACGCAAGCAATCCTTCCGTTGACAACATCGGCATCACATACGACGGCATTTTCAGCAACTGGCCGGGCCGCATGGACACCGTGGAC
>JBAYWJ010000112.1:0-10598 GCA_041674125.1 Kiritimatiellia bacterium
CCTCTCTTGCTTCTCTTATCGTTCATCGGTAACACCTCTTCCTTTCCTCTTTGCCTTCACAGGAAGAAGTGTCACCCAGTTTTATCCCTCTTTCGTTCTCAAGATCTGGTTGTTAGCACAATGGACATATAAAGGAAATAAAAGAGACGCGACCTTCAGTGCCTGATTTACCAGCACACATTTTAAATTCTCCGCATTTGAAAGGCGTATATTCATGAAGCAGCAGCATGCATTATCCATAGACTCCAGAAATGGACATTATTACACGCGAATTCAAGTCAGTGGAATCATGAAGCGCTTTAAATTCGGTACAAACCGAAGAGAGGCGGAACAACAGCTGCGTCAAACCGAAAAGGATATTGCCGCTGGTAAGGTTACGTTTTCAACCAGCGAAACAACTATGGTGACCACCTCCGACGGTAAACAGGATATGCATCTGGCAGAGTTGGCAAATCGCTATCTTGAATGGCTGTCGGCGAATAGATCCAAATCAACATATGAATTAAGGAAAAACTATATCCAGCAGTTTCTGATGTTCATGGGTAAATGTATGGTGTCGTCAGTTACTAAAGCAAAAATTGCCGAATTTCCGATTTGGGCAATTAAACGGAAACAAGAAGCGGTTCTTGCCCGTTATAAGGCTTGGAATAATTCACGTGTGCACAAAAATACAAAACCTCGTCTTAATAGAAGTGGCCGTCGTAATCGCAGTAAGTCTATTCTAACTCCTTCGGTAAGACCAGTCAGGCAGACCGAGTATCTTCGCCACATTAAAACAATGTTTCGGTGGGGTGATGAGATGGAAGTATGTTCCTGTCCGGTGCGTAAATTTCCGCCAATCTTGACTCCTCCACCCGCAACAAAGCTTTTTACGGATAAAGATATGCAGGCCTTGTTAACCACCGCCCCAGAAGATTTTCGAGATATGTTGCTTTTCGGTTTATTAACTGGTCTCCGCCCTCAGGAACTTCGCACATTGCGTAAGACCGATGTTATTTTGGAGGGTGAACGATTCCGTCTTAATATTGCGCTACATAAAACATCATCGTCATCAAAAAATCCTATACCAAGAAGTGTTCCTTTAACCGATGTAGCCGCTCAAATATTGGTCCGTCAGATGAAACCAGGAATGCCTTCTAATGCCATAATCTTCCGCCAGGATAATGGGCAACCGTATAGTGCTGGAACTTTTCGTGCACGTTTACACCGTTTATGCACTAAGGCCAATGTACCAAAACGCCCACCTTACGCTTTGCGCCATAGCTTTGCAACGACTCTGGCTGGTGATGGAACGAACATGACCATCATAGGCCAGCTTATGGGACATTCAACTTTACGCACTACACAACGGTATATCGCCAATAATTTTGAGTATCAGCAAACTGCCATGGATCGCCTGGCAGAGAGGTTTAGTACCTTGACAGAATGCAAAACCGAGACAAAAGTTGTCCCCAAAGTTGTCCCCGATAAAAATGCAAATCACGCGGTTAAAACGTCTGCTTGTGTAAGTGCTTGTCGGAAAGCAGGGTAGGATGGTGGGCCGTACTGGATTCGAACCAGTGACCTCTACCGTGTGAGGATAGCACTCTTCCACTGAGTTAACGGCCCAATTGCAGTTGGTTTGAAAAACCAAAAATATCCTGTCCATCAGCATTTGATTTGTCAAGATATTTATCCCGCAATTCCCGCAACCCTGACCTCCTCTTTCATGCGGGCGGCAGCCCGCGCGACGGTGGCAGGCCGGGAGCCGGTACTAAGCATGGCCTGGCAGGATGAATTATCTTGTTTTAAACCCGGATCCGGTCTAGAAATGAATAAATTTCGACGAAATGAAAATACAGACCAAGCTGGTTTTAAGCCTGGGAACGATGACTTTGGCCATCGCTCTCGCATACTCGGCCCTGGCCCTCTGGCGGATCTGCCAGAACGCCGAGCGTAACACGGCCGACATCAAGGCGGTTATCCGCCGCAACCTGGAGCACGAGATATGGAGCAAGGCCCGCGACATTGCGCGCCAGGTTGAAATTTATCTCGAGTCGCATCCCTTTGACCGGAATGACGAGAAGCTGCGCTCCATCGCGGTCCAGAAAATCCAGCAGACCGGCTACAGCGGCCTGCACGACGGCATCGGCAGGAGCGACGGCTGTTACGTTTTCCACATGAACCGGGCCGTTGAAGGCAAGTCGCTCTCCGGATTCAGGACGCAGCTGCCTGTTCTCTGGAAGGCGATCGAATTCAGCCTGCATGGGCGCGAGACCAGCAGCTATTACCTCTGGGACGATAATGGCCGGATGCGCGAAAAGTTTTTTGTCGGCATTCCGGTAAAGGGCACGGACTGCATTCTCTTTGCCACGGTTTACGTGGACGAGTTTTACGGCCCCCTGCGCGACGCCGAACGCGCCATCCGCGGCGAGCTGCTGCTAACGATCCGCCTTCTGCTCGGGTCGGCCGTGGCGCTGACCGCGGTGATGGTGTTCATGTCGCTCCTGCTCGCCCGCAGGATGTCCCGGCCCATCCGCGAGCTGACCGCCCGCGCGCAGTCAATCGGGAAGGGCAACCTTGACGAGAAAATCGCCGTCCGGAGCCGGGACGAAATCGGCGAGCTGGCGGGGGTGCTCAACAGGATGAGCTCCGATCTGAAGGCGTACATAGATAACCTCCGCAAAACAACGGCGGCCAAGGAAAGGATGGAAGGCGAATTGAACGCGGCCCACAACATCCAGCAGTCGATTCTGCCGCACACTTTCCCGCCGTTCCCGCAGGTGCGGGAAGTCGACATATACGCGGCCATGGTTCCCGCCCGGGAAGTGGGCGGAGATTTTTATGACTTCTTTTTTGTCGGGCAGGACCGGCTGGCTTTCCTCATAGGCGACGTATCCGGGAAGGGCGTGCCGGCCGCCCTCTTTATGGCCATCGCCGTCACCCTCATGCGTTCGTTTGCCCTGAGCCGCCTTCCGCCGGCGGAAATCATGGCGCGCACCAGCGAGGAGCTGGCGCTCGAGAACGAGTCGCGGATGTTCGTGACTGCCATATACGGCGAATACGACCTGCGCAGCGGCAGGCTGGAAGTGGTAAGCGCCGGCCATAACCGGCCGGTCATGATCAGAGGCGGTGCGCCGGAATATCTCGCCCTGCCGCCCAACATACCGCTCGGCACGGGGTTCAAGCGCGCGTACGCCGTGCAGGCCCTGGAAATATTGCCCGGCGACACACTTTTCCTTTACACTGATGGCGTCCCGGAGGCGCTGGACGCGCACGATGATTTTTACGGCGAAAAGCGCCTGCTTTCCGTCCTTGCTTCCGGCGGCAATTCCAACAGCCCCAAGGGATTGTGCGAGGCGCTCGAGTCGGATTTGCAGCGCTTTTCCGGCGGGGTGGAGGCGACCGACGACCTGACCTTGCTGGCCCTTAAAATCAATTCCCAAAAATAATTGTGCGACAAATGGCTTGCAAGAAAATTACTGCGTGTTATATTTAAAAAAAAGTGGAGGTGAAAGAATGAAAAAAAGCTTAAAGTCCGGCAAAAACGGCCCAGTCTCGAAGAGGGTTACTTTTTCGGTTTCGGCCAATCCCAACAGCGAAGTTTACCTGGCGGGCTCTTTCAATAGCTGGGATGCCCAGCGCCACAGGATGAAAGATACCCGTCAGAACGGCAAATATACCATCACGCTCATGCTCCCGAGCGGCGAGTATGAATACAAGTACGTGATCAACAGCAACTGGGTTGTTGATCCGGAATGCCAGGATTGGGTCCGCAACCAGTTCGGCACGCTCAACAGCGTGAAGAAGGTTGAATAGCTACTTCCAGGCGTTTCTTGCTTGGGGTAAGTGACAATTCCCGATTTTTCGCCCAGCCGGCGCAAGGGACCTTTGCGCCTTTAGCCCGGATGAGTTTTCCGCGCGGCGATCTTATTCCTTCCTGCCGGCGGCTTCCTTGATCAGGTTGAGCGCGATGACCTCGCGCTGGATCTGGTTGGTGCCCTCGTAGATCTGGGTGATCTTGGCGTCGCGCATCATCTTTTCAACCGGGTATTCGCGCATGTAGCCGTAACCGCCGAAGACCTGCACGGCGTCGGTCGTGACGCGCATGGCGGTGTCGGAGGCGAAGAGCTTGCACATGGCGGAAATCTTGCCGATGTCTTTCGCGCCGCCGTCAATGTAACGGGCGGCCGAATAGATGAGCGTGCGGGCGGCCTCGACCTGCGTGGCCATGTCGGCCAGCATGAACTGGACGCCCTGGAAGGAGCAGATCGGCTGCCCGAACTGGCGCCTTTCGCGGCTGTATTTGACCGCCTCGTCGAGCGCCCCGGCGGCAATGCCCAGCGCCTGCGCCGCCACTCCCGGGCGCGACATGTCGAGGGTTTTCATGGCGATGATGAAGCCCATGCCTTCCTTGCCGAGCAGGTTGGCCTTGGGCACGCGACAATCCTGGAACACCAGCTCGCGCGTAGCGGAGGCGCGTATGCCCATCTTGTTTTCCTTCTTGCCGAAGGTGAAGCCGCTCATGCCTTTCTCGACGATGAAGGCGCTGGCGCCTCGCGCCCCGCGCTTGGGGTCGGTCTTGGCGATGATGGCGTATATTTCAGCCTCGCCGCCGTTGGTGATCCACTGCTTGGTTCCGTTGAGAACGTAGTGGTCGCCGTCAAGCTTGGCGGTGGTGGCGATTGCGCCGGCGTCGCTGCCGGCATTGGCCTCGGTCAGGCCAAAGGCCGCCATGGATTGCCCGGATGCGATGCGGGTGAGGTATTTCTGTTTCTGCTCATCGGTTCCGAAAATTATGATGGGAAACGTTCCCAGGGCGGTTGCCGCCAGGCTCAGCGCTATCCCGCTGCATATCTTGGAGAGCTCCTCGACCGCTATGGAAAGATCCAGCACTCCCCCGCCCATGCCGCCGTATTTTTCCTCGATGTAAAGGCCGCAGAGGTCGGACTTTGCGAATACTTTGAATATTTCATGGGGGAATTCGCCGGTTTCGTCGTAGTGCGCCCGGATCGGCTTGATTTTTTCAACTGCAATCTGGCGGCACAGGTCGCGGATCATTTCCTGCTGTTCGGTTAAGCCATATTTCATGTTGTTTCCCCGGTTGGTTAATAATGAATTCGCCCGATTGTAATTTGACCGTCTTGAAATGTCAACGGCCGAAATGCAAATAATTCATGAAAAAAAGTTTGCACATCCAAGGTTGCTTTTTTTGCGGATATCATTTATCGTGGGCAATTATGAAAGCAGTAGTATTGGCATATCACGACATGGGCTGCGCCGGGCTGGAAGCCCTGCTCAAACACGGCTGCCGGGTGCAGGCGGTCTTTACGCACCGCGACGATCCCGGCGAATCGGTCTGGTTCCGCTCCGTGGCAGAGTGCGCCGCGCGCGCCGGCATACCGGTCTACGCGCCCGAGGACATCAACCACCCGCTCTGGATCGCAAAAATACGCGAGCTGAAGCCGGACGTAATATTTTCATTCTATTACCGCCGCATGGTCAAGCCGGAGCTGCTGGCCATACCGCCTGCCGGCTGCCTGAACCTGCACGGATCGCTCCTGCCGAAATACCGCGGCCGCTGCCCTGTGAACTGGGTTTTGATCAACGGCGAGAAGGAAACAGGCGTCACCCTGCATTATATGACTCCCAAGCCGGACGACGGCGACATCGTTGCGCAGGAAAAAGTAAGCATCTCGGACGACGACACCGCAGTTACGCTTTTCAAGAAAATGACCTCGGCCGCCGCGCAGCTCCTGGATAAAGCCCTGCCCGCGGTGCTGGCCGGCAAGGCGCCTCGCAAAAAGCAGGACAGCGCCCTGGCTTCGTATTTCGGCGGACGCCGCCCTGAGGATGGCGCGATTGACTGGACCAGGAAGGCCGAAGAGGTCAGGAACCTCGTGCGCGCGGTCACAAGGCCTTACCCGGGCGCCTTCACTTTTTCGGGAGACCGCAAGCTGATCATATGGTCGGCCGCGGTCAAACCCCTGGCCAAGCCTGCCCGGCCGGGCGCGGTGTTGAACACCAGCCCCCTGACGGTTGCCTGCGGGAAGGGCGCGCTGCAAGTTGATTTCGCCCAGCCGGACGGGGAAGTTTTCATGCGCGGCGACCAGGCCGCGGCCAGCCTGGCGGTTGTGAAGGGCGGGATGTTCGGCCCGCGCCGCAAGGCCCGCGGCCGGCACAAGACTTCCGTGCTTATCCTGGGCGTGAACGGCTTCATCGGCAACGCGCTCAGCGAACGCCTGCTGGACAACGGCGGGTACACGGTGCACGGCATGGACTTGAGTTCCGACAAGATCTCGCGCCTGCTGAAAAGCCGGGATTTTTACTTCGACGAGGGCGACATCTCCATCCACCGCGAGTGGATCGAGTACCACGTGCGCAAGTGCGACGTCATCCTGCCCCTGGTGGCCATCGCTACGCCGATCGAATACACGCGTAACCCCCTGCGCGTTTTCAATCTCGATTTCGAGGAGAATTTACGCGTGGTGCGCTACTGCGCCAAGTACCAGAAGCGCATCGTATTCCCTTCCACCTCGGAAGTGTACGGCATGTGCGACGACCAGGAGTTTGACGAGGATAACTCCCGCCTTATCTTGGGCCCGATCCGCATGCAGCGCTGGTTTTACTCGTGCTCCAAGCAGCTCCTGGACCGGGTCATCTGGGCCTACGGCCGGCACGAGAAGCTGCGCTTCACGCTCTTCCGCCCCTTCAACTGGATCGGTCCGCGCCTGGACAGCCTGACCGCGGCGCGCATCGGCAGCTCGCGCGCCATCACCCAGCTTATCCTGAACCTGGTTGAGGGCAGCCCCATCCGCCTGGTGGACGGGGGCGAGCAGAAGCGCTGCTTCACCGATGTCCGCGACGGCATTGAATGCCTGTTCAGGATCATAGAGAACCCCAAGTCGGTTTGCGACGGCCAGATTTTCAACATCGGCAATCCCGAGAACGAAGCCAGCATCAGGGGGCTCGCGGAAATACTGGTGCGTAAGTTCGACCGGCACCCGCTGCGCAGGAAATTCCCGCCTTTCGCCGGCATGCAGGTTGTCGAAAGCGGCAGCTATTACGGCAAGGGCGGCTACCAGGACGTGGCCCACCGCCGCCCCAGCATTGCCAAGGCCGGCAGACTCCTCGGCTGGAAGCCGTCTGTCGGCCTCGATGAGGCCGTCGCCCGCACCCTCGATTTCTTCCTCAAGGAGGCGGTCGCCTCGGGCGAGTTCAACACCGCCGAAGAAGAATAGGCGCAAAGGCACATAGGCAGAAGGCAAAAAGGGTGTCAGAATGCTTGTCTGTTACTTTGTGCCTCTGTGCCTTTCCTGCTTTGTGCCTTGGTTGATTAAATGAAAATCGGGCTGAGAGTTGACGTGGATACCCTGCGCGGGACGCGCGCCGGCGCGCCGGCTTTGTGCCGCATATTCAAGCACCATAAAATCAGCGCGTCTTTTTTCTTTTCGGTCGGCCCGGACAACATGGGCCGGCACTTGTGGCGGATGGTCCGGCCGGCTTTTTTCACCAAGATGCTAAGGAGCAGGGCCGGCAAGCTCTATGGCTGGGACATCCTCCTGCGCGGCACCGCCTGGCCCGGGCCGCTCATCGGTAAAAAATGCGCGCCCGTGATCCGCGCCGCGGCGGAGGATGGGCATGAAATCGGCCTGCACGCCTGGGACCACCACCGCTGGCAGGCGCGTATAGGCGGGATGCGGCCGGAAACCATCCGGCGCGAGCTGCAGCGCGGGTATGAAACGCTTTCCGAGATCATCAGCGCGCCGATCGTGTGTTCCGCTGTCCCCGGCTGGAAATGCACGGATGACGTGCTGGCGGAAAAAAAGAATTTCCCGTTTGCTTATAACAGCGACTGCCGCGGGCACTCGGTGTTTATGCCCCGCATAGCCGGCCGGCGCCTGGGCCAGCCGCAGGTGCCGGTGACGCTCCCGACCTATGACGAGGCTGTGGGGCAGGACGGGGTGACATCCTCAACCTTCGGCGACCATGTGCTCGGGCTCCTGAAGCCAGGCCGCCTCAACGTCCTTACCATCCACGCCGAGGCCGAAGGCATTGCCCTTGAAGGCGAGTTCAGGAATTTTGTTGCAAAAGCCCTGGCGCTCGGGCATGAATTTGCCCCGCTCGGCATGCTGGTGGGCGCCCCGGCTGATTTACCCGACGGGGTGATTTCAGAGGGATTTATTCCCGGCCGCGAGGGCTGGGTAAGCCTCCAGAACCAGTCCCTCCCGTAATCCGTTCCGGCTGACCCGGATGGACCTGATTTTCAAAATCCCCATCAACGCCTCGAGGATTGCCGCGCCGCCGAGGATGATGTCCGCCCGGTCCGGCTGGATTTCAAGCAGGCGTTTTCTTTGCGCAAGCGGAAGCGCGCAAAGCATCCGGGCGGCATTCCTGACCTGCCGGGAAGATATTTTATCGGGCGGCTTTGCAGGATTGCGGCTGAAGCGGGCAATGATATCGGCCATGGCCCTGACGGTGCCGGCGCTGCCGAGCGCCATGCCATAACGCCGCCCGGCCAGGCTTTTCAGGCGGGGCCGGAGCTTTTTTTCAAGCATCGCAACCATGCGGCAGTATTCCGGCTCCGGGAGCGGGGCTTCGCCGCCTGTGGCCGGGTAAAGGTGCTTCATCTTAACCGCGCCTATACTGAGCGCCATGGCCCGCTCGCATTTATTGCCTTGCCCGGCGGCCAGCTCGGTGCTGCCGCCGCCTATTTCAACGGCAAGGATACTTTTCCGGCCCGGCCTTATGCCGCCGGTTACCCCGGCGTAGACGAGCTTTGCCTCCCTGTGCGAGCTGAGGATCACCGGGGTAATGCCGGCCCCGGAGCGGATTTTTCCCACCAGCTCCCCCGCGTTGCGCGCCTCGCGGCCGGCGGCGGTAATGACCGCAACCATGCGTGTAATCCCGAGTTTACGGCTGAGGCGCGCAATGCGCCGGCAGGCGGAAGCGGCGCGCTGCATTGCGGAGCGCGAAATAATCTTCGAACCATACATGTTCTCGCCCAGCCGGACCGGCAGGCGCAAATCACTGATTGTTTTATACTTGTGCTGCCCTGTAAACTCCACTGCCAGCAGGCGCACGGCATTGGTGCCGATGTCAATAACGGCCAGTTTGGGGTTCTGTATTCTGGGTTGCATAAAAAGCGCCATTTTCATTAATAGGCACGGATCTTGACAAAGTGAATGTTTTGCGAATAATCGCGCGCCAGTTGACTTTCAACTATAGGAGGAGAAAAGATGCCAGTCGTACTAAAGACGGTTCTCTTGCTCATGACTTCCAACATTTTCATGACCTTTGCCTGGTACGCCCACCTTAAAAACCTGGGCAACAAGCCCTGGATCATTGCCGCCATTGTCAGCTGGGGCATTGCTCTTTTTGAGTACCTGTTCCAGGTTCCGGCCAACCGGATCGGCTACAGCGAGATGACCCTGCCACAGCTTAAGATTGTTCAGGAAGTGGTCACCCTGGCCGTGTTCGTGCCTTTTGCCGTGCTTTACATGAAGCAGCCCGTGCGGCTGGACTTTGTCTGGGCCGGCCTCTGCCTGTGCGGCGCCGTGTTTTTCATTTTCCGCAGCGGCAGCTGACCCGGGCCCGGCAGCACCCTTAAAAATAATCGGCCGCCCCCTGGAAACTGAGCGGTATCTCCTCCCGGTTGATCCTGAGCAGCTCGCGGCAGAGCGCCCAGTATTTGCCGGTGTCATGGGCGAGGGGGTAGGCGTAAAGCGCCCGGTAAAGATCGAGCGGTTCCTCGCTGACTATTGAATCCCCCAGCAGCTTCTGGTATTGCGAAATTGAGCCGATGATGCCGTGCAGTGCGTCGGGCATGGCAAGTTTGGTGGCCGGGACGCAGTTGTCCCGGTCGAGATATTGTGAGTATTCCAGCACGTTTTCGGGCTTGAAGCCCGGCACCGCGCCGCGGTTGGGGCGGCTGAAGACCAGCTTGCGTTTCCCGGCTCCGGCCAGGGCCTTGAGTATTTCAACCGTGATGGACCGGTCCTCGCGCCCGAACTGCGGGTGGTGTTTGCGCGCCGCGTCGTCCCAGAATTTCAGGGAAAGATCCCGGTTCAGCATCGCCCGGAATTCGTCATTATCCCCGGCCCTGCGTTCCCGGCTGCGCTTGAGGTCCGCGGCGACGGAGGCGGCGCTGGCGGGCCTGTTGCCGACGAGGAGCTTGAAGACCTTTTCGGGATAAAGATGGTAGGCGCCGTCGAGCTCGTTGCTGAAAATCATCACGCCGAAGCGGCGGTACATGGCGATCATGTTCTCCAGCACGAAGCGTATCTGGCGGTTGTAGGGCCCGCCCTTCAGGCCGCGCGCGGTGTGTTTTGAGAGCTCGCGGTAAAGGTCGCGGCCGCGATATTTGCCGCGCAGTATGAAGCTGAGGTGGTTGACGCCCGCCACGTCCACATCAAACTGATCGCAGTGTTCGTCGCGGCCCATGAGGCGGTTCAGGTCCCACATGTGGTTCTGGTAGCCGGCGCAGATGCCCATGGCCTTGATCCTGGTGTGGTTGTTGACCACGCCGCTGTGGACCGCGACCGGGTTGGCGAAGATCATCAGCCAGGCGTCCGGGCAAATGCGCTCCATCTTGCGGGCGAAGCCGGTGATGAGGCGCC
>JBAYWJ010000113.1:0-10564 GCA_041674125.1 Kiritimatiellia bacterium
CGCACCTGCGGCGCCCTGTACTCCCGGAGAAATGTCCTGATGCGCTGGTAGTAGGGCTCCGGGGAGTAAATGTGGTCCAGGATCCGCCTGTCGAAGGGAGCTGACAACCCGGCCCCTCCTGGCACCACTGCCCGCGCTGTTCAACCCTGGGGTGAGGGGCGTATCAACGAACCATATCGATTATTCTGATATGGCGCATCGGCATCTGCGGGCGCCATGTCCTCAAACAGCTCGTCGAAAAAATTGCACCTTTGATGAACCGGCGCGTTTTTTTTCATCCAGCGCACATCGCCGGCGCGAGTTTTAATGCAAATCCGGTCACCCGATATTTCGCCGAACATAATACAAGTGCCGGCCGAAGCCATTCTTGCCTCCTTCATAGCCCCGTTCCTCCGCTATCATAACGACGACGCCTGCGCTGCAAGCGCTTACAGAATGCCAGGCGCCCCATTCTTCCGGCGCCAAGGGAATGTCTACTTCTGCATATCAGCGCCGGTCTTCTCCACGGAGGCCCCCGCCTTCTTAAGGGCTTCGCCGGTCTTCTCGACCGCCTGGCCGGCAGCGTCCTTTGTCGCCTCCGCTGTTTTCTTTACGGCAGCGCCTGTTTGCTCGACAATGTTGGTTGTCGCCTCCACGGTCTTGTCCGCAGCCTTGTCAAGCGCGGCGCCTGTTTTTTCCCCAACCCCGGCCGCACTTGACGGCTCCGAGTCGGAAATCTTGCAACAGCAGCCGGCCACGACTGCGGCTCCAACAACAGCAACCGCCAAAACGCACACGATCCTTGCCACATTGATTTTCATAACCACGCCTCCTGTGATGATTGTAAACTTCTTCTGCAACTGTAAGCATATTGCACGAAGGGCCTGCTCTTTGCCATGGGGTGTAACCCTACCGGGGCGGAGATAGCGCCGGAAAAGGCAATCCGGATTTTCAGTATTGAAATCGGTGGCGGGAATGGGGCGAAAGAGGCTGCCATCCTGTTAAAACATATATTTCACGAGCGGCTTTCCGCTCGTGAAATATATTACGTAACGTTTTCAGCGCCAGGCCTGCCCGCAGGACTTCGTCCAGCGATGCAGGCGGGCCGGCTGTCTTTATTCCCTCACCGGCCGATACTCCGGCCCGCCGAAGCCGCCGGTCAGTTCCTGATAATCAAGAGACGAGAGAAACAACTCCCATATGCCCGTGTCCTGATTATAAGTGGCCAGATCCGTCAGCCCGTCGCCGTCGTAATCCTCCGGAATCGACACGCCGCCCGGGGTGCCGGCCACGTGGCCCCACCATGTATAAACCCCGCCCCGCTCAGCATCAAGAGAGCCGGAGAGCAGCACCTGCCAAGTCGCCGTTGCCGAATTATAGATCGCGGGATCCGTCATCCCGTCGCCGTCGTAATCCGAGGAGACCGCAACCCAGCCCGGGCCGCCGAACACGCCGAACTCCAATATGTATCCCCTTGAAGACGTGCCCAGCACCCACATGCCGGTGTGCTCGTTATAGGCCGAGGAAGGATCCGCCTTGCCGTCGCCATCATAGTCCCCGGGCGAAGGAGTATATCCTGCCCAGGCGCCAGGGGCATATCTAAGCGCATATCCATCTGCGGATGACAGCCCGTACCAGAAGCCGTCCGAGCCGCGATATATGACCGGATCGGTTTTGGCATCCCCGTCAAAATCACACGGCGCCGCAGTGAAAGCAGGTCCGCCGAACTGGGCGCTTGCGATTGCACCGCTGGATGAGAACATGACCGTCCACCAGCCGTTCACGATATTGTACACCGCGAGATCGGTGACGCCGTCGCCGTCGTAATCGCCCGGCACCGGCATCAAGCCGGCCTGGCCCGCTGCCACGCTCATCCACTGGTGATAACGATACCCCGAGAGAACCGTATGCCACGCGCCGTCTGAAACGCGATAGATGGCGCCATCCGCCTTGCCGTCGCCGTCATAGTCGTTCATGGTCCTGGCCGGCGAATTGACGCCCAAATCCCTCACCAGGATCGAGCCGGGCCCCGTAGTCCTGTTGTTCGCAAGGTTCGGGTCATGCAACGGGCTCGCATGCCGCACCGTCACCTGCACCTGCTTGACCCCGCCCAGAGTTGCGGGCACCACCAGGCCGAGCTTCGCCTGCGCCGTCAATATCACCAGCTGCTCCTCGCCCACCGCCAGGCTGAACGCGCCCTGGTCGGTTCCGAGCAACACCATGGCCATATTGTTACTGCCCATGCGGAAATCATACGCCACTTCGGAGGAGCTCAGCGGATCCGGGCCCAGGTTTCCAAGCCAGAACGACACCGTTCCCGCCGTCGTCAAATTGGTCACAATCACCGGCAGGAACACCATGTCGCTCGCGATAATATCTGCTGTGCCCACCGCCACGGCCGGATCCAGCTCGGCGTAGCCCACGTCCACGAGGCTCATCGGACTGGCCTGCGTCGCCGTTTTCGCCATCCCCCAGTAATAATAGAAGCGGAGCGGCACGACGTCGTAATCGTCGTACAGGAAATTTGTCGCGCCATAGTCCGGCACTTCTATCATGCGCACCGCCGTGTTGACGTTGTTCGTCCGGCTTTTCCAGATTTCATAGCCGGTTGCGCCGCTCACGCTGTTCCAAGACACCCTGACCTTGTTGGTGTAGGTGCCTTCCGTGGCGGTTATATCCGGCGGCAGGATGCTGGATGAAACCTGCAGATACACGCCCACAAAAAGAGACGTTTCCCCGACAACCACAAACTGTGTTTGGTTGGTCGGCGTCACATAGCCGGATAAAGCGCCATAGGCGACTGAATATTCGCCCACGATTGTGCTCACGGCCGCCAGGTTCCCCGTGCCCGTCGTCGGGCCGGCATATCCCGCCGGCGCGGTTAACCGCCAGCTCCCGGCGATCGGCGTCACCTGGATTGCGAGCCAGCCGGGATCGGCCGGCAAGGGGCCGGTTACTGTATACATATTGGTCACGCCCGGCGCCGCCTTAAAGAACGTGTCTCCGGCCTGGCTGGCCACAACACTGACAACGCCCGTGGAGGCCAAGGCGAGATTCGTGCCGCCGGTGATTACGCCGGGGCCGCTTAAGACCGCGAAGCTCACCGGCAATGTGGAAGATGCCTGCGCGCTCAAGCCGACCTTGATCGCCGACGCGGCAAAGGTGGAGCCGTTGGTGGGCATAAAGTTCGTGATCACCTGGCTGCTCGTCGGGATCGTGCCGCCGGTGCCGTTGAATGCAACCTGGCCGGAGAACGCCAGCGCCCTGCCTTCCATCGTGCTGCTGGTATCCATCGTGATGGACTGGTCGGCCAATATGGTTCCCTTGAAGTTGCAGAACGTTCCAAGGGTGGCCGAAGTGCCCACCTGCCAGAAAATATTTTTAGCCTGCGCGCCGCCGGCCAGGATGACGCTTCTGTTAACGCCGGCCTCCACTATCAGCTCGGTTGCTATCTGGAATATCCAGACATCATCCGGACCGCCGTTGAGAGTGACGTCCGCACCCGTTATAAGCGCCTGGCCCGTGAATTTATAGAGCCCGGGAACAAGAACCAACCCCCCGATATTCCCGGCTCCGGGATTCAGGAAAGGCCCCACTGGCACGGGCACCCGGTCCCTTGCCTCGTTGTACGCCGTGGTCAAATCGCCTTTGGCAGCGGTCAGCATGACGGGGTCCATCACCGAACCGGCCGGGCCGGCATTGTCCACGCAGTAGATTGTCCCGTTCACCTGGGCTGCGTTCAAGAGTATCGCGGCCCCGCTGATCGGGCTCGCCCCGACATCCCCGGTAATGGTTCCGCCGCCCGTGGTGGTGATCGCCGCCCCGGAAAGAATCGTAAAGCGCGCGGTCGAAAGCAGGTTTACCGGCGATGGGCCCGCGGGCAGCGCAGGCTGCGCCAGCACCACGCCCGCCGCCAGGACCAGGCCTGATAACATTCGTTTAACTTGCTTCGCCGCAAGTTTCAACTGATAACTTGTGTTCATTTTAACTTCCTCCTGCACTCTGTCATTGCGGAACATTTCCCCCGTTTGCCGTAAAGATTCAAACAGATGATTCATAGTTGTGATAACCTCCTTTTAGGTTTCATTTCTTTTATTTATTAAAAGATTAAGTCATTGGTCATAATTTGACTATGGGGTGAAACCCTACCGCGGCGGGAATATCGTCAGGGACGATAACCGGAATTTTCACGGCAGAAGCCCGGTCGGTCTGCGGCGGCCTGTCGAGCGCGCCGCCTTCCTCTTCAGGTTTCCCGGTGTCCTTCGGGGCAACCCCGCCCGCGTCGTTGTAACACTGCGGGTAAAGCCGCCTTGCGCAGTCCGGGCAGATGCTATGAGTAAACTTTATGGCCGAATAATGCCCGGTGATGTACGCCTCTATCTGTTGCCAGTAACCTTTGTCGTCGCGTATCTTCTTGCAGGCGGAGCATATCGGCAAAAGACTGTGCAGCATCTTGACCATGGCAAGGGCGGATGTAAGTTCGGCAATCTGATCATCCTGTTTCGCGCCGGCAAACTCGGCCTTTGAAATGTCCACAACCAGGCCGTCATACGCAATCAGCTTTCCCTTGGCATCGAACACGGGAAGGGACGTATTTTTCAACCAAAGGATTGAGCCGTTCTTGTGAGTGATCCGGTGCTTGATTGGCGCTGGAGCCTCACCCCGCAGCAACTGCGCGATCTGCCGGAAGACGATCTCTTTGTCCTCAGCATGAATCATATTATACCAGAGCTGCGGCTGCGCGGCAAATTCATCCTCGGAATATCCCGTGACCTGCAAAACGCCAGGATAACGGATCGTGCAGACGGCCTGCCCGTTTTTGACGATGACCGTAAAGACGAACGCCTTGGCCGCGTGGATGAGATGTTCGAACCGCCTTACGCTGTCATCCGGCGCTTGCCCGGCGGCGTTCAGCTGTTGAGATGCATCTTTGCCACCACACGTTTTGTAATCGCTCTTGCCCTGCCCCGTGCTCAAGGTTCGGGCAAAAGCTTCATCAGGAATAGTTACAATCTGTTTCACTTTACTTCCCCGCTTCTGTTATCGGGAATATTTTCTCCCGTTTGCCGGAAGCCCGGGCTGATGCTGCCGCATGGCACATCATGATTTCGGATCAGCCCGGCCTGCTGCACGGCAACGTTCACCGAATCGATCCAAACCCAATCCATCTGACCAACAGCGAACCAGAACCTGTATTCTCCAGCCGGCAGGCCGGCTATGTTCAACGCTTGCGTTTCAGGCAGGTTGAACAAAAAACCCCGGTAGACCGGCTGGCAATTTGAAAGGTTTATATCAAACGGCACCCACTGCATTGAGCTATTCAGGCAGTACCAGCTTGAATTCGCGCGCACAAAAACCCACCAGTCAACATAAGCCCGGGGATGCTCCCCCAGGTTAAGCTGCACTGAGATTGATAGATTGTCACCGCCATCAATGACAATGTCCCTGTCAGAACCATTCGCCTTAATGATCAACTCCATCGCCGGACCTGAAAAAAAAGCATTGTCAACCCCGTCAATTATCCCGCTCTCCTGCGCGGCGTTCGAACCGGTCATGCAAGGCGCGGCGACCGGGCCCGCGAAACCGGCAGCTGATACCGGATCTGCCGGCGCCGGGCCCGCGGTCTGCGCGGCTTGCGCCAGCATCACGCCCGCCGCCAGTACCAGGGCTGCTATCTTTTGTTTTATCCCATCCACCGCAAACGCCCGCGGATAATTTTTTTTCATTTTAATTTCCTCCTGCTCATGCCCTATGGTTGAATAATATTTTTTCAGGGCCGTATTTTTTCTTTGGCAACAGATTACGCCGGGGGCCTGATCATTGCCATGGGGTGTTACCCTGCCGCGGAAGACCTGGAAATGATCCCCAAACACCTGCCAACGCGAGAGGAATGTTTGTTCGTTCCGTTAAAACATACAACAATTTTGCGGAGAAGTTTGAAAACTGTAGGCGTCATAACATGACGGCATCCGACGCCCGTATGCCCTGTCCTGCGAAGCCCTTGGGCGAAGAAGGATATGTGCGGGCCTAAATGAATTTGGTTACGGCCAAAGGCCGTCTTAGTGCCTTATCCATCGGGAACAGCTATAAAAACAAGTTTTTATCATACGTATAACTCTTTGACTGCATGAATGATGTAGTCATAAAATAAACCGTCGATTTGCGCGTCAGCGATGCCACCGTGTGTCGAATTCGGGCGCCCGCCTTGCGGGATTCGAAAAAGCAAGGCAATCCGCCGACGCTCTTTGAGCTATGGCGGACATGGCTTGGGCCGGATGCGGGTGCGCCGCGCGAAGCATAGGACTTCATTCCATGCAAGCGCGGGAAACCCGTAGGCGGCCTAAGATCGCCACAGCATTTTTCGAACCGAATTCGACACGCTTGGGTTGCGGGCGCAGCTCGCGCTGGAAGGGATATGACACCTGCGTCGCGTGTTAAAACTGGGTCAGACGATGGTCAGCTGGACGCTGCTTTCGATGATGCCCGCCGAGATGGCGTAGCGGGTGAGGCCGGCGGTGTCATGGATGCCGAGCTTCTGCATGAGATGGTCCCGGTGCTTCTCGACCGTCTTGATGCTGATGCCAAGCTCGGATGCCATTTGCTTGTTGGCCTCGCCTTCGGCAATCAGCTGGAGCACCTCCACCTCGCGCGAGCTCAGGCGGACGGCCCTCGTCTTGAGCCGCCCCTTTCGATCCAGCGACTTCTGGCTTTGATGGCATAGCTTGCTGGCGACGGCGGGGCTGAAAAAGGTGTTTCCTTTCTCGACTGCCCGTATCGCCTCCGACAGAAAGTGGGCGGATGTTTGCTTGATCAGGTATCCGGCCACGCCCAGCGCCGTCACTCTCTCGACGTAGGCTTCGTCACAATGGGCGGAAAGAATGAGCACCTTGGCTTCAGGCACGGCCTGGCGAATCTGGCGTGCGGCCTCCAGGCCGTTGAGCAGCGGCATGGCGATATCCATGACGACCACGGCGGGGCGGAGCTTTTTGGCCATGTCCACGGCCTGGCGGCCGGTGGAAGCTTCACCGACCACATCGATATCGCACTCGGCCTCCAGCAGCTTCCGCAGGCCCTCCCGGACAACCGTATGATCATCGGCCAGCAGCACGGCGATGCGCTTAATTGATTTCATGGGCGCGCGCCCTCCCCGGCGCCGTTTTTGAAAGGAATTTGCGCTGTGATGGTCGTGCCCCGGCCCGGCGCGGATTTGACCGCAAACTTGCCGCCGAACATCTCCACCCGCTCCCTCATCCCGAGCAGCCCCAGGTGCCGGCCCTTCTTTGCGCGCCACATATGTTCGACGTCGAAGGCCTTGCCGTTGTCATTGATTTGCATGCAAACGGCGTTCGGCATCCTCCTGATTCTCACCGCCGCCCGGTCGGCCTGCGAGTGGCGGATGACATTTGCCAGGGCTTCCTGGGCGACGCGGAAAAGCGCCGTGCGCTTGGCGCTGCTCAACTCCTCCAGCGCCGCGAAAGCCGTCAGGCTCACCCGGATTCCAGTCTCTTTTGAAAAGCTTTTCATGAACGAATGCAGGGCGGGAATCAGGCCCAGGTGGTCCAGCATCGCCGGGCGCAATTCGCGGGCAAACCGGTGCACGATGTCCACCGACTTTTCAACAAGCCGCTGCGTGCTCGAAATCTTGTCGCTGATGCCTCTGGTGTTATCCGTGGCCTCCTTTTTCAAGGTCGCCAGTCGGAAGTTGATGCCCGTAAGCATCTGGGCGATGACGTCGTGCAGCTCGCGGCTGATTCTCTTGCGCTCTTCCTCCTGCGCCAACAGGATCCGGCGGGACAGCAGCCGCAACTGTTCCTGCAGGCAGCGCGACTGCTCCAGCAACAGGCCGGTGTGCCGGTCGCTTTTGCGGAGGGTCTCCTCCACAACCCGGCGGTGAGCAATTTCCTTTTTCAACTGGCGGTTTGAGGCGGCGAGATCCACGGTGCGCTTGTTCAGCGACTGGTTCAGCCTGCCCAGGTGAATGTTGGCCTCCATGGCCAAGCGGTGCGTTTCCTCCATCGGCAGGATGGCCTCGGCAAAGAAAGCCCCGGCCCGGCGGATGAGGCTGTCCCTCGCTGCTGAAGAGCGGATCGGCAGAGCCTGGATTATCATCTCCCGCTCGTGAATCACGGCCAGGGCCAACGTCTCCAGCCCCAGGGCCACCGCCCGGCGCCCCAGTTTAAGGGCCGGCCGCAAGCTTGCCGCTTTTCCCTGCTTGAGGTAACGGCTCAACGCCGCCCGGTAAGGCCGCGCCAGCAAGCTGGAGTTACGCTTTATGCTGGATGAAGAATTCATGGGCGAACAGGTTGATCCTTTTGACTGATTTTGCCACCAGCTGCTGAGTTTTGTCAATCTCTTTCCTGAGATTCGCCGTGCTGGACCTGGCCGATCTCTTCAAAATCAAAAGCCGAAGGTCGATGGCAATCAGGGCCTGGGCTATGTCATCATGGAGCTGGCTGCTGGCGCTCTGCCGTTCATCCTCCTGCGATAGCAGCGACGTGCGCGTCAAGTCCCGCAATTGCTTCTGCAGGCAGAGTAATTCAGCCATGATTCTGCCGTGTTGTTTTCCGCTCTTCTTGAGGGCCTGCTCGGCCCCGCGGCGCATCAGGATGTTTCGTTCCAGGCAACGGGCCGAGTCGAATGATGCCGCCATGCGCCGGCGCAGCGCCCGGGCCAGCTGTTTTAAACGGATGTCGGACTTCAGCGCGGCGCGGTGATTTTTCTCGATCGGGACCACGGCCTCGGCAAAGAAAAGCCCCGCCCGCTTGACCATTCTATTCCTGGCCCCGGATGAGACGCTTTGCGATGACAACGCCATCAGGGCCCGCTCGTGAAACCCGGCCAGGTCGAGCGTCTCAAATCCCAAGGCCGCCATCTTTCCACCAAGGCTGACAGCCGGCCGGAGGCTCGCGCCCGGCCCTTGCTCAAGGTAATTGCGCAACGCCGACTGATAGCGCCTGGACCACTTGGCTTTTTCAATATTCTTCTTCACTGCGCTCATCTTTTGGCTTGGCCTGTTTTTTTTACTGCCGCGGACGGTCAATCCTCTTTCCTGTTTCCCACGAACAGCAGCACCAACCCTCCGGCCAGCGCTATCGCCCCGATAACCGGGGGAATGAAATATCTTTGCGTGGTTTCCACGTGCAACGGGCCGATATCGACAGGCTTGCCCCTGGTCTTAATGGTTATTCCAGAGTATGCGAGCACCACGACGCCCAGGGCGACAAGCACGATCGCAATTATTTTTTTGAACTCATATTGAGCCTCCGCCTTGGCAGCCTGAACCCGGCTTTTTCCGTATAAACATAACAAGGCAAATATTTACCGGTGATGCGTCCCTTATATAACGTTACATATGATTGTCATTCAAAGGCGTCCTTTGGCCGCAACCAAATTACTGTATTTCCGCATAATATGCGGGCAAGAGCCGCGATATTATCGCGGCCTACAGCAATCTTCTTCTAATTAAGCCGGCGCCCCCGGATGATCCGGACCAGGACCATGACGATGGCAATTGCCAGCAGGATGTGAATTAAACCTCCCAACGTGTAATTACTCACAAACCCCAGGATCCAAAGAACCGCCAGTATTACCGCAATTGACAAGAACATATGCCCCTCCTCTCTGTCGCCCAGTTTTCCGGATTGCACGTGATGCAATCATTGTTCTTTCTCTTTTCAACAACAGGATACGCGATGGGTCAGCCGCCTGCTATGGGGTATAACCCTACCGCCGGCATCCTTGCCGCGCATTCAGCACCAGACCTGGAAACCAGACTTGCTGACCGGCGCCCTTAAGCATACCGCCCGGGCCAGGGCGCCATGTGCGAGCCTTGGCGCATGATTTTGGCGAAGCATGGACGTTTTCTGCAGGCTTAACAGAAGGACGCCAAGGGCACCAAAGCGTGCCGGGGCGGGCGGCAATGACACTGCCCAACACAACGCTGTCATTCCCGGGACGGACACTTCGGCCGGAACCGGGAATCCAGTCCTTTTCCCAATCATCTGGATTCCCGCATTCGCGGGAATGACAGAGAAGTTAAGAACCTGGATTCCCGATTCCGCAGACGGATCGGGAATGACAGACAGGAGAAGGGGAATGACGGGCAGGCCCGCCTCCGCGGGAATGACAGAGAGACGGGCGGACTTGATGAACGAGCGAAAAAGAAAAGATGCCGCCATATCCCGCCTGCAACGCCTATGGCGTAGCCATTGCGGGCAAGTATGGCGGCCTTCCAATGGAGTGCCGTTCTCACTAACGGCAGCTACAATACAAAATACCGTTCAGGCGAACGGCAGCTACAGCATATACCCTGTTATTTACTGAATTGAGCGCCAAGCTTGCGCAAAATTCACCCGCAGGGCCGTGACGATCCCAATAACTCGGTGCCAAACGGGGTTAACCGCGTTTATTTACTTTACCAGGGACGGCAGAATCTCCAAGATTCAGGAACTTAATCTTTTTTTCACTGCTGTCCAAAATAATCTGATTTAGCGGGATTACCGCTCAAATATTCGTTTAAAAACGCACGTTTTAGACAAGTTTTGCGATCAGGTTACCTCCATGCTGTCCAACACATCATATGCTA
>JBAYWJ010000114.1:0-10517 GCA_041674125.1 Kiritimatiellia bacterium
CCTGGCCAATTTGCTGCGGCGCACTGCAGGGGGGTTGTTCATCGGGCGCCACGGCGCCGTTTTTCACTGCGCCTGCGTGGTGCGCCCGGAAGGCGCCTGCCTCCTTTTCGGCAAGTCAGGCGTGGGCAAGTCCACCGCCTGCACCCTTTCGGGCGGGGATTTTATAGCCAGCGACGATCTGACCTTTGTCAGGATGCTTGGCCGGAAAGTCCTGGCGTGGGGGCTGCCGGCCTGGGGCGGCGCCGCCGCCGCACCGCGCCGCCTGAGTAACGGCCCCTTCCGGGTCGCCGCGGCCTTCAAGCTTGTCAAGGACAGGCGGATATATGCAAGGCCGCTCGCGCCGGCGGAGGCCGTCGCCTCTCTGCTGGTTTTCCCATCCGACCTGCGCGACGCCGGCCAGGCCGGGAAAATCGTTGATCTCGTCGCGGGCATGGTCCATAATATACCTTGCTTGGAATTGCATTTCAGGAAGGACCGCGCCTTCTGGGATGAGATTGACGCGCGCTATCAACAATGAACCCCGACACGACCATCCCGGTTAAATCAGATAATTCCGTGTTCCGCATTGTCGACGGCGAGGCCGTCGTTGTGGATGTTTCCGGCGGCATGGTAAGCGTCATCAACCGGGTCGGCACGCGGATATGGGAGCTGGTTGACGGCAGCCGGACCGTGCGCGAAATCGCCGGGCTGATTGCCGCCGAATACAACATTGCAGTCCAGACGGCCCTGGAAGACACGCTGGGCTTCCTGCAGGAATTGAGCCGGAACGAGCTGGCGGTCCTGCGGCCGGCCGCCCATGGCGGGCCCGGAAGAAAAAATGAAAAAAAAACCAACGCAGCCGCTCCAGGATCCCTTCCAGAGGGTTCTTGAGAAAACATATGCCGCGCGCGTCCCCTTCATGGCGCACTGGGAGCTTACCTACCGCTGCAACCTTGAATGCGTGCACTGCTACGCCACGAAGCGGCGGGCCCCGGGCGAGCTGTCCCTGCCGGAAATAAAAAAAATCCTCGACCAGCTGGCGGAGGCCAACTGCCTCTTCCTGTGCTTCACCGGCGGGGAGGTATTCTGCCGCAGGGATCTGATGGGCATCCTGCGCGCCGCAAGGGAGCGCGGATTTGCCCTGCGCCTGCTCACGAACGGCACCCTGCTTACGGAACAACTGGCCGATGAGCTGGCGGTCATTAATCCATTGAGCGTCGAGATGAGCCTTTACGCCATGACGCCCCCTGTGCACGACCGCATCACGGGGGTGCCGGGCTCGCATTCCAAAACCGTGGCGGCCATCCGCCTGTGCCGGGAAAGGGGAATACGCACTGCCGTCAAGACCATCTTCCTCAAATACAACCTGGGCGAGTACCGCGCCCTGGCGGATTTTGCCCGCGCAACAAAATCGCGCTTTGTTTTTGATTACCTGCTCTCGCCGGCCGATGACGGCCGCCGGCCGATGGACGAGCACGGGCTGGGCGAGGATGAAATCTACCGCTTCCTGGTCCTGCACTCCGGCCGGCCCGGGGCGCGCCGCGAACGCGAAGGGGCAAAAAACCGCGCTCTCAGCCCCGGGCCGGCCGGTTCCGAGCCCGTCTGCGGCCTGGGGTGCAACACGGTTGCCGTCACGCCCCGCGGCGATGTTCTGCCCTGCCTGGCGGTCAGGCAAAGCGTCGGCAACCTGCGCGCGCGCTCCTTCAAATCCATCTGGACAGATTCAGCGCTTGACAAAATACGGGACGCCAGGTATGCTGCCCTCAAAGATTGCATGGGTTGTGAATATATTGAATACTGCGCCAGGTGCCCGGGCGTGGCGCTGGCCGAGTGCGGGAATATACTGGGCCGTTCATACACCGCCTGCCGCGCGGCGCGCGCAGCCATGCGGGCAAGGAAAGAGTTGAATCGAAGGGGAAACTGAAATGGGCATGGATAAAAGAGATGCTGGTAAGAGCGCGGGCCTCTATCAAAGGCCCAAAATCCTGTCCCGCGGCGCGGTCGACAGGGCGGCCGTATGCAATTCCAGCTGGGTTCCCGGCCAGGTCTGCCGGACCGTAGGCAGTCCCGGCTGCAGGAAAACCAGGACTTGATTGCCGGGCCTCTGAAAATCCGGCGGCGGTCAGCCGCCCGCCAGCCTTAAAGGCTTTCGCCGTCCTGTTCAGGTCAGCCACGTACGAATGCCGGTTGCATATTACTGATCCTATGCGCCCGCTCTAATGCCGGCCTCAGCGCCATGACAGATCACCCTTCGAGCCTGGATGATTTACTGCTGAAATGCTCCCTGGAGAAGCATGACAATCTGCCGCGTTTATTTGCTGCCGTTGCCGCCGGGGTGGGGTGGGAGCAGTTCCTGCAGGCGGCTTTAAAAGAGGGCCTGGCCGGCCTCATATATTACAAGGGCCGGGAGGCGGCGCCCGGCGCCTCGATTCCGGCGCGGGTCTGGCGGGATTTCGAGGGCGCCTATATTGCCACGCTGGCGCGCAACACCATCTTCCTGGCGGAGCTCGAGCGCCTGGGACGGATTTTTAGCGGGATTGACTATGTTGTCCTGAAGGGCGCCTTCCTTGCCGCGCGGGTCTACCCGAGCCCGGGCGTGCGCGGTTTTTCCGACATTGACATCCTCGTCCGGCACTCCGATCTCGCCGAAGCCGGAGGGCGCCTCGCCCGCGCCGGATACCGGTGCGAAAATACCGCTGCCCTGCGCCAGGGTCAGAATGGCTGTTTAAAGAGCGTAATGTTCGGCGCCGGCGAGCACGCCGCGGGCATTGACCTCCACTGGCACCTTCTCAATTCGACCGCCGCCGCCATCCTCAAGCCCGCCATGGACATGGCGGAAATATGGAAGGCGGCCGGACCGTTGCCGCCATTGCCCGGGGGGGATGTCGCGCCCTCGGGCCTCTGCCCCGAGCACTTTCTCATTCACCTCGCCGAACACGCCCTGCACCATTCCTTCGACCGGCTCATTCTTCTGCGGGACATGGCGGAATTAATCGGCAGGTGTGCTGCAGATTTCGACTGGCAGCGGCTTGCGGATGATGCCCGCCGGTTCAATCTTGAGCGCTCCGTATATTACTCCCTGTTCATCTTGAGGCACAAAACCGGCCTGGCCGTGCCCGATGAGGTTCTCGCCGGCCTCGGCTGCGGCGAGACGGGACGGGCCGGGAAACTTTTCCTCAACATGGTCATGAGCGGACGGCGCGTCCCGGATCTTTGCTACCTGGCCTATTTCGCCGGCCTCAGTTCATTCCGGGCCCGGGCCGGATTTCTCCTGCGCCTCGCCTTACCGCCCCGGGAGCTCATGGCGTCCATCTGCGCCCGGCCGGTGGAAGATATTACCCCGGGTGTTTATTTGCTGAGATGGCGGCGCCTCATCGGCTATTTAATCCGCGCCCTGTCCGGCTTGCCGGCCTTTGGCGTTATTTCCTGCCGGCGGATGGGAGCGCGCTCGCCACGGGAAAACAGGACAGGTTGGCGATAAATGCCGTTTGCAGCCTGAACCGCCTGGGTGTATCATTCCCGCTGTGGTTTCCTGATGAATAATGCGGAAAATTTTACCGGCCCCTTTCTGCGCCGTCCCTTGAGGCTGGGTCGGGCCGTGCGTCTTGTCTGGGAAAGTGCGCCGCGCTGGACGGCCGCCGGCCTCGGCCTGATCCTTATACAGGGCCTGGTGCCGCTGGGCGTGCTCTACGCCACCCGGCAGATCGTGGACGGAGTCGCCGCCGGCATCGCCGCGGCCGGCAAGGCCGAGGCGTTCCACCAGGTGCTTTTCTGGGTCGCAGCCGCAGTCGCCCTGGCGCTCGTGTCCATCCTCTGCCGTTCCCTGTCGGAGCTGATCGAGGAGGGCCAGTCCCTGGCCGTGACCGATGCCGTCTCCGACCGCCTGCATTCGCAGTCCGTCGCGGTTGACCTTGCTTACTACGAAAATCCTCTGTATTTCGACACCCTGCACCAGGCGCAGGCCGAGGCCCCTTACCGCCCCACGCGCATCGTCAACGGCCTCATCATGCTCTTCCAAAACGGCATATCCGTCGCCGGGATAGTTGCGCTCCTCTTTTCTTACAACTGGTGGCTGGCGCTGGTCATGTTCCTCGTCGCCGTGCCGGGATTGCTTGTGCGGGTTGTCTTCTCGCACAAGTTCTACGGCTTGAGGCAGGGGCAGATCGAGGCGGAGCGCAAGGCATGGTATTACAGCGACGTCCTCACCGGCGCCAGTCATGCCAAGGAGCTGCGCCTGTTCAACTACGGGGGGCTGTTCCGGGAAAAATTCCGCCTCATCCGGCGGGACCTGAGAAAGGATATCCTCTCCCTGTCGCGCCGGCGCTCGCTAATGGAATTCCTGGCGCAGGCCGCCGCCGCGGCGAGCATTTTTATTCCGTTCGCCTACATCGCCTGGCAGGCCATCATGGGTTCTATCACTCTGGGCGGGCTGGTGATGTATTTTCAGGGCTTCCATGCCGGCCTGGGATTCATCCAGTCGTTTTTCCAGGGCCTGGCCGCGTTGTATGAGGACAATCTTTTCCTGGAGCACTATTACCGTTTCCTGGAAATAAAGCCCGCGGTTACGGCCCCGCCCGACCCGCAGCCCGTCCCGGACCCGGGGAAAGGCGGCCTCCGCTTCGAGCATGTTTATTTCGCCTATCCCGGCTGCTCCGGCATGGTCCTGGAAGACATCAACTTGAATATCGCGCCCGGGCAGGTCATCGCCCTCGTGGGCGGGAACGGCTCCGGCAAAACCACCCTCGTCAAGCTCCTCTGCCGCCTTTACGATCCAGATGAAGGCCGGATCACGGCTGGGGGGGTAGATTTGTGCCGGCTTGATCCCGTGCAATGGCGGCGGGAAATCAGCGTCATTTTCCAGGATTATCTCCATTATCATTTGAAGGCCTGGGAAAACATCTGGCTCGGGGACACAGAGCGGGCGCCGGATTTGGAGCGCGTTGCGGCTGCCGCCCGTTTTTCGGGGGCGGATTCCGCCATCCGCGCCCTGCCGCGGGGCTACGAAAACATCCTTGGGCGCATGTTCCAGGATGGCAACGAGCTCAGCGCGGGCGAATGGCAGAAGGTGGCACTGGCGCGCGCTTTCATGCGCGCAGCGCGCGTCATGGTCATGGATGAGCCTGCCAGCTCCCTGGACCCGCTTGCGGAAGAGAGGGTTTTCCGTGATTTCCGGCGCCTGGTGGAGGGGCGCAGCGCCGTCCTGGTCAGCCACAGGTTTACAGCGGTGCAGATGGCCGACTGCATCTATGTGCTGGACAAGGGACGTATTGTCGAGGAAGGAGCGCACCGGGACTTGCTCGCCCGCGGCGGACTTTATGCGCGCCTGTTCAACGCCCAGGCCGCGCCCTGCCGCGGATGAACAAAAGGCTTGGCGCGGCGCATTATGGCTGGCGGACGCCCGCGCCGCGTTTTGGCGAGAGCCGGCGCCAGACAAAGCGGCGCACGAGGTAATAAACAAGCATCAGCGCCGCCAGCGCCAGCGCGAGCGGCTTTTCGTGCTGCTTGATATCCTCGATCAGGAGCTCGATCGAATGGCCGAAAACGTATCCGAGTATCATGAAAACCGCCACGTAGATGACGCCCCCGGCCGCGTTCATCGCAGAAAAATATCCCGGGCGAATCCGGCCGATGCCGATTGCCATCGCAGAGATCACCTGGGCCCCGTGGATGAAGCGGAAGCCGAGCATGAATAGAGCGCGATGCTTTGTCAGCAGTTCCGAAAACCGGCTCAGCTTCAAGCGCCAGGCCGGCCGGCGCGCCAGCAGGTACTGCCCGCCCGCCAGCCCGGCCAGGTAGCTGGCTTCCACCAGGATGAAGGTTCCCGCAAAGGCCGCCGCGCCGGCGGCGGCGGCGTTCAGGTAGCCCTGGTGGACGAGAAAACCGGCCAGGGCCAGCACGACCGGGCCCTCGATGAAAATGCCCAGGAAAACCGCCCAGCACCCGTATTGTTCCAGCCAAAGTTCCATGTTCATGGTGCTTGAAGTATAGGTTCTCTTTAAAAGAGCGCAGCGCAGCGATTGTAAAAAGGAGTTTGCATGATAAGCTTCGCCGGGTCGGAAGGGAAGGAAATTAATGCAGCCCCGTCATTCCCGGGCCACCCCGCACTACCCCCCTGTCATTCCCGGTCTACCCGTTGCGGGTGGAAACGAAAGACTGACTGAAATCATTGCGGAAACGTTCAACTTCTCCGCCACTGGCGGATCCGCCCAAGGCGGACAACTTCCAACACCGGACGTTTCCGGGGCTACATGATGCTGGGAAACAAACCACCGTCATTCCCGGGCCGGGCGCTTCGGCCGGAACCGGGCCTGCCCGGGCGTCGGCCAGGGAATCCAGTCTCCGGCCGAATTAAAATGAACAAGGTCCTGGAGGCTTTTCTGCGCCCGGCATGGCAATATTTCTTTTTTGCCGGAATAATCAAAAAAAGGCTTGAAAAGCGCCGGCTTTGTTTATAATCTTTGTCCCAAGAGCGATGGGTGTAATGCCTGGTTTTTATTTGTATATTGAAAGGGTCATGCAATGACAAAACGAGATTTGGCTCTGCGTATTTCCAGGGAAACGGGAATGGTCCAGCACGACGTTCTCACGGTCATCCAGAAAACCCTTGATTACATGGTTGAAGCACTGGCCGCCGGCCAGAACATAGAGTTCCGCAATTTCGGCGTGTTTTCGATCCAGGTCCGCAAGGCGCGCATCGGGCGCAATCCCAAGAAAACCTCCCAGGTGGTGACCATTCCCTCAAGGAAAGTCGTCAAGTTCAAGATGGGCCGGATCATGAAATCCCGGGTAATGAAAAACGTCTGAGAATGCCCGGGACATCATTCCATTTTGATCCGCCGCGCGGTATGCGCGATTTCTATCCCGAGGACATGGCTGTCCGCAACGCCGTCTTCTCGGCCTGGGTGAATGCCGCCAGGAAGTTCGGCTTTGAGCAGTATGACGCGTGCGTGGTGGAGTCGCTCGAGCTTTTAAAGCGCAAGGGCGGCGAAGAAATAGCCGACCAGATCTACGCCTTCAAGGATAAAAGCGACCGCGACCTCGCCCTTCGCCCCGAAATGACCCCGACTCTGGCAAGGATGATTGCCGCCCGGCAGGGGCAGCTGGCCTTTCCCCTTAAATGGTTTGCGATTGCCCAGTGCTTCCGCTACGAGCGCACCACGCGCGGGCGCAAGCGCGAGCATTACCAGTGGAACCTGGATGTGGTCGGCGAGGAATCGGCCGGAGCCGAGGCGGAGATTCTTGCCTGCGCCCTTGAAGCCCTTGCCGGACTTGGGCTGGCCGAAGGCGACGTTCAGGTCCATTACAACAACCGCGCTCTCCTGGCCGAACTCTTCGCCAGGGCTGGCATACCCGCCGAGCGTCACCCGCCCACTTTCCTGGCCCTCGACAAGCGCGGCAAGATTCCGGATGCTGAAATAATCGCCCTCCTGCAGCAGGCCGGCCTGGAAGCGCCGGCGGTGGAGGCGGTCATGAAAATCATGGCGATCAATTCGCTCGACGAGGCGCGTGCTTTCCTGGGCGACGCCACCCCGGCCATGGAAGCGGCCGCCGCCCTGCCGCTCCGGATGGCCGAATATGGCCTGGATAAACTCCTGCGCTTCGACATGGGCGTAGTGCGCGGGCTCGGTTATTACACCGGAATCGTTTTCGAGGCCTATGCCGTCCGCCATAAAATGCGGGCTGTCTTCGGCGGCGGGCGCTATGACCGCCTGTTGAGCGACCTGGGCGGGAGCAGCATGACGGCCGTCGGCCTGGGATTCGGCGACGTGGTCATCGCCGATTTACTGGCAGAAAGCGGACGCCTTCCGGCGCTGGCCGGCGCAAATAAAATCGACCTGGCAGTCGGGTTCATGGAGGATGCCCAGCGCCCGGCGGCGGTGCGGATTGCATCGGCGTGGCGCGCGGCGGGTAAAAAGGTGGATTTGGGCCTGGGCGCGGAAAAAGCCAAACGCTTTTTCACACGCGTCGGCAAGGGCGGAGTGTCCGAGGCGGTTTTCCTTGGCCCGGACGACGTCGCTTCCGGCAGCGTGCGCCTCAAGAACCTTCTGAGCCGCGAGGAAAAGCGACTGGAGCTTGAAACCCTCTGCGCCGTTTCCGGTCCGGGCTAATGTGCTGTTCTGGTGCTTGTGACCTGAGTTGAGCGATTCATGTTGTAGCGCCGAACTATCCTGTTCGGCGGCAAACACGAATTTTGCACTGGGAAAAATCCGCCCAAAGGGGTCGCGTGCGCATCAAGATGCCCGGTTCCGGGCCGATCCTAATCCGTTCCCTCATTCCCGGCCGCCTCTATCACGGCGTCGGCCAGCGCCCCGGCGGCGTCGCGGTCGGCCCTCTTGCGCGCCGCCGCGCGCATTTTATCAAGGCGCCCGGAGTCGCTCATCATGCCCCGGATGTAATCGGCCAGGCGGCCGGCGGAGCAGTTGTTTTCCTCGATGACGTCGGCCGCCCCGCCCTCTTCCAGCGCGCGCGCGTTGAAAAGCTGGTGGTTGGCCGCCGCATGGGGATATGGCACCAGGAGGGCCGGCAGGCCGAATTGTGCCAGCTCCGCGCAGGTTGAGCCGCCGGCGCGGCAGATAACGAACGAGGCGCGGTTGAAGGCGGAGGCCATCCCGTGCAGGAAGGCGAAGACCGCGTGCGCCACGCCCGCTTCCAGGTAGGCTTGCCGGATTGCGGATTCGTTTTCGGATCCAGCGAGGTGGATCACTTGCAGCTCATTTCCGGCGCGGTGAAGGCTTATTACCGCCCGAGCCGTGATTTCATTGAGAGACCGCGCGCCGCGGCTGCCGCCGGTGACAAGAATCGTGAACACTCCCGGCTTCAGGGCATTCCACGCGCCGCCTTCTTCTGCCGCGGGCCGGCGCAGGGGTATGCCTGTGTAAATCATTTTGCGGTGGGAGAGCCTGCCGCGCGTCTCTTCGAAGCCGAGCGCGAAAACCTGCGCGAAGCGGCTGAGAAAGAGGTTGGCCTTGCCCGGGATCACGTTGGCTTCGTGCAGCACCACCGGCACTGAAAGCGCGCGCGCGGCCATGACCGGAGCAAGCGAGGCGTAACCGCCCATGGCCAGCAGCGCCGCCGGCGGAGAGGCGCGCATCCGGCGCAGGGCCCGGCCGAAAGCCTTAATGTTCACGAGAAAAGCCGCCAGACATTCCGGCCCCGGGCGCGCCGGCCAGCCCCTGGCTTCAATGGTTACCGTCGCGCCGTCCCATCCGGCCAGGGCTTTCTTTTCAATATCCTTGCCGCCCAGCCAGAGCGTCACCGCGTGCCCGCGCGCGCGCAAAATATCGGCCGTGGCCAGGCCCGGGAATATGTGGCCGCCTGTCCCCCCGCATGCGATTGCGATTTTCATCCTTGATCAATCAAGCCTGTTAAAAGGTTCCCGGCTCGGGGCTGTTATTGACTGACATGATGCTAAATTATTCAAACTGTGAACTGTGAGCCGTGAACTGATAACCTTGAATCTCAGAACCGGTGCACCTTGTCCTTGATTATTTTGACCTCGACGGCCTTGTCCGGATCCTGCTCGTGCTGGGCGATGTTGACAAGGACCCCGATCCCGACCAGCGACATGATCAGGCTCGACCCGCCGAAACTTATGAAGGGCAGGGGCAGGCCTTTGGTCGGCAGGCAGCCGGTCACGACGCCGATGTTGATCGCCGCCTGGAGGGTGGTCATGAGCGTGAGGCCGAAGGCCAGCAGGCGGCCGAAAACGTCGGGAGAACGGTAGCTTATTTTCAACCCGCAGAAGAATATCCCGGCAAAGAGCACAACCACCGCGACGGTGGCGAAAATTCCAAGCTCCTCGCCGATTATGGCGAAGATGAAGTCGGTGTGGGCCTCCGGCAGGTAATACTGCTTCTGCATGCTCTGGCCCAGCCCGACCCCGCTCAGGCCCCCGGCGATGAACGCGTTGATGGCGCTTACGAGCTGGAAGGAATAGGTCTGGGAATATTTGTCCGGATCCAGGAAAGCAAGGATGCGTTTCATGCGGACGCTGTCGTGCATGACAGCCAGCGCGAACATCCCCAGCCCGCCGGTGGCGAAAATTAGCAGGTAAACCAGCCTCGTCCCGCCGGCGAACATTATGCCCAGGCCAACCACCGCCGAGAGCAGGGTGGTGCCGAAATCGGGTTCCAGGAAAATCAGGCCGGTCGCCACTCCCATCAGGCCGGCCGGGATCAATGCGCCCCGCAGGAAACCCGAGGCGTAGCGCTGTTCGCGCGCCATCCACCAGGCCATGATAATGATCAGCGCGAACTTGGCGAACTCGGAGGGCTGCAGGCCGAATGAGCCGATGTGCAGCCAGCGCCGGCTGCCCCCGATCTTGACTCCGATGCCGGGCACGAAAACGAGCGCCAGCAGGACGACCGCGATCCCGAAGACCGGCACCGCCAGGAAACGCCAGTAATGGTAGTCAACCCGCGCGGCGATCGCACCGGCCAGGAGGGCCAGGATGCCCCAGATGACCTGGCGCTTGACGAAATATTGCGGGTCGCCGTAGAGGGCCTGTGCCTTGATGCCGCTCGTGCTGGCCAGCATCA
>JBAYWJ010000115.1:0-10438 GCA_041674125.1 Kiritimatiellia bacterium
AAAAATGAGGCCGGCGATTAAAAACGCGGTAGATCCGGAATATTCTTTCGTAACATTCATGGCGCTTTCGAACTGCTATGGGGGCCGCCCCGGTATAAGAACACGCAACATAACACAGTGGCGCGCACTTGACCAATCTTTGTTTTTATTGGCATGTATTTGATGATATAGGCTTGTTTTCCTTAAAAAAAAAGGCAGGATAAGCGGCAGTCATGGCAAACAACCGGTTACTCTTATTTGCTTTATCTGCCATCGCCGCCGCGTGGATGATTATTTTGTTTTACCGGGGATTCAACGACCCGGACGAGGGCAGGTATTCAGAGATACCCAGGGAAATGGTTTCCCGCGGCAATTGGATGGAAATGCGGATGCTAGGCTTCCGGTATTATGAGAAGCCCCCGCTGGCCTACTGGATCGTTGCGCCGGCCATTAAAATATTCGGACCGCACGACTGGGCCGTACGCATCCCGCTGCTTTTTTCAGGCGTGCTGGGCTTGATAGCCCTTTGGGCGCTGGCTGTGCGCAAAATGGGCCTGGAGCGCGGCGCAATGGCATTCATGGTGATGGCCTCCAGCATAGGGTTTATCGCCGGCAACGGTTTGCTTCTGACAGATTCGTTCCTCCTCACTTTTTTCACCATTACCTGCGTGTCTGTTTACCGGGCTTTTGACGGGCCGCCTTCGCGGGAAAGGCACCTCTGGCTGCTGGCGGCGGCCCTGGCGGGGGCGCTGGGCTTCTTTACGAAGGGCGCCGTGGCGGTTGTGTTGCCGGCGGCGATCGCATTTTTATGGCTGCTGTGGGAAAAACGCCTCAAGGAATTGTTCAGGCCCGTTGTCTTTGTCGCGAGCCTCCTGTTTATCCTGCTGACAGCGCCGGTTTTGTGGGCGGTGGAGCAGGACAATCCGGGGTTTTTCCGCCACTTCATCCTTGAGGAGCACATCGCCCGTTTCACCGGTACGAGGGCCACCCAGCTTCATCCGGAGCCGTTCTGGTTTTTCCTGATGGTGCTGCCTTTGTTGCTGCTGCCCTGGACGCTTTTCCTGCTGAGGGCGGCGCGGACAATACGGGAAAAGAAGATATTCCGGCACGATTCTTTTTCGCGATTTCTCATCGTCTGGGCCGCGGTGGTTGTGGTTTTCTTTTCGGCAGGCACCGGCAAGTTGATGTCATACATCCTGCCCGCGCTGCCGTCGCTGGGTCTGCTTGTTGGCCGATGGGGTGTTGGCGAGCCGCCGGAGGCAAGGGGCGGATGGGACCGCCGCTTGTGGAACATCGGCGCGGCCGGCCTGCCGGCGTTGCTCCTCGTGATCTTTGCCCTCTGGATAACGGCCTATTTCCGGTTGATCCCGGAAAAAGTTTATGCCATCAGCGGCGCAAGCGTCATTGCCCTGATACCGGCATGTGCCGCTGTGATCTATGCCGCCCGCAGGAAATTCAGCTTTGATTTCAACGGCCTGATGGCGCTGAACAGCGGCATATTGCTCTCATGCGCCATGCTGCTTTCCCCCCTGGCCGGGAAGGATTTCAACGTTTTGTTGCACATAAACTCCTCCCATGTCTACAAGAACCTCGCCCGGGAGCTTAAGCCGGAAGACAGGCTCGTGGTTTTCTGGTCCTACCGGCCCGCCCTGCCGTTTTACACAGGGCGTATGTACGTTCCGTTTCAGGAGCGCAACGAGCTTGAATTCGGGATGAACATTGAGCCGGAGCGCCGCGCCTGGCTCGACGATGTGGACGACCTGGAAGAGCTGCTGCGCGATGCCCGCGGCCGCGTTTTCGCGCTGGTCGAGCCGCAGGACCTGAGGGAAAAATTTCCGGCCCTGAATATCAGCTTCAAGGAAACGACCCTGCCGCAAGACCCGGACACGATAATCTACGAACTGGTCAAGCCGCCGGCGAAATAACGCTTTGCCGCACCTTGTCTTGCCATGCAGCAGAAAAACTTCATGATTATTGCCTGCAATGTCCTGTGGCGTGAATATTGCCACTATGCCGCGCTCTCGGGCAACAGGTTTTCGTTCCGTTTTCTAGAATACGGGCTTCACGGCGATCCGGCCCGCCTGCGCCTCGAACTGCAGAGGACAATAGACGAAACGCCCGAAGCATTTGACGCGATCCTTCTCGGGTATGGGTTGTGCAGCAAGGGGGTTGAGGGCATAGTTGCCCGCAAGACCAGGCTTGCTATTATCCGCGGGCATGACTGCATAACCTGCCTCCTTGGCTCGAAATCAACGTATAAGGAGCTTTTTACGGCAAATCCGGGAACATATTGGTATTCGCCCGGCTGGATTGAAAATCATGTCCCGCCGGGCAGGGAGCGATATGAGCAGACCTACCGGGAGTACCTCGGGAAATACGGCGAGGATAATGCCAGATATCTGATGGAGATGGAGCAAGACTGGTTCCGCAAATATTCCCTGGCGGCCTATGTGGACCTCGGCGTCGGGGACGGCGAGTCTTGCGCCGATTATACCCGAAAGTGCGCCGATTGGCTTGGCTGGAAGTTCGAGAGGATCAAGGGGAATCCTGCGCTGCTCCAGCGGTTCCTGGCGGGCGATTGGAACGATACTGAGGTCCTCGTGGTCGAGCCGGGATGCCGCATAGAAGCTTCCAATGATGAAAATATAATGCGGTCGGTAAATAAAGCATGCGCTCGTGAATAATGCCGGCATTTGCTTTCTTTTGCCCGGACATCTGTAAAATCGGGAATTCTTACGTTTTCATCCGGCATTGAACAGTAAGGCGACGATAATATGACGCAGATGCCTGTAAAACAAATGGCTTTTATGTTCGTGTTTGCGGTGGCGGTGTCCGCTTCTTCGCCTGGTAAAATGCACATGTTAGCGGCGCCCGCCCGGTTGGAAACGGAGGCTGGAGAGTCGGAGAATAACCGGAAGGCGGCTTTATCAATCGAGCAGGCCATCATGAAACCGGTCCATGAATATAATCTGGCTTGCGCATGCGCCCTGTCCAACAGGGAAGAACAAGCCCTGGGGCATCTGGAAACAGCCGTCAAGTCGGGGTTTATTGATGTTGAATATATCGAGAAGGATTCGGATCTGGATTCCATTCGTAAATCATCCCGCTATTCAAAGGTTATCAGCAAGGCGAAAACGTTGTCGGAAAACCGTAAAAAAGAATCGGCCAGACTTGCCAAGGTGCCAGAACCCCGGGATATCGTGCTCAACGCGCGGGGAGTAAAAAGAGGGAAAAAGACGCCCTTGCTTGTTTTCTTGCACGGCTCGGGCGGTTCGCCCAAGGATCTTGAAACGGCCTTTGATCCGCTTTTATCAACATGCGGGTATAAGGTTTATCTTCCATGCGGCAGCGTAAAGGTTGGAGCCAGGGCCGACGGGAAGCCCGGTTACACATGGGAGGCTTTGAAAGACTCCCTGACGATCGTTGAAGCCGTCAAGGCGATGAAAGATATAAACCCTGACCAGGTATATCTGGCGGGTTTCTCGGCCGGCGGATGCATGTCTTACCTTATTGGACTTGAATATCCGGAACTTTTCAAGGGAGTCGTTGTTTTCGGCGGGGCATTTCAAGGTGGATTATTACCGGAGAGCAACGCCGGGAAAACGTCCGGCACCCCGTCTTTCTATATTGTCCATGGCAACCAGGACAAAATGATTCCGCTTTCCCTCGGTAAGAGCGCCCGGGACTATCTTGATGATCATGGTTACAGGGTTTATTTCAGGGAGTTCTACGGGGGACACGAACTCCCCCGGAATTACCTCGATATTATAAAGAAAGCGATTGCGTGGTTTGATGAATAATCTGTGGCGAAATGAACTTCGGGGTCGCAGGCGCGTTCAATGTATCCTTCCAAGCAGCCTCAGAATTCCGTCCAAGATCGTCCAGGGGTGGGGCGGGCAGCCGGGGATGAACAGGTCCACCTTCAATAATTTATCAACTCCGCCGCAAGTTTCCTCGTGCCCGGCGTAGATCCCGCCCGATATGGCGCAGGCCCCGGCGGCAATCACGATTTTCGGCGCAGGGACCGCGTCGTAGGTTTTCTTCAACGCAAGCTCCATGTTCTTCGTGACCGGCCCCGTTACCAGGAGCCCGTCGGCATGGCGTGGCGAGGCTACGAACTGGATTCCAAACCGGCCCAGGTCGAACACGAGAGTGTTGAGCACGTTGATATCGGCCTCGCAGGCGTTGCATCCCCCGGCGCTTACCTGGCGGAGTTTGAGCGAATGGCCGAAAAGTTGCCGCGCCTTCCCGTCCAGCGCCTCAGCCGGCTTTTGCTCTTTCCCGGTTAAAACAAGGTCTTCGCGATTGCGCGCGGCGAGGGAGTGTTCCCTTGTAAATCTCACGCCGTTTCCGGCGCATGCTTTTTCGCATTTCCCGCAGAAAATACAGCGGCCCATGTCGAGCCGCAAGCTGTGGTCGCTCCCCTTGCTCAGGGCCCCGGTGGGGCATCCATCCGGGATTGGGCCAGGGGCGCCAGGCGCGGCGCGATCAATGACCGGGCGGCCGCGGAATAGTTCCGGTAAAACCGGCTTTTGTCTGGGATAATCGAAGGTCCGGTATTTCTGTCTTATCCTTGCCTTTATTATACTCAGCATGTTTTGATCCCCGGTAAAGGTTGTTTGAAATTCAAGGTATTTTCACAAATCGTGTCCGCAATAAGAAAGGTTGAAGCTTTTATTGCACAGCGGAAAGTCGGATATCTGTTCGCCGCGCATGGCCACGGCCAGGCCGAACCAGTTGTGGAATGAAGGATCTATGATCTTGTAGCAGGCAAAAGTGCCGCGGGCATCGGTGATGGCTACGTGGCAGATTTCACCGCGCCAGCCTTCGACCAGCGCCACGGCCATGGAATCAGGCGTAAAGGCGTCCAATCGGGAGGAAACGGCCCCGGCGGAGTCGTCTCCAAGCATGGGGATCTGCTCGCGGATGAAGGCTGTCGAGCGCTGTATTTCGAGCCAGCGCACGAAGGCGCGTGCAAACACATCCCCGCTTCCCCAGGTTGACACCGGTATCTGGGCATAGCGGAATATACCGGAGGGGAAATCCTGGCGTGCGTCGCGCGCCAGGCCGCAGGCGCGCGCGGGGGGCCCGACCAGGCCCAGGGCCTGCGCCGCACCGGCATCCAGTTGGCCCCTTTCCTCGAAGCGTGCCATGACCGAACCTGTTCGCCAGAGCAGTTCCACCGCGCCGGTTGTATCGCGCTCGGCGGCATCCAGGCGCTGCCCAAGCTCTTTGAGCGCGGAAGGCTTCGGGTAGCAGCCTGTGCCCCCGGGCCGGATCAGCCCGCGTCCGAACCGGTTACCGCACAGCAGTGCCGTCATGTTCAGCCAGTCGCCCCGGATTCTGCCGCAGTAGGAGGCGGTGGGCAGGAAGCCGATGTCGCCGGCCAGCGCCCCCAGATCTCCGGTGTGGTTGGCCAGGCGCTCAAGCTCGAGGGCGATGCCGCGCATGGCCTGTTCGCCTGCCCCGGGAAGGGGCGCGCCCAGGGCTTCGAGGAGATGGCAGTATGCCGTGCAGTGAGCAATCGTGCTGTCGCCCGCGGAGGTTTCAATGTAATGGATGGTCCTGTGGCCGGGCCCTCCCAAAAGCCGGCGTTCAATGCCGCGGTGCTGGTATCCCAATTCTATCTCCAGGTGGAGCACGTTTTCGCCGTGGCACTGGAACCGGAAATGTCCCGGCTCGATTATGCCCGCGTGAACCGGCCCTACCGCAACCTCGTGAATGTCTTCGCCTTCCACGCGGAAATAATCGGTTGCGCCAGGGACTCCTGTTTCGAAAACCGGCGCGCGATCCGCAGCCCACGGGGCATGGAACCGGATCGGCTTGAGCCAGGGATGGCCTTCGGGAACAATCGCCCACTGCTCCGCTATTTCGCGCTCGAACCAGTGGGCCTGCGGGCAGTCCGGCGTGAGGGCGGGGTAGGAGTTCCCGGCCGGCGCCGCGGCGGCGGATAGTATGCCGCGCGAGTCATCGGCGAGGATAGCAACCAGTTCCAGTCTATCGGCATGGTCGGGACAGGCGAACAAAGCTGCAATGCGGCTCCCGCGGGCAAGGGCTTCAATGATAGCGCTGCGGAATGCCGGCATTTCCATGCGTGGTATGGCGGCGCGGCTCACTGGCTTGTTATGAACAATGGGCAAGAATGAGCTTTCGTTCATGGCATGCCTCCCCCGGCCACGGCCGCTGCCGCCTTGAGCGCGTTGCGGAAAAAATCGGGCATCCAAATCCCGGCCAGGATAAGTAATGCCAGGGTGGCGAGCACAATGATCCGCTCCGCAAGGCTGCTTTTGATTCCGTGCGCTCCCTGCGGCTTTTCACCCCAGGCCATTTCAATCGCCTGGCGCAGAACTCCCACGAACACGATCCCGGCCCCGAGAAGGAAGACGACAATAACAATGTACCGGTGCGAATCAGCGGCGGCCTTGAGCAGCATGAACTCGCTCATGAAAATCGCAAAAGGCGCCACGCCGATGAGCGCAAGCAGGCTGCCAAACAGGCCTCCGCCCCAGAGAGGGTCAATCCGCATGGCGCCCCGAATTTGGCGCATGTCATGGGAATGGCAGGCCTGGCCGATGCGTCCCGCGCTGAAAAATCCGAGCGTTTTGCAGAGGGAATGGTTGAGGGTGTGGAAGAGGGCCGCAAAAATACCGGCCCCGCCCAGCCCGAGTCCCAGGGCGATGATGCCGATGTGCTCGACGCTGCAGTAAGCCAGCAGCCGCTTTAAATCGTGCTGTGAAATGATGAATACCGCCGCGATCAGGATCGAAGCGAGTCCGAAGAAAATCAGAAGATTGCCGGCCCAGTGCTGGTTGCCGGCCGTCTGCGCCACGATCGGCATGTGGCGCATGATGCAGTAAAGGGCCATATTGAGCATGAAGCCGGAAAATACCGCCGAAACCGGCGCCGGCGCCTGGCTGTGGGCATCCGGGAGCCAGCTGTGCATAGGTGCCAGGCCGGCCTTGGTGCCGTATCCGACCAGGAGGAAAATGAATGAAAGACGCGCCAGGCGTGGATCGAGCCCGGAGGCAATGCCCTGCAGGTGCGTCCATTGCATGACGGAGGCCCCGGCTGCGTTTGCGCCGGCCGAGGCCGCCAGCAGGAGCACCCCCATGAAGGCAAAGGCCACCCCGACTGAGCAGACGATCAGGTATTTCCAGGTTGCCTCGAGCGACACCGTGGAAATGTGGAGGCAGATCAGGAAGGCCGTCAGGAGCGTCGTGGCCTCCACCCCGACCCACATTATGGCGATGTTGTTCGATATGAGCACCAGCGTCATGGCGGCCAAAGCCCCGTGCCAGAGCGCGGAAAATCTCCTGGCCGAGGCCAGGTTCAGCTGCATGTCTTCCGGCTCGTTCCGGAAGTAGGAGACCGCGTAAATCGAACTCATCGCAAAAACGATTATCATTACCGCAAGGTGAAAGGCCGAAAGGGCGTCTACCCGGAACCAGTCGCCGTTCGAAGCCATGGCCCCGCGCGCGAATACCCGGGCGACCGCCAGCGTGTCCAGGGCGGCGGAGGCAAGCACGCCCGCCGCGGCCGCGGACAAAACGAGGCGCGGCGAAGGCAGAAGCAGGCTTACCATTCCGCAGAGCAGCGGAAAGGCGGCCAGCAGCCAGATTGCGTTGTCGATAAACTGCATTATTTCAACCTTTCAGGGTGCTCAGCTGGTCGGCGTCAATATGGTCAAATTCGCGGCTGATATGATAAATGATGATCGCCATGACGAAAATGGCGACGAATGCATCCAGAAGTATACCCAGTTCAATCAGCAGGGGGATTTCAGAGACGACTGCCAGGCCGAAGGCGGCGATTCCATTTTCCATAACAAGGTATCCGAGCACCTGCGTGAGGGCCTTGCGCCGGCTCACTATGAGGAAAAGCCCCGTGAAAACCGTTGCGATGGCCCCGGCCAGGACTATGCGCTCGTTTCCATGCGATGATGGCAAAAGCCCGGTGCCCAGCCAGAAGGAGAGAATGGTCAGCGCCACGCCGATGATAAGCGAAAATCCGTAGCCCACAAATGGTTCCACCTCGCGCCGGACGGACGCGCCGCGTATGGCGTTATGCAGCAGCCGGGGGAAGACGATTCCTTTCAGGACGGCCACAAAGGCGGCCAGCAGGAAACCTCGCGCGGAAAACCCGCCCGGGGCGAAGAGGGGCAGGAGCCCGATCGCGATGCCCTGCAGGGCCACAAGGCCGATGCATCCTGCGAGGCGGCTGCTTGCCATGAGGGCCAGGTTGACCACCAGGAGAACCGCCATTATGTTTTCGGTCATGCCGTGCATATGTCACCTCAGGACGAGAATCAGCGCCAGGATTGAGAATGATCCGGCGGCGACAAGCAACTGCGGCACACGCAGCAGCCTGAAGCGCGCCATGGTAGATTCCACTGTGCCGGCCGCCGCCGCCAGCGCCAGCATTCCGCCCAGGAAGATTCCGGCGCCTGCAATCTCGCCGCCGGCCACGGAGGGGACAAGCAGGTTGACCACCAGCGCCCCAAGCACCCACATCTTGAGGGCGGCGCCCCATTGGATAAGCGCAAAATCAGGTCCGCCGTGGTCAAGCACCATGACCTCGTGAATCATGGTAAGCTCAAGGTGAGTGTTTGGATCGTCGAATGGGATGCGCGAATTTTCGGCCAGGAAGACAATCATCCAGGCCGCGAGCAGCAGGATTGTCACCGGGGCCGATCCGGTCGTGAGGCAGGAGGCAAAGGACTGGAGGGCGCCCGACAACGAGAGATTGCCTGTTGTGCGGACGATCACTGCCATACCCAGCAGCAGGGCCGGCTCAGCCAGGGCTGCGAACTGCACCTCGCGGCTGGCGCCCATGCCTTCGAAGCTCGATCCGGTGTCCATGGCGGCATTGACTGTGCAGAAGCGCATCACACCTAGGAGATAGGCCACCAGCAAAAAATCGCCCTGGAATGAAAAAACGGCCGGCACGGGGCCGAAAGGCACGAAAAGGAGCGCGAGCAGCACGGCCGCCAGGGAGGCCGGAGGGCCGGCGCGGAAAACCGCGGTGACGGTTGTGCTGTAAACCGCGCCTTTGCGCAGAAGCTTGAAAATGTCATGATAGGCTTGGAATAAAGGCTGGCCGCGGCGGCCGGCAAAAAAAGCCTTGGTGCGGTTGATTACCCCGAGCAGCAGGGGCGCCGCAACCAGCGCCAGGAGATATCCGCAGATTTTTTCGATGCTCATCAATTGTTCCTATAACGCGACAAGCAGCAGTGCCAGCAGGGTCACGGTGATATAAAGCACATACACCTGGACCCGCCCTTCCTGTATCCAGAGCAGGCGGGCCAGAAACCGGTCGACGGATCTGAAGATGGGCGCGAAGAAATAGCGGTTTGCCGTGTCGTCCGCATGGGCGCTGAAAGAGGTTTTCCCGGGGAAGAATTCCTTCGGCGCCCTTCCTTGGGTCTGGATGTCGAGCGCGTTCCGGAAAAGGTTGGTGACGGGCTGGGCGAAGGACGCGGCGGTATACTGCATCCGCGCGGTCGGCCTGGCAAAGCCGCAATCCCAGGTGGGCGCTATTGAAATGGCGCGCCGGCGAAGGAGGCAGTGCCTGATCCGCGCCAGAATCAACAGAAGCACCAGGAAGCCGGCCGCGGCTGCACTCAAGCAAAGCGTTATCGCGCGAAGCGTGGCCGACCCCGGCCCTTCCATCCCCGAATCCCCGGCGACAACATTGCCCGCCGCCGCGGAGAGCGCCGGCACCGTTAGTGGCGCCGCCAGCGCAACCGCAAGGCAGGCCGCGGCCAGGCAGATCATGGGCAGGCGCATCCGCCAGCAGCACTCGTGCGCTTTTGTCATTTCCGCGCTGCGGGGTTCCCCCAGGAACACCACGCCGAACGCCTTCGTAAAACACGCCGCCGCCAGGCCGCCGATCATAGCCAGGGCGCCGATGACCACAATCCCGGGCAGAACCGCGCCGGTATGTTGGTTGAGGACGCAAAGCAGCGCTGCGGTGTAAATCATGAATTCGCTCACAAAGCCGTTCAGGGGAGGCAGACCGCAAATCGCGGCCGATCCGGTCAGGAAGGTCCAGCCGGTCACCGGCATTTTTTTCAGGAGACCGCCCATCATTTCCATGTCGCGGCATCCGGTGGCATGCAGGACCGATCCAGCTGACATGAAAAGGAGTCCCTTGAAAATCGCGTGATTGATAACGTGCAAAAGACAACCCGCAAAACCGGCCAGCATTACCAGGCGGTCACCGTAGCTCCATCCCAGGAGACCCAGCCCCAGTCCCATGGCGATGATGCCGATGTTCTCGACGCTGTGGTAAGCCAATAGGCGCTTCAAGTCGTGCTGGGCCAGCGCAAATACAACACCGATCAGCCCGGAAGATGCGCCGGCGGCAACGATGACCCAGCCCCACCAGGGCGGGGGCGGCCCGATGATGGAAATGATCCGCAGCAGGGCGTATATGCCGGTTTTGATCATCACCCCGGACA
>JBAYWJ010000116.1:0-10321 GCA_041674125.1 Kiritimatiellia bacterium
GGGCCTGCGGATAAAGGCGGTGGAGCAAGGTTTCGTCCCCGGTATAGCGGAACTGATCCAGCACCCCCCCAATCCACCACAGGGAATAATCCGGGATCGCCTTGGTCCAGGTCCGCCAGCGTGCCATGGAGTTGAAATTGCTGACATTAGCCATGAGTCCCGTCGGGAACTGGTGCTGTCCGGCCTGCAGCAGGAACTTGCGCGGGAGCGCGGTATCCCCGAAGCAGGACTGGATGGCCGGCAGGGTGACCAGCGCGATATCGCCCAGCCACTGGCCTTTTTCGCGCCAGGGCGTGTCCATCAGGAAATCGTTCGAGCAGAGCCGGAGCGTGGCTTTCGAAATTTCAAACACACCGTTCAGAACCTGGTCGTCAGACTGAAACCGCCCGAGCTCCTGATACGGATAGGTCGAGATTATCGCGTGAACACTGCGAACCTTTACCGGCCGCGGGCAGGAACGGAACCGCAGTTTCAGGAAGCGAAAGGCTTTCCAGGCAAAGGTCTCGAATTCCTGCGGGCCGTCTTTCATAATATAGCGGTCGGCAATCCCGGCGCCGTCAACACAGATGTTGAAGCGCCCGTCGAGCAGGCGTTCGGCATACCCGATGTCTATGATGCCGCCAGCAATACCGTCCAGGCTGATTTTAACATGCGCGGTGACGATCCGGCCGAAATCCAGCACCACCGCCGGCGCATACAGGCTGCCGAAATCAAGGTTAAGGTGTTTGAGGCTACTTTGAAAAACACTGACTCCGTCTTCCTTGCACAAATTCCCGGCGTTTTCACACAATGTATATCGCACCGGTTTTCCGGCCATGGATAAGCCTGGCGCGAGGTTGGTCGTTTCCAGCCGCAAGTCAACGCTTTCCTCGGTATGCGCCACCCGCTCGGGCAGGAGCGTTTTTTGAGCCATGAAGGGAATTTCGCGCGGCACCAGTTTTGACCAGGGGCCGGCCGCAGGCGGGGAGGTGGACCCGGATCTCTGAGAGGCAATAACGCCGGCCGCGGGCCAGGGACGATCGTTGAAGCCGGCTTTCATCCACCCGGCGGGCTCCCGCCGCGCATCAAATGATTCCACGAAGGGCGCCACGGCATTGCCGTAATGGTAAGTGTTTTTTTGCCAGGCGTCCGCAATCTGCGCCCGCCATGTTTCGTCACTTTGCACCACGGGGTTATTTTGGGCATCTGTCACTTCCAGCAGCAATCCCCCCCGGCCGCGGCCATCCGCGTCCCCGTAAGGTTCCGCCGCGACATGATAGACGATCACGGAAATGCAGTTTGTCCCGCGGCTAAGACACCCGCCCGGATCGTATTCATCGTAGTAGTGGAACCATGGAGCTGACGGTGGAGGACCTTTTCCGAGGAGCTTGCCGTTGACGAACACCTTGTACAACCGATCCGCGCTGATAAACAGCTTGTGACCGCGAGGCGCGGCTTTCAGAACAAAGGTCTTACGAAAGTACGCGTAAACATTGGATTCTTCAGCCGGTGCCGTGGACGGCCAGATCCACTTGGCCTTCCAACGGCGCGGACCGGGATGCGGAAGTGTTTGTGGTGTCATGCGAGAGCTGCCCCCGCCCGCCATAATGCCATCCGTGAAGCCGTCTCGTCAAGCATGTCCTGAGGGCCATTGAAATACGGGCCATTTGAACTTGCCCGCGGCTCCGGCCCGGGCGGAAGATGGTCTTAACCGGATTTCTCACTGCGCATGTCCGCCAGAAATTTATTGGCCGATCAGGGCGCGCCTGATAGTATTTACCGCAGATCCGATCATGGAACAAAATCCACATCCCGGCCGGCATGTGCTGGCGTTCTGCGGCGATACGCTTGAGTTCACCCTGCGCGTGCCGGGTGGCGGCAAGGGGCGCGCCTGGCTCAGGACGAACGTAGGCCACGCGGATACGGCCCGCACCGCGATTGTCGCCGAGACCACCCTGCGCCAGAAGCGGCTGGCCGAGGACTGGTTTGACGTCCCCATGGCGCCCGCGGGAGGCGACGCCTTCCGCATCGTCCTGCCGCTCACCGAGCCGGGCCATTTTGAAGCCAAGGCCTTTTTCCTGCCCGAGGGCGCCAAGGCGCCCCTCTGGCCTCAGGGCGACAACACCGCGATTAACGTGCATCCGGCGGAATACGCCTGCGGCAACAGCCTATACAACGCATTCGTCCGGCTCTTCGGGCAGGAAACAAGCCAGAAGGAGGAGGCCGACCCGGTCAGGGAAAAATGCTGCAAGCACCTCGATGAGCTCGGCTACGCCATAATACCGCGCTCGGGCACGTTCCGCGATTTGATCCGCCAGCTGGATTTCATTGTCGGCAAACTCAACTGCCGGATCCTGATGCTCCTGCCGATTCACCCCACCCCGACGGTCTACGGCCGGATGGGGGAATTCGGCAGCCCGTATGCCGCGCTCGATTTCATGGAGGTCGATCCCGCGCTGGCAGAGTTCGACACCAAGGCCACGCCCATGGATCAGTTCTGCGAGCTGGTGGACGCCGTGCACGCCCGCGGCGCAAAGATATTCCTGGATATAGCCATCAACCATACCGGCTGGGCCGCCAGGATCCATTCCACCCACCCCGAATGGCTGGTGCGCAATCCCGACGGCTCGATTCGCTCCCCCGGCGCCTGGGGCACGACCTGGGCCGACCTGGCCGAGCTCGACCATAACCGTCCCGAGCTTTGGCGCTACCTGGCGGAGGTTTTTCTGACCTGGTGCCGGCGGGGCGTGGACGGCTTCCGCTGCGACGCCGGCTACATGATACCCGTCCCGGCCTGGGAATTCATCGTGGCCTCGGTCCGCCGCGAGTTCCCGGACACGCTTTTCCTGCTGGAAGGGCTTGGGGGCGGCATTGACGCCACCACCTCGCTCCTTAACATATCCAACCTGAACTGGGCCTACTCGGAGCTGTTTCAGAATTACGACCGCGGCCAGATTGAAAGCTACCTCGACTTTGCTTTCCGCGCCTCCGGAAGCGAGGGCCTCCTGGTGCACTTCGCGGAAACGCACGACAACCCGCGCCTTGCGGCCCGCTCGCAGACTTACGCGCGCATGCGCACCGCGCTCTCGGCGCTCTGTTCCGTCAACGGCGCCTTCGCCTTCGCCAACGGGGTCGAATGGTTCGCCGCCGGGAAAATAGACGTGCACAAGAGAACTTCGCTCAGCTGGAACAACCCGGTCAACCAGGTTGATTTCATCTCCCGCCTCAACCATATCCTGGCCACGCACCCCGCCTTCTTTTCAGGCGCCCGCCTCAAGCTCATCCAGCGCGGACGGGGCAACAGCATCGTCCTCCTCCGCCACCATCCGCCGAGCGGTAAAAAACTGCTCGTGCTGGTCAACCTGGACGACAAGTCCGCCCAGGATGCGGCCTGGTCCGGTGGCGACGCGCAGCTTTCCTCCGCGCGCCTGATTGATCTCCTGACCGGCCGTGAAATGAAGGTTGCGGAAGGGGACAACAGTATTAGCCTTGCCCCCGGCGAGGCGCTCTGCCTCACCCCGGAGCCGGCGGACATGCGCCTCGTTGCCCCGGACAGGATGCGCGGCATGCACTGCTGCGAGCAGCTCCGGCGCCAGAGGCTCCGCGCTAAAGCGCTGGAAGCCTTGACGGCCATCGGCCGGATCGGCGACGTTTCCGGAACAGACCCCGACAAGATGGCCGATGAGCTGGCGCGCGATCCGCGCGGATTCTGCGGTAAATTAATGCATAGAAAATTTCAAGAGGTAGGGCCGCACAGCCTGTGCGGCCGAAAAGACGGCGGGACAAGCTGTCCCGCCCTGCCAACTGAAAAATTATCCTGTTCTGCTGGATCTAACTTGCAGCCAGATGACAATGTTGTCATCTGGAACTGGCCGGTTGATTCCCGGCGCGAGGTCATGATTCCGCCGAACCATTTCCTGCTCGTGACGGCGGCCTCGCCTTTCCGCGCCCGCCTGTGCGAGGGAATCAACGTCCTGGCCCAGCAGGACGCCGTCCGCGCCGAAGACGGGAGTCATTTCGCGCTTTTCATGCCGCGACCGGCCCCGTCCGGCTTCCTCGCCTGCGCCCTGGACATGGCGGTCTTTCCTTCCCCATCCGGGAGCGCCCTGCATGCAAAGGGGCCGGTTCTTTTCCTTCCCGAGCCGGGCCTCATGCGGGTGCGGCGGCGTTTCGGCCGCAACGAGGTGCTGGCCGACGAGCTTTTATTCCTGGGCACGAACGGCCGCGGCGGGATGATGCGCGCCGCCGCCAAGTGGGGCGAGGTCCGCAGCAAATACGACGCGCTCCTGGCCGGCAACTTGAGCCCTGACCACCCCGAGGACCGGCGCGTGATGCTTACCCGCTGCCGGGCCTGGCTGGTTTACCAGAGCTACTCGCAGGATGTGACCATCGACCGCCTTGAATCTTTTGCCGTGGACGACACCCATGCCCACTGGCATTTCCGCGTCCCGTTCGGCTACGGCAAGATGGTGTTCGTGGAAGCCGAGGCCGCCATGCTGCCCGGCCTGAATGCCATCAGGCTGTCGTTCAAGCGCATGCCGGCCATGCCGCGCCGGCACTGCCTCGCGGATGGCGAAAGCGTGACGCTCATCATCCGCCCCGACCTGGAAGACCGCAGCTTTCACGAGGAAACCAAAGCTTTCCTCGGCCCCGAGAATGCGTTCCGGCAGGCGGTGCGGCCACAGTCCGGCGGGTTTGTTTTCGCCCCGGCCGCGGAAAGGCGGCTGAAGGTGAACGTGTCTCGCGGCGAATTTCACCACGACCCCGAATGGCAGTACATGGTCCACCACCCCGTGGAAGCCGGGCGCGGCCTGCCGGCACACTGCGACCTTTTCAGCCCGGGCTACTTCCGCTGCGAATTGAAAGGCGGCGACGAGGTCGCCTTTTCCGCCGTGATTGAAACACCGCAGGAAAGCGCGGGCGAAACTTTGCCGGCGCACCTCAGGCCGACCGCAAAAACTCCGGAGGAGGAGGAAATATCCGTGGTCCTGCTGAACGCGATGAAGCAGTTCATCGTCAGACGCGGCAGCCTGAAAACCGTCATCGCCGGCTATCCCTGGTTCCTCGACTGGGGGCGCGACACTCTCATTTTCTGCAGGGGCATGGCGGCCGCCGGCATGAAGGAGGAAGTGCTGAGCATCCTCCGCCAGTTCGCCGCCTTCGAGGAGGGCGGCACGCTGCCCAATATGATCCTGGGCGACAACGCTTCTAACCGCGATTCCTCGGACGCCCCGCTCTGGCTTTTCACGGCCTGTGCCGACCTTACGCGTGCCCTGGGCGATGCCGCCTGGCTCGGAGAGCGCATCGTGCGCCCGGGCGCAGCCGGCGGCGGGCGCACGATGCTTGAAACCCTTGTTGCCATGGCGCAATCGCTGCGCAAGGGAACGTATAACGGCATTGCCTGCGACCCGGAAAGCGGGCTCATCTTCAGCCCCGCCCATTTCACCTGGATGGATACCAGCCACCCCGCCGGCACCCCGCGCGAGGGCTACCCGGTTGAAATCCAGGCGCTCTGGTTCGCCGCGCTGAAGTTCCTGGCCGAAGTAACCGGCGACCGGCAGTGGGCCGGCCTGGCGCACCTCGTGCAGGAATCGGTCATGAAGCTTTTCTGGAATGAAAAAGAAAATTTCTTCGCCGACTGCCTGCACGCCGCGCACGGCCGGCCGGCCGCGAAGGCAACGGCCGGCGACGCCCTGCGCCCGAACCAGCTGCTGGCGCTGACCATGGGCCTGGTTACTGACGAAAAAATGTCGGCCGGCGCTTTGTCGGCCTGTTCCGGGCTGCTCGTGCCCGGGGCGATCCGCACCCTTGCGGACAGGCCGGTCCGATACCCGCTGCCGGTTGAGCACGGCGGCCGGCTTTTGAACGATCCCGGAAATCCCTACTGGGGCAGGTACGAGGGCGACGAGGACACCCGCCGCAAGCCGGCCTACCACAACGGCACGGCCTGGACCTGGATTTTCCCCTCCTTCTGCGAGGCCTGGTTTAAACATTACGGAGCCGCGGGCCGGCCGGCGGCCCTGGCCATCCTGAACAGCAGCCTGCGCATCATCAACCGCGGATGCCTCGGCCAAATTCCAGAAATACTGGACGGCGATTTTCCGCATTTTCCCCGCGGATGCGACGCGCAGGCCTGGGGCGTGAGCGAGCTCTACCGGGTATGGAAGGTGATATGCCCGGATTAAAACATGCCCGGCGGCGCATGCTCTGCATCGCGCTTATCAGCGCTGTCCTCACGTCGGTATCTTCCGCCCAGAGCAACAACAGCGTTATCGTCGAGGCGGATGCCGGCAGGGACCTCGAGCTGAAGGCAATCAACGTGATGGCGCGGCCGGTTACACCTGGCATTCACGGCGCCCTGACAATCGGCGCCGGGGCCGACCTGGAAAACACGCTCAAGGACGGCGGGGGCTATATCAAGGCCGTAAGGGAATCGGTGCTGGCCGCAATTGACGTGCCGGTTGCAAAGCAAACCGGCCTCAGCGCTTCCTTTGAGCGTGAATTCAGCCATTACGACCTTGACCTCATCCCGCCATCCGTCTCGGAAATCGGTTCCATGCATCTTTCCATCAACCGCTTCGGCCTGATCGCCCGCCACAAGCTGGGCGAACGCTGGTCGCTCTTTGCCATCGGAGATATGACTTTTTCGGTTGAGAACAATGCATCTTGGGGAGACGGCATGACCTATGGCGGGCTCGTGGCCGCGCGCCAGCAGGTGAACAAGTCGTTCGCGTGGCAGGTGGGCGTCATCGCCCGGTCGCGCCTGGAAGACCAGCCGCTCATCCTGCCCATTCCCGGCATCGACTGGAAAATCAACGACCGCCTTGCCCTGCGCACCGCCCAGGGGGTGACGCTTTCCTACGATCTGACCGGGCAGAAACACTGGATGCTCGACGCTGGCGTGAGCGTTGAAAACCGCATATACCGCATGGACGGCCGCTCGCAGCTGCCGGACGGTATTTTCATCGACCGCTTTATCCCGCTCGTCACCGCGTTATCCTACCAGTTCTGGCGCGGTACGTTCATCAAGGTCGCGGCTTCGACTCCCCTCTACCGGCGGTATAAATTCTGCGGGAGCGACGGCACGACGGTTGAAACGCTTGACTCGAACTTCTTCCCCTCGTTCAACTTCTCGGCCGGCGCGGCATTTTAGCGTATAATCCATGAGCAACAGCAAATAAAGGAACATTTAACCACTGATGGCACGGATAAACGCTGGTTTTTGCCAGTCGCTCTTATCCGTGATATCAGTGTAATCAGTGGTTGATTTATTGAGGCTGCGGGAATAATCTGAGTCAGATAAATATCAAGCATGCAAAAAATCAAGATAGGCGTTAGCACCTGCCTCCTGGGCCAAAACGTCCGCTACGACGGCGGGCACAAGCTGGATAACTTCATTGTCAACACCCTCGCCCGGTACTTTGAGTTCGTGCCGGTCTGCCCGGAGGTTGAATGCGGGCTCGGCGTGCCGCGCGAGGCCATGCGCCTGGTCGGCGACCCGCAAAGCCCGCGCCTCCTCACCATCAAGACCCGCGTGGACCACACCGGCCGCATGACCGGGTGGGCGGAAAAACGGCTGCGCGAGCTGGAGCGGGAGGATTTGTCCGGCTTTATCTTCAAGAGCCGCTCGCCGAGCAGCGGCATGGAGCGGGTTAAGGTCTACAACGACAAGGGCTATGCCGTCAAGGCCGGGGTCGGCATTTTCGCCCGGATGTTCATGGAGCATTTCCCCTACCTGCCGGTCGAGGAAGAAGGAAGGCTCTCCGACCCCAAGCTGAGGGAAACATTCATTGAAAACGTTTTCATCCTGAAGGAGTGGCGCGAAGCAGTTGCGGCCGGTAAAATCGCCGCCCTGATTAAATTCCATGAGCGCATGAAATATTCTTTCATGGCGCGCTCCCCCGCCCTGCTGGGCGCGATGGGAAAGCTCCTGGCCGGCCATAAAAAGGGGTCGTTTAACCCAATCAGGGACGCTTACTACGAACTGCTGGCAAAAATGCTGAAAACCCAATCAGCGGCCCGGCTCAGCCTGAACGTTCTCCAGCACCTGGCCGGCTACTTCAAGGAGCAACTGACCTCCGCCGAAAAAGAGGAGTTTGCCGGGATATTAAATCACTACCGCGCCGGCGACATTCCGCTAATCGTGCCGGTGACGCTCATCAATCATTACGCGCGGAAATACGCCTCCGCCTACCTGCTCGGCCAGTATTACCTCAACCCGCATCCCCTGGAGCTGAAGCTGAGGAACCACGCCTGATGCGCCTCGGATACTGCTGCATCAACCTGACCCTGCGCGCGAAAAAGCCTTCGGTCTATACCGGGCGAACGCTGATCAGGCGGCTCTTCACCATGGAAAAAGCCTCGGAGCGCGCCGCGCAAAACACGGAAGACCTGATGGCCATCCTGCGCTGGAACCTTGAGCGCGATATCCGCGTTTTCCGGATAACGAGCGACTTGTTCCCGCGCCTGACCGATCCCGAAAACGGATACCGGATCATTGACCTTGCAGAAGGCCGGGCGATAATAAAATCCCTGCGGGGGATCGGAAAGTTCGCCGCCGACAACCGGATGCAGCTTTCATTCCACCCGGGGCCTTTTGCCCTGTTTGGTTCTCCAAATGATAAAGCCAGCGCGGCGGGGCTGAGGGAAGTCGAAGCCCATGCCCGGATCGCCGAACACATCTGCGAGGGGGGCAAGCTGGATATTCCCATCAATATCCACATCGGCGGATCGTACCAGGGCGATTTTGATGGGACAGCTAAACGCTGGCTTGAAAATTTCAGGAAGCTCTCGAAGGGCGCCCGCTCGCGCCTGGCGCTGGAAAATGACGACCGCCCCGGGGGATGGTCAATCAGGAGGCTCCATCGTTACATCCACAATTTAACCGGGGTGCCGCTGACGATCGACCTCCATCATTTTCTCTTCTGCAACGACGGTTACCCAATTGAAGAAGATTATTTCCTGGCAAAGTCAACCTGGGGCAAGAGGTCAAACCAGGTGCATTACTCCGAGCCGCCGGGTCGCAAGCTGATGCCCGCCCATTCCGATTATCTCTGGCGCCCGTTGCCGCCCTTCGTTTTAAAAGACGCCGCGGCGCACGTCCTCCTCGAAGCCAAGGCCAAGGAGCTGGCCCTGCTGGCATACCGCCGCCAATTCAGGATCCGGGAATCAGGACGGTAATATTTTCACGCCCACGATTTTTCCCGCTTGCATTTTGAATTCTATTTTAATACTTTCCAACCCGGAGGCTTAGCTCAGCTGGAAGAGCATCTGACTCTTAATCAGAGGGTCGCGGGTTCGAACCCCGCAGCCTCTACCAATTTTCGCTTTAATATTCAATGACTTACAGAAGGTTAGGTTTTCCCTTCCCATCGCCTGTTTTCCCTTCCGGGGCTCCTTCGGGGCGCCCAACTTGTTCCTGAGGTGGGATATTCTTCAACGTTTCACCAGATTTTGAGCCGTTGTTGGGATGGAAGAATGTAAATTTCTTCATTTCCTGTGCCTGATATTCCTGCAGCAGATGTCCATAGGTCTGTTCAATCATTTGGGTGTTTGCGTGTCCAGCCCGTCTCCTGAGGACATCCTTGGAAATGCCGCTCATTAAACCATGGCTAATTGAATAATGGCGAAGGTCTTTGCTGGTAAAGTAAGAAATGCCCGCTTTCTCTCGTGCCTTTGCGAATGCTCTTTTGAATCCATGGGCTTGCTTATTTTTATTATTAGGATTAAAGAAAACCCAGTCGTGGGGATTTTGAACAGCCTTGAATGTTTTCTGCCATTCCTGTCGCCAATCAAGAAGAATTTGCCGTAATTCTGGCATCATAACAATGTTACGTCTACGTGCATTTTTCAACGGGTTGCCTTCCTTGGGGACAATGTTAATAATGTTGCTTTCAAAATCTATGTCTTTCCACTCTACAAAAAAAGACTCCTTTTGGCGTGTTGACGTGTAGACACGGAACCAAATCCATGTGACGAGTTGTTTTCCATGCCTTATTTTTCTTGCAGCATGGACGAAGCACAAAAACTTGTCATGGGAAGGAATGATCACTTCTTTTCGCATCACTTTTAGGTTTTTTATTTCCTTTGCTGGATTATTTACTGCTGCCCCGACCTCAATTCCATATTTGAAAATACAGCGAAGAAGGTTCAGTTCCAAATTAATAGTGCGATTTGATATTCCATTATTTGTACGTTGTTGGATATGCCATTGAATATCAGTGTGCTAACAACCAGATCTTGAGAACGAAAGAGGGATAAAACTGGGTGACACTTCTTCCTGTGAAGGCAAAGAGGAAAGGAAGAGGTGTTACCGATGAACGATAAGAGAAGCAAGAGAGGA
>JBAYWJ010000117.1:0-10245 GCA_041674125.1 Kiritimatiellia bacterium
GAAGGCGGACCCCTGGTAAATTATTTCCCGGATGCGCCCCGGGAAAACATTCGGCGCACTTGCAGGCCAATCGCCGATGCAGACCTTTTCGGGGCGGATTGCCGCGGCCAGCTTCGCCCCCGCCGGCCAATCCGTTTGCGCTCCGGCAGCCACAAACCTCCCGGCCGCAAAAGAAATGGAAAGCCGGCCGGCTTCCGCTGGCAGCGCCTGAACGTCGAATATATTAGTAAAGCCCATGAAGTCGGCGATGAACCGGGTTGAGGGCCTTTCATACAGTTCGCGCGGGGTTCCGAGCTGTTCGATTTTACCAGAGCGCATGATCGCGCAGCGGTCGGCCATGGCCAGGGTCTCGGCCTGGTCGTGGGTGACGTAAACGGCGGTAATCCCGAGCTCCTTTATGATGTGCCGTATTTCCAGGCGCATTTCCATGCGCAGCTTGGCATCCAGGTTGGAGAGGGGCTCATCCAGCAGCAGGCAGGCGGGCTTGACGACAAGCGCGCGCGCCAGGGCCACCCGCTGCTGCTGTCCGCCCGAAAGCTGGCCCGGCATCCGGCGCGCCAGCCCTTCCAGGTGAAGCAGCGCCGCCATCTTCCCGACCTTTTCCGCCCGCTCCGCCTTGGGCACGTTGCGCCCCGGCACGGTCAGGCCGAAGGCTATGTTTTCCTCAACCGTCAGGTGCGGCCAGAGGGCGTAGTTCTGGAAAACCATCCCGGCGTTGCGCCGGTGGGCGGGAACGGCGTTTATGCATCGGCCGTCAAACAAAACCTCGCCGGAATCGGGGGCGCAGAACCCGGCAATCATCCTGAGCACGGTGGTCTTGCCGCAGCCGGAGGGGCCGAGCAGGAAAAAGCATTCGCCATCGGCGGTTTCAAATGAAACGCTGTCAACCGCCTTGACCGCACCGAAAGACTTTGAAACATTTTTGAGCGCGATTTTCATGCAACAGCCCGCAATTAACGACTATTAAAAAAACTTAATTCCTGCGGAGACACAAGGGAGGGCTGGCGACACTGACATGATTCACATAAACTTCGGAAGATTGGACATGGTCCCCGGAAATTATCATGCAGTTACGGCATATTCCACGGCGCGCGGATTTTCCATCCGCTTGGAAGCATTCAGCACCTCTATGCCGACAATATTGCCCGCGCTGTCATAATCAATAATAACACCCGGCTTATTCTCATCGCTTTCCTCAATGGATGATTGACTGAAAAGGATGCGAAGCACATCAACTGCAGGATCATAAGTTACTTTCATGGCGTTCTCCAATATTTGCCGATTTTACTGGTCCTGTAAGCCGTTACAATTTGCGCCGGATCAGTTGTCGGATTTATCATTACCCGGATCAAATATGTCTTGCCGTCTCCGGAAATTATTGACTGGTGGTATACAATGTCACCATGTTCTTTCACAACCTGCCCTGGCGCGTTTACAATTTGATCAACCAAATTTTCCGGAATACGCCTACGCATTATTTCGATCTGCGCATGCCTGGTCAGTACAAATCTCATTGATACTCATGATACTTGTTTTTTATGAGGAATCAAATCATAAAAAAAACAGGGACGTAATAGCACGCAGGTTAATTAAGCGGCTCGCGCTTTTTGCGGCAACTTTTGAAATTAGCCCTATTTTTTCCCGGCGGCCGGAGCGGCCGCATTTTTATCTTTCTGGAAAAACTTTTGCGAGAGCTGCTGCACGATGACAATGCACTGGTTGGCCGACCAGTAGAGCACGAGCGCGGAAGGCATCATGTAAAACATCACCAGCATCATGGCCGGCATGAAGTAAAGCATCATTTTCTGCTGGTTGGGATCGGTGGCGGGCATCAAGCTCTGCTGCCAGGCCTGGGTGACGGCCATGAAAATGGGGAGAATATTGAGCGGGATGGGCAGGATGTCGGCAAAGAGGCGCTCGGGCGAGCTCAGGTCGCTTATCCAGAGAAACGGTGCGAACCGGAGCTCGATGGCGCTGCGCAGAACGATGAAGAGCGCGATGAAAACCGGGATCTGGATCAGCATCGGCAGGCAGCCGCTGACCGGGTTGATCTTGTGCTTGCGGTAAAGCGCCATGGTCTCTTCCTGCATCTTGCGCGGGTTGTCCTTGTGCTTCGCTTTGAGCTCGGCCATGAGCGGCTGCAGCTGCTGCATCTTCTTCATGCTCTCCGTGCTCTTGTGCATCAGGGGCCAGAAGACGATCCGGATCAGGACCGTCAGGATGATGATGGCCAGGCCGTAGTTGGGAATGTAATCGTGGGTCAAATTGAGCACGGTGAGCAGGAACTTGGATATGGGCGTCATGAGCGAAGGCCAGAACCCGCCGAATTCCATGACCTCCTCCTGGTGGAGCCCGAGGGTCCGCAGGATGGAAAACTTTTTCGGCCCAATGTAAAGCTTGAAGGCCTGGAGGTGAAACTCACCGGGGCCGAGCGTTTTCATGCTCATGATGGCCGCCGCGGACACGGTTTTTATCTCCGCGCTCTTGGGCGCAAGCTCGGGATCATGCTCCTCGCCCCGGATCAAATCGCGCCCGGCCATCAGGAAATAGCCTTCCGCGCCGCCTTCCGCGGCAAGGATCTGGACAAAGAACTTGTTTTTTACCGCGAGCCAGTCTATGGGAACGGACTTTTTGACGGCAATGGTCCGCGGCAAGAGGGGGGCCGCGCCTTCCTTCAAGGCGTTCTTGAAAAGCTTGGCCAGCTGGCTGCCCCAGTAAGTCACGCCCTCGCCGCCGCTCGCGGCCATGGCGTCGATGCCCAGATAATTCATGCCGCTCATGCGGTATTCGCCGGACAGCATTTCCATGCTGCCGAGCCGGATGGCCTGCGCCGGGATTGAGCAGGCCACGCCGGCGGCGTTTGTGAAAAGGTCGGTTACCGCAAGCTGGTTCAAATCGTTGAGAGCGACTGTCCTCACGAGCTTCACGCCCCCGGTGCCGGCAGCCTCCATGACGAGCGAAGCGCCATCGGCGCTCACGACTGAAAAATCGCCGGCGGACCAGTATCCCTGCATATCCGCGAAAGATGCCGCGGGCGCATTGCTGAAGTTCAACACGACCGGCCCGCTGTCCTTCGCGGCCGTGGCGCGGTAGTTCCGGAACTCGGCTGACACTACGCCGCCGTGCCTTGTGGAGAACGTGAACGTCGCGCCGGAATTGGTTACGGCAACCAGCCGCTCGGGGCCCTCCGGGGCTTTTCGCACCTGTTCCGGCGCGGAGGCCGCATGAGGATCCGCCTGGCCGGCGGCAGGGGCTTCGACCGCGGCCGGGGCGGCAGGGGATTTTGTTGCGGCGGGCGCAACCGGGGCGGCGGCAGCGGGCAGCGTTTCCTCTGAGGCCGGCGCGTTTGTCTGGACGCGGCCTGGCACGGGCGCAGCCACCTTGGGGGCGATCCACTGCTTGTCAATATAGGGCCATGCCATCAGCAGCGCGAACAGCACGGCAATAATTATTATATCCTGTTTTCTCATCGACCGGCTACGACAATATATGCAGCCACTGAAAAACTCAATGCGGTTTTTCCCCGGGCACGGGGTCAAAGCCGCCGGGGTGAAAAGGATGGCACCGGCAGAGCCTTAGGACTCCCAGCCAGCCCCCCCTGAAAGCCCCCTTTTCGCGGACCGCTTCAATGAAATATTCAGAGCAGGATGGATAAAACCGGCATTGCCCGCCCAGGAGGGGCGAAAGCGCCAGTTGATACAACCTCGCCAATAATATCAGCAATTTACCCATTTTCTCTCTTCCCGCTTTGTAAAATCCCCGCCCGGCCGGCCAGGCCGACCAGCTCCGCCTGTAAATCTTCCCACGCCGCCCCGTTAAGCCCACTGCGCGCCACGAGGACAACATCGCATTTGCCCCGGAAGCGCCAGCGGTTAAGCCTGAACGCCTCGCGCATGCGCCGCTTGGCGCGGTTGCGCTGCGCCGCGCCGCCCGCGGCCCTCCCGGCCGCGACCGCCAGGCGCATGGATGAATCCGCACCATCCCTGATCCACATGATCATCAGGCGCCCTGCATACTTGCGACCGCGTTCAAACGTTTCCGCGAGGAGCTTCGGCGATTTAAGGCGCTGGGAGCGGGACAGGCTTTGATCCGTGCGGTTGACCTGTTGCAGGGCCAAATGACACCCCTTCCATGCACTGTTCGGGAAAGAAGGCAATGCCGCTCCGCGCAGGCTCCGCAACACGGCCGGATCCGGCTTAAACGGTCAGCTTGGCGCGTCCCTTCCTGCGGCGACGGGACAGAACCTTGCGGCCGTCGGCTGTTGCCATGCGGGCTCTGAACCCGTGTTTGCGTTTACGTTTTTTTACAGATGGATGGTATGTTCTTTTCATATTAAATCCGATTCACACCGCGCAGTATAGATTACCAGCCGGCATTGTCAACGAAATCCGTTTCTTTTTGCGCGTTTTTTTTGGCATTGACAGCCTTTCCGGCCAAGCGATATCTTAACGAACGATGAAGCCATTTTGTATCGACACAAACGTCTGGTCCGGGCCCGGCGGAAACATCTTAAAGGAAGCCCTGCGCCAGGAGGCGCGCGCGCTCCACCAGATGCACCAGCCGCCCGCCAGCCTGCGCGAATGGAGCGCCATGCGCGGGCGGATCCGCCGCAAGCTTCTCGATGCCGCCGGCTCATTTCCTGCCCCGCCCGCCCTTGAACTCCGCGAGCACGGAACCATAAAACTGGAAGGTTACCGGATCACAAAGCTCACCTACCAGAGCCGGCCGGGGCTGCGCGTCAGCGCCCACCTCATGCGGCCCGACGGCCCCGGCCCCTTCCCCGCCATCCTCAACATGCACGGGCACTGGGCGCAGGGAAAAATAGCCGCGCGCGTGGCCGGGCGCTGCCAGGTATTTGCCAGGGAAGGCTTCGTGGTTCTGAGCGTGGACGCCATCGGCGCGGGCGAAAGGGGCACTTTTCCAAATAAATTCGAGCACCACGGCCGCCAGGGCACCCCGCTTTTTTCAATCGGTGAGACGCTCCTCGGCATGCAGGTTTATGACAACATGCGCGGGATTGACCTGCTGCAGTCGCTCGATTACGTGGATGGGGCCCGCATCGGCGCCACCGGCGCCAGCGGCGGCGGCAACCAGACGATGTGGGTTTCGGCCCTGGATCCGCGCGTGAAAGTTTCCGTGCCGGTGGTATCGGCCGGCACGTTTGAAGCCTACGTCACAAACCACAACTGTATGTGCGAAACCCTGCCGGGCGGATTGCAGATCACGGAAGAATGGGGCGTGCTCGGCCTGGTCGCCCCCAACCCGCTCCTGATCCTGACCGCGCTCCGGGAGGGAATCCCCGCCTTTTTCATGCAGGAAATGCTCCGCTCCTATGCCGACGCCCGCAAGGTTTACGCGCTCTACGGGAAAGAAGAACGCATCGCCTATCAAGCCCCGGATCTGCCCCACGGCTACTGGCCGGAAATGCAGCGTCACGCCCTCGGCTGGTTCAAGCACTGGCTTACGGGCGAAGCCTCCGCCCTGCCCCGCGCGCTGCCCGTGGTGCCGGAATTCCCCGAATCCAGGCTCATGTGCTTCCCCGGAAAAAGCCGGCCAGGGGAACTGATTTCACTCCGGGATTACGTCCGCCTCCGCTGCGGCCGGTGCCGGAAGGAATACCTGGCTCTGAAAAAAATCAGCCGCGCGCAAAAGCTTAAAGGCCTGCGCCGCCTTCTCCGGCTCGAATCCGGCCCGGCGTTCCAGCACTGCAGCGCGCCGGTGCGCGGGGAAGCGGGCGGGATGCTTTTTGAAAAATTCACCGTCGCGCCGTCGCCGGGCGCGCTTGTTCCCTGCCTCCTGCTCAAGCCGCGCAGAAAGACACCCGGGGCAATAACGATCGCCCTCCACCCGGAAGGCAAGCTCTCCTGCCTCAAGGAGCCGACCGCGCAGGCTATTCTCCGCCAGGGGCGCGCACTTTGCCTCGCTGACCTGCGCCACACCGGCGAAACCAAGTGGGACCACCCGGACTCAAAAGAGCATCTCCCGTCGTTCCGGGCAGAGCTCTGGCTCGGGCGCACGATGATCGGCCAGTGGGTCAAAGACATCCTGGCCATCCGGGCTGCTCTTGCAGGGCGCGGCCATGGCAGGGGCGGCATCGAGCTCCTTGCCTTCGGGGAGCCGGCCCTGGCGGTACTGGCCGCGGCGGCGCTCGCTGAAAATTTTGACGCGGTTAGCGTTGAAAAGCTGCCGGCAACTTACGTCACGCCCCAAACTCCGCCCGCCCAGCGTTACAGCATTTACGTGCCCGGCATACTGCAGTGGGGCGACGTCACCCTCATTGCCGCGCTGGCCAACTGCCCGGTGCGCGTGCGCTCGCTGGCAAATCATTCCAATAAAATCCTTTCCCGGCCCGAACACCTGGCCTGGCTGCGCGAGGCCCGGAAAATGGCCGGACGGACGGGCCGGCGCATGCAAATCACCTGAAAGCCTTCAAAGCACAAAAAGGAGAAAAACAACATGGAAATGCTATACCGCCAGATGCAACCCGAAGAAGCCTTGCGCCTTTACGCCGACTGGCTGCTTGAACAGCGCATAAACGAGCCCTTCCCTTTTTTCCGCTGCATTGAAAACAAGCGCCAGAGGGCCGAATGGTACATGATCACCTATTCCCTGCGCACGCTGCTCCTGGCCGCGGACCTGCTCAAGGCCGATAAATACCGCGCGGCGGTTTTCGAACACATGGACCTCTACGTAGGCGAGCAGCTGCCGAACGGTGGCTTCACTTCAACTTTCCGCCGCCAGCCTTCGGCCGGACTGAGCCGGAAGGATTTCCACGAAATCCTGAGGAAAGGCAACGTCAACCTGGCCGACAACGGATCGAACGTAACCGCCCTTATCCAGGCCGCCAAGGCGGCCCCGAAGGACAGGCGGGATAAATACCTCCAGGCGGCGCGCCTTTGGCTGGGCGAATGGGTGCCGCTCTGGGCCCTGCCCGAGGGCGGGTACGGCAACGGCATATGGGCCGGGCACAAGCTCAACGCCCCCTACACCTGCGCCATGGGCACCCTGACCGCGACCCTCGCGGCCTTCACCCTTGCCACGGGTGACAGCGAGTTCATCGAAAACGCCGAGCGCTGCATGCTTTTCCAGTGCAGCCACTGGCTCCCGGACGGGCGGCCGATCAACTTCGACTGCTACCCCCTGCCGCGCAAGACGGCCCTGACCGACTATGGCCACAGCTTCTACCTGCTGGAAGGGATGTGCTGGACCCACTGCGCTTCCAAAAGCAGCGAGGTGCGCGCCCTCATCGCAAAACGGCTCGAGGAATGGTTCTTCGGGAAGGCGGGCCTGCTCTCGCAGTGGCGCGATTCGTGGTTCAATTTCCAGATCTGCTCGTACCCGCCGGACTGGGAAGCGCCTCCCGCCCCGCTGGCAATGTCGCGCCTGGGGCTCCGGCCGGGCTGGGAGCTTGCCAAATCCAACGGCATCCTCTTCGCCTTCCAGTACTACCTGAACCACATCAACAATGACCCGCGCCTGAGGGAAAAGGTGGAACTCGGCATAAAATACCTGTCCAACCCGCTCAAGGCGCGCATGAGCGGCGTCTGCTCCGAGCCGGATGAATCCTACGGCAACTTCGCGGTCCAGTCGACCGGGTTCGCCGGCCTTTCGCTGGCCGAGGCGATCCGCCCGGATTCGGTTCTTGAGAGCGTGCGTTGAGAATGTATGAAAAAATACTTATTTTGGACGCGACAAAGCGCCTCCCTCCATTGAAAATCGCCTTATTTTTGGAGGGTCACGCTTACTAAGCTGCGAAGCCCGCCAAGGTTGCTTTCGCTACGCAGCACGAGTTATCGCGACCATGTTTTGGAATATTTTCACAGCTTCTGCCAGGTTAAAAAAAGTTTTTATCAAATAATAAAAGGACACAAACAATGCCAAAGATCACATTGCTTGGAGCGGGCAGCGGGTTCACCCAGGGGCTTTTCACGGACATCCTCAACATCGAGGGCCTGGACGAGGGCGTCATCGGCCTGGTGGATATTGATGCCGGGCGCCTGGCGATCAACACCAGGCTCATGGAACGGGTCGTAACGCTCATGGGCAAGAAAAACTGGAGAATCGAATCCTCCACCGACCGCCGCAAAATCCTCCGGGGCACCGACTACCTCATCAGCACCATCGAGGTTTCCGGCGTGCAGTGCGTGCAGGCCGACAACAACATCCCCCTCAGCTACGGCATCGACCAGGCCGTCGGCGACACCATAGGGCCAGGCGGCATCATGAAGGCCCTGCGCACCCTGCCGAGCTTCATCGAGATCCTCGAGGACGCCAAACGCTTCTGCCCCGGCGCCATGATCATGAACTACACCAACCCCATGTCCATCATCACCCTGGGGGCGGTGCGGGTAACGGACCAGCCGTTCGCGGGCCTGTGCCATTCCGTGCAAAGCAACTCGCGGGTCCTCGCGGCCATCCTGGGAGTATCTTACGAGGAATTCGAATGGAAATGCGGCGGCATCAACCACATGGCCTGGTTCACGGTCCTGAAGCACCGTGGCCGGGACCTGCACGCGCGCCTGCGCGCGTGCTTTGAGCTCCCGGGCGTCATGGCCGCCTACCCGGTCCGCGCCGCCCTCGTCAGAAGCCTGGGTTACTTTGCAACCGAAAGCTGCCGCCATTTTTCAGAATACGTGCCTTACTTCCGCAAGAGCAGGGACCTGCTTAAAAAGTACGGCCTTGAGGGCAGCACCGGCGCCTATTCAAAATCATGGCCGGCCGGCCGCCTCGAAGTCAACCGCCGCCGCCGGGAAATGGCCGCGGGCAAGCGCAAGATCCCCTTGCAGCGCGGATACGAATATGCTTCCGATATTATCGAGGCGCATTGTCTTGGCCGCCCGAAAATCATATACGCCTCGGTGCCGAACACCGGCCTCATCCCCAACCTGCCCGCCGGCGGCGTGGTCGAGACCGCCACCCTCGTGGACCGGCGCGGATACCAGCCGACTTATTTCGGGCCTCTGCCGGAGCAGTGCGCGGCTCTGTGCCGCTCGAACATGGCGGTCTTCGAACTATGCGTCCAGGGCATCCTGAACCGCGACCGCGAGGCGATCGTGCACGCCATGATGCTCGACCCGCTCTCGGCCGCCGCCTGCTCGCTGGATGAGATCCGCGCCATGGCCGGAAAACTCTTCGAAGCCGAACAGGCCTTCATCCCGGCCTGGTGCCGGGAACCGAAGAGGGTGATCGCCCGCGGCCCCCTGCCGCCGCTCGAGCCTAAAACGCCTTTCGCGATGTCGCTCCTGGCCAGCAAAATCATGCCCCCGGCCGATATTAAAAACCTCGCCTACCCGGCGGACAAAAAGGCGCTGGCGCTGAAGCCGCGCGCTTTCAAGGGTGTTTCTTTCTGCCAAAGGCACAAGGAACTTAAAAAAGCCGGGGCGGCGCTGGTCTACTTTGCCGCGCACCTGCACTGCCGGGCCGCCATGCGCCTGGCGATGCTGCTCGGCCATGATGGCGCGGTCAAGGCCTGGATTGACAGCCGGGAAGCATACTGCAACCCGGTCGCCGCATATCCCGCGCGCACCGACAAGGGCCGGGTGCCCTTCGACGCCTCCAAAGGCATCCATGAAATCCTGATAGCTTTTGACTCGGACTGGGGCAGCGCGGAAGGCATTTTCCTGAGGTTCGAAAGGCTGGATGCGCCCCGCGCAAAAGCGCTCCGCTGGGACATGCTTCCAGAGGTCAGGCCATGAATTCCCCGGGCGGGATTAAATTGCATTAAAATGGTTTTCAAAATGCGCATTAACGCCCATGCCCACGGCAGCCATGCCGAAAGGAACAAAGACGGCAAACTTGTCCTTCCGCTCATGCTGGCCTGGAGGCCGGAGCACTGTACCCCCCAGCAATTCATCAAACAGCATCGCTCCTGGGGAGTCGAAAAATTATTCCTCCTGGATTCCCCGGCCATCGCCTTCGAGTACAAGCGCATCTTCGGGGATTTCATCATCCCCATCCCCGGCGTTGACATGGACAAGTGCGCCCCGGCCGACATCGAGGCGCTGTTTAAGCGGGGGGCGCGCGGCATCAAGTTCATCGGCCCCCTGCACTCTTACGGCGACAGCCGCTACTTCCCGCTGTACGATGTCATTCGCAAACACCGGGGTCTGGCGATGTTTCACACCGGGTTCCTGGCGGTTGAGATTTTCAACCCGGGCGGGCTTTACGCCCGGGATGATTACCTGGACATCACCCACATGCGCCCGGCCGCGATTGACCGGGTCGCGCGGGCTTTCCCGGACCTGA
>JBAYWJ010000118.1:0-10139 GCA_041674125.1 Kiritimatiellia bacterium
CAATCATGCGCGCATTCGGCGTGGCGGGGCTTCCAACCTTTGTGATTTTAATCCCGAAAAACATGCAACCCGCAGCGCAGGCGCCATGAGCAAGATCGAGCAAAGGCGGTTCGACAGCGCGGCTTCCCTGAACGAAGCGGTCGCCTCCCTGTTGAAGTATCACCTGGAGCGCGACTTGGCGGAGTCGACCGCCGTGATGCTTTCCGGCGGCAAGACGCCCCTGGCGGCTTACCGCATCCTTTCCGGCATGGCGTGCGTGATTTCGCCGGGCGCGCGCATTTTTTTAAGCGATGAGCGCCTTGTCCCGGATTCATCCCCTGAGAGCAACTTCGGCAACATGCGCTTCGTGCCGGGCGCGCTCGGGATGGAAGAGAACCAGTTCCTGCGCGTCAAGACCGATTTGGCTCCGGAGCAGGCGGCGCAGGCATACAACGCCGCGCTCCGTTCGCTCGTCAACGGCGGCGCAAGCCTTTCCCTGGGCCTCCTCGGCCTGGGGGCCGACGGCCACACCGCATCGCTCTTCAGCAGCGGCGATCTGGACCGCGCGCGCGGGCGTTACGCGATTGCCGTCGCGGGTCCGGACGGCCTGCGCCGCGTAAGCGTAACCCCGGATTTCCTCGCCAAAATCCACCAGGTGGTTTTCGTGGTCTCCGGGGCAGACAAGCGGGGGGTCGCTGATAAACTCTCTTCCGATCCCGGTTCAGTTATCGCCGGCCGCGCGGTGGCGGCGGTTAAAATGAAGGAAATCTGGTACGCGGAGTGATCTAAATCCAATGGGGGTATGAAATGATTAAAAGAGAAATCGTTAAAAATGTGCATCTCCTGGCCGGTGTTGACTGGCACCGGCGGCTGTTTGATTCGCTCATACCGCTGCCGGATGGCACGAGCTACAACGCCTATTTCATCCGCGGCGGCACCCGCAACGTGCTGCTTGACTCGGCCGACCCCCGCTTTTGCGCCGAATTCACGGAGGCGCTCGCCGGCATAGACCGGGTTGATTACGTCGTTTCACACCACACCGAGCAGGACCATTCCGGCCTGATCCCGGCGGTGCTGGAAAAGTATCCCGGGGCTGTTGTGCTCGCGTCGCAAAAGGCCCGGGACCTGCTGGCCGATCACCTCGCCATCGCCCCGGAGAGGATACGCTCCGTGGCCGACGGCGAGACGCTGGATATCGGCGGCCGGACGCTGAAGTTCATCTATACCCCCTGGGTGCACTGGCCGGAAACAATGTGCACTTACCTTGCGGAGGACAGGATTCTTTTCAGCTGCGACTTTTTCGGCTCGCACCTGGCAACGACAGATATGTTCGTTTCCGACGAGAGCACGGTCTACGAGGCCGCCAAGCGTTATTACGCCGAAATCATGATGCCGTTCCGCCAGGTCGTTGCCGGCAACCTTGAAAAGATAAAACCGCTCGCAATTGACATTATCGCGCCCAGCCACGGCCCGCTGCACCGCAAGCCGGAATTCATCGTGAACGCCTACCGCGACTGGATCCTCGGGCCGCCGCGCAACCTGGTGGTGATTCCTTTCATATCCATGCACGGCAGCACCGCCCGGATGGTGGAGTGCCTGGTGGATTGCCTGACCACACGCGGCGTAAAGGTCATGCCCTTCGACCTGGCCGTGACCGACATCGGCAAGCTGGCCATTGCGCTCGTTGACGCCGCCACGATCGTGGTCGGGACGCCGACCGTGCACGTCGGACCGCATCCCATGGTGAGCTACGCCGCCGGCCTGGCGGGCAACCTCAGGCCCAAGGCCAAATTTGCCTCGATCATAGGCTCATACGGCTGGAGCACCAGGGCGGTGGAAACGATTGCCGGCCTGGTCCAGAATCTGAAGCTTGATATCATTCCGCCGGTTCTCTGCAAGGGGCTGCCGCGGGCGAAGGATTTCGAGGCGCTCGACGCCCTGGCCGGAGCGATTGCCGCAAAACATGCCGGGTTGAAACTGAAATAATAAAAGGAGGCGTCATGGCAACCGTGCTGATCGTTTACGCGACTGATTACCAGAACACGAAAAAAATGGCCGAAGCTGTCGCCGGTGGCGTCCAGTCCGTCAAGGGCTGCCGGGCGGTTGTGAAGGAAGCCGAACAGGCCGGGGCCGATGACCTGGCCGCGTGCGACGCGCTCGTCCTGGGCTCGCCGGTCCACATGGGCAGCCCCGACTGGCGTGTGAAAAAATTCATTGACTCCGCCTGCAGCCGGCACTGGATGAAAAATTCGGCGGTTGGGAAGGTGGGGGCGGTGTTTGTCACCGGCAGCGGCTACGGCAACACAGGCGGCGGGGCTGAGCTGACCATGCTGGCGATGCTGAACAATATCGCCGAGTTGGGCATGATCATCGTGCCGTTTCCGAAGACGGCGCCCGGATACGCAGAGTCCGGGCTGCAGTGGGGGCCTTGCGCCCGGACCGCCGACAGCCAGTTCAACCAGCTCGGCGTTTCAGAAAACGCCCTGCTGGCGGCGAGAAGCCACGGCGCCAACATCGCCCGCGTGGCGGCGGCCATTTCCGGGCAGAAGATATTGGCCTGATTCAGAAAAGTCCCTTTACCCGGCCGGTTTGCACGTCCACATCCAGGTTGCGGAAGGCGGGGCTCGATGAAGTGCCCGGCATAAGCTTGATGTCTCCCGCAACCGGCACCACGAACCCGGCGCCCTTGTAGACCAGGATGTCGCGTATGGGCAGGATCCAGCCGCGCGGGCGCCCCTTCACATCCGGATCGTGCGATAGGCTCAGGTGGGTCTTGACCATGCAGGTTCCCATCCCGGCCGTTTCCGGGTCGGCCTCGAAAGCCTTTGCTTTTGCGAGCGCAGCTTCGGTGTAGCTGACCCCGCCGGCGCCGTAGACCTCCCGGGCAATCAGTTCAATCCTCTGACGCAGCGGCATGGATAGCTCGTAGAGGAACTTGAAGTGGTGCTTCTCGTTGCAGGCATCCGTAACCGCCTGCGCCAGCTCGCGGGCGCCGTCGCCGCCCTTGAGCCAGTGCTCGGAAAAGGCCGCGAAGGCGCCGCTTTGCTCGGCGATTTTCCTTACCAGCGCCACTTCGGAAGGGGTGTCGGTGTGGAAGCTGTTGATGCACACCACGGGGCGCACCCCGCTCTTTTTCACCGTCTCGATGTGGGCGGCCAGGTTTTCGCAGCCCTTTTCGAGGAGCGCAAGGTTTTCGCGGCGGTAGGCTTCGTCCAGCGGCAGCCCCGGCTTGACCGCCGGGCCGCCGCCGTGCATCTTCAGCGCGCGCACGGTGGCCACGATCACAACCGCGTCCGGCTTCAGGCCGGAGAAGCGGCACTTCAGGTTCCAGAATTTCTCAAAGCCGATGTCGGCGGCAAAACCGCTTTCGGTGACGTGGTATTCGCCCATGCGCACCCCGAGCTCGTCGGCGATGATCGAGCTCTGGCCGATGGCGATGTTGGCGAACGGGCCGGCGTGCACGAATACCGGCTGCCCCTCGATGGTCTGCAGGAGGTTGGGGTTGATGGCATCCACCATCCAGGCCGTCATGGCGCCGTCCACCTCCAGGTCGCGGGTTGTCACCGGGTTGCCTTTCTTGTCGTAGGCCACCACCATGCGCGCCATGCGCGCGCGCAAGTCCTTGAGGTCGCGCGCCACGGCCAGGATCGCCATGATTTCGCTCGAGACTGTTATCTGGAAGCCGGACTCCATTTCAAACCCGTCCATCTTTCCGCCCTTGCCGATGGTGATGTTTCGCAGCGCCTGGGCGCAGAAATCGAGCGCCCAGCGTATTTCGACGCGCTTCGGGTCGATGTCGAGCCGCTTCAGCCCGATCCTCGCCAGGCGTGCGTCGTCGTAATTGCGCTCGTGCTGCATGCGGGAGGTAAGGGCAACCATCGCCAGGTTATGGGCGTTGGTGATGGAGTCTATGTCGCCCGTGAGGCGGATCGAGAGCGGCGCGAGCGGGATGCACTGCGCGAGGCCGCCGCCGGCGGCGGAGCCCTTGATGTTGAAGGTCGGCCCGCCGCTCGGCTGGCGGATGGCCCCGCATACCTTTTTGCCGAGCTTGCCGAGGCCTTCGATCAGGCCCATAGTGGTGGTGGTCTTGCCTTCGCCGAGGGGAGTGGGGGTGATGGCGGTCACGTCGATATATTTTCCCCTGGACGCCTTTTGCAGCCTGGCCAGAGCCCGGATGGCGTCGATCTTGCCGATCTGGCGGCCCATGGGGATAAGCTCGTCTTCCTTGAATCCCATTTCCAGGGCGAGCCGGGCGAAGGGCTTCATGTGTTCCTCGGCCGCCTCGGCGATCTGCCAGTCCTTCATCTTGACGGGGTTCAAGTCCATGTCCTCCCTTTCGGCAACAGGGCGATTGTGCGCTTGCGAGCGTTTACTCCCGCCAATTTATTGGAACGGGGCGGCAAGTCAATAAAAAATCAGCCGGTGCCAAGCGCCAAAAACACAAAAGGCGCCCGGCCCCCTTTTGGGAACCATGGCGCCTTTTGCCGGTCGTTCAGAATTGATCAGAACATGTAGGAAGTGTTGAAAAATATGTAGAACTGGCTTTCCTTGGCCGTGGTGATGGAGCGGTACACCTCGTTTTTGGCCGTGTCAAGGGAGTAGCCGTAATCGTCACCCTTGCCAAAGACGTAGTTCACGCCAAGCGACATCATGACATTTTCAAGCTCGCGCCCGATGCTGGCGGTTATGCCGTAATCGTTGAGCTGGCCCGGGAAGCCTTTTTCCTCGTTCACGAGCTCCACGTCCGGGGCGGCTGAGCGGGAGGTGTAAAAGCCGGCGCGGATCGGGTAGACGCTGCTGATGTAATACTCGGCGCCGAGGTTCGCGTCCACGACAGCCCGGTTGACGTACTCGGCATACACCTGCTCCCCGCTCTCGTCAAAAGTTCCGTCGAGCCGGTTGAAGGAATTTGCCAGGTGCCAGGTAACGTCAAGGCCGAAGCCGTAGGACTTCTCCTTTTCCCAGCCGATACCGGCCTTGAACTGCGCCGGGATCCTGTTGCGCGCCTCCATGTTGTCGGCATGGCCGAAATCCTTGTAGAACTGTCCGCTTTCAAAGGCCGAAACATTGCCCTGGTACTCGCCGTTGCCCCACAAGTCGAATGTCGGGCATTGGGCGGCGATGCCCAGGCGCCAGTGATCGGTCGGGCGGTACTGGATGCCTAAGTTAGCCAGCAGGCCGAAGGTTTTGTAGCGGATGTTTTCGGTGCCGGCGTAAGAAACCGAATCCAGGTAGACAGTCTTCAGGTTGTTGACGTTGCGGTAAACTCCATACACCCCGAGGCCGACCGAAAATTGATCCGAAAACGCGTGCGCCACCGAGGGGCCGATCCAGAGCGTCTGGTCCGACAGGCTGACGTTGTAATAATTATTGTCCTTTGGGAAGGCCAGGATGTCGGACATCGAGTAGTTGTAGGGAACGAACGCGCCCAGGCCGATGGCGGTCTTTGGCTCGGCGAAGAACACCAGCCCCATTGCGGGAGGAACCGTCACAAAGGAGGAAGTGTAGAGATCCTCGCTTGGATAAAGGGCGCCCTCGGACCGGTACCTTTGCCAGCCGTAAAGGCTTGCCGCGATGGATATCGTGCGCTGCTTGGTAAATGCCATGCCGGCAGGGTTGTAATAGGCCGCGTCCAGGGCCGTTCCCAGGGCCGCTCCGGCGCCGCCCATGCCGGCCGCCCGGTCGCCGACCACGTATTGCTGGTAGTTGGCTTCATTCGCCTTGATGGCGGTGCCGCAGAGCAGGATGGCGGCCGCCACGCATGCCGCCGTAAGCGCCGGCAGGTTTTTGATCTTTCTGGGGCTCATGGATCTCCTCCTTTATTTTCACCCGGAACTGCGGGTGTGTTGTTAAAAAAGCTTGCAAAGTGTATCTTTTCCGGCATTACGGTCAAGACTTTTATGTAACATTAATTATGTTGCCCGGCACCGAAATTATGGTATTCATTTGGCTGTTTTCGCACCAACAACTAAAAGGAACCAAGCATTTATGGCTCAAAAAAACGCTATTTCTCCGGCCAGGCATGAAAACTACCCGGAATGGTACCAGCAGGTTGTCAGGGCCGCCGACCTGGCCGAGCTTTCGCCCGTGCGCGGCTGCATGGTCATCAAGCCCTGGGGCTACAGCCTCTGGGAAAATATCCAGCGGGTGCTGGACGGCATGTTCAAGGCCACCGGCCATTCCAACGCCTATTTCCCGCTCTTCATACCGCTGAGCTTCCTGCAGAAAGAGGCCGAGCATGTGGAGGGTTTCGCCAAGGAGTGCGCGGTGGTCACCCACCACCGGCTCGAGGCCGGCCCGGACGGACGCCTGGTCCCGGCCTCGCCCCTCGATGAGCCGCTCGTGGTGCGCCCCACTTCCGAAACCATCATCGGCGCCATGTTCGCCAAGTGGGTCCAGTCCTACCGCGACCTGCCGCTGCTCATCAACCAGTGGGCCAACATTGTCCGCTGGGAAATGCGCACGCGCCTCTTCCTGCGCACAACCGAGTTTCTCTGGCAGGAAGGGCACACCGTCCATGCCACCGAGGCCGAGGCCAGGGCCGAGACCGACCGCATGCTGAGGGTCTACGCCGATTTTGCCGAAAATTACATGGCCATGCCGGTCATCATGGGCGAGAAAACCGCGGCCGAGCGCTTTCCTGGCGCGGTTTCAACTTACAGCATCGAGGCTATGATGCAGGACCGCAAGGCACTCCAGTCCGGCACGTCGCATTTCCTCGGCCAGAATTTTTCAAAGGCTTCCGGCATAAAATTCCTGGACCAGGCCGGTGCGGAAACTTTCGCATGGACGACCTCCTGGGGGGTCTCAACCCGCCTCGTGGGGGGATTGGTCATGACCCATGCCGACGATGACGGCCTCGTGCTGCCACCCAAGCTGGCGCCGGCGCAGGCGGTCATCCTCCCGATCCTGCACAAGGAGGAAACCCGCGCCCAGGTCCTTGAATATTGCCGGCAGGTCGCGCAGGCGCTCAGGTCCGTCATTTACAATGGCCGGCCGCTGGCGGTAGAGCTGGATGAAAGGGAGGGGCGCGGCGGCGAAAAGGCCTGGGGCTGGATCAAGAAGGGCATACCCGTCAGGCTGGAAATCGGCCCGCGCGACATGGCCTCCGATTCCGTGGCCCTGGCGCGCCGCGACCGCCCGCACAAGGAAATAAAGCTCATCAAGCGCTCCGAGCTTCCCGGCGCCATAGGCGGAATCCTTGACGAAATCCAGGGCGGATTGCTCAAGAAAGCCCGCGATCTGCGCGAGGCCAGCACGCGCCGCATTGATTCGAAAAATGAGTTTTATGAGTTCTTCACGCCCAAAAACTCAGCCCAGCCGGAAATCCACGGCGGGTTTGCCATGGCGCACTGGAGCGGCGAAGCCGCGGTCGAGGAGACCCTCAAGAATGATCTCGGCGTGACCATCCGCTGCATCCCTTTCGACTCGCCGGAAGAGCCGGGAACATGCCCGTTCAGCGGCAAGCCCAGCGCGCGCCGCGTCCTTTTCGCCAAGGCATACTGACGGCAGTATCAAGTTATGATGATGGCCGTGAGGTTGTCGGAGGCCAGGTGCGGGTTCAGCATTCCGGTTTCCTCGTCCACGAGCTTGCGCAGGTAATTTTCCAGCTCGCGCTCGTATTCGGTCTCGCGCTCCAGGTCCGAAAGCCAGGGGCGGGCGGAAGCAAAGCTGAGCGCCCCGGATTCGGCCTCCTTTGCCGAGGCAAAGCGGCTGGCCAGGTCCGGCTTGAGCATGAGCCGGAACACGTTGACCAGCTCCGAGTTCTGGATGACGTCCTGCGGCAGCCAGGTTTCGACAAGGCTGGAAAGCCCGGCCTTGAATTCCAGGAGCTCCTTTTCGTTCTTTTCAGCCATGGCCGCGATCCGGTTGCCTGCGAGCATTTCCAGCCCCACCAGTCCGGCGCTGAACAAATCGGACTGCAGCGAGCCCGGCTCGCGGCGGTGCACTTCCGGCGCCATGAAGAGGGGGCTGCCGAGCAGGATGTTCACCTTCTCGCCGATCCTGACCGCCCGGCCGAAGTCGACCAGTTTTACCCGGCCCTGGACGTCAATCATGATGTTGGTGGGCTTGATGTCGCCGTGGATGAAGTTGTGCTCGTGCATGACCGCCAGGCCGCGCAGGACGTTGCGGATGAGAAAGATCGCGAACCCGGCGCGCAGGCTGATGCGGTTGTCTTCAACCCTGAAAAAAATCTTCATGAACCGCTCCCATTCCTCGTCGGTGCTGCGCGCGCGCGCGGTCTGCATGTGGCGGCCCTCGATCAGGAACTGGATGTCTATGCCGTCGATCGCCTCCATGTGCATGTAGCCCACGCCGTTGCACTCGTCGTAAAAATCGCACGAGACGAGGTTCAGGTTGTTGATTGGCTGCAGGGTTGAAATCTGCTGGGCAATGCGGCCCATGTCGGTCAGGTATACGCGCGCGCTCGAGTAGATGCCGGGGTCGAAAAGCTTGATGGCATGGCGCGTCAGGCATCCGCGCGCCCCCTGCCGCTCCGCGAGGAACACCACCCCCTGGCGCCCGTGGCCGAGCTCCTTCCGGAAGCGGTAAGAAACCGGGTAGGGTATGGTGCGCTTGCGAATGAGCTGGCGGTAGTTGCCGATCAGTTCCTCGAATTCCGGGTCGACCGCCGCGTCGTCCGAGCGGGCCGCTGCCGCCGCCGGAGGCCTGGGGGCCGGCGGCCTTTCCATTATGACCGTGCTGGCAAGATCCTGTTCCATATGGTTCTTTGACAAAATTTTGATTCCTGATACATTAGCAGCATGCGCTGGATTATCAATAAAATATTCGGCAATAAACACGAGCGCGACGTTAAAAAAATAGCGCCGCTCGTGGAGCGGATAAACGCCATCGAGCGGGATTACCAGAAGCTTTCCGAGGAGGAGCTCAAGAACAAGACCGCCGAGTTCAAGGCGCGCCTCGCCGCCGGAGCTTCCACCGACAGCATCCTCTGCGAGGCCTTTGCCGCCGTCAAGAACGCCTGCCGCCGCCTGGTCGGGACAAAAATCAGCGTGTGCGACCACGAGCTCACGTGGGACATGGTTCCCTTTGATGTCCAGGTTATCGGCGGAATCGTGCTCCACCAGGGCAAGATCTCCGAAATGGCAACCGGCGAGGGTAAAACCCTCGTGGCGACCATGCCGCTCTACCTCAACGCGCTCCGGGGCGAAAACGTCCACCTCGTCACCGTCAACGATTACCTTGCCAAGCGCGACTCCCAGTGGATGGGAACGGTTTATAATTATCTCGGGCTTAGCGTCGGCTGCATCCAGAACCAGATGAACAGCGCCGAGCGCCGCGCGCAGTACGCCTGCGACATCACCTACGGCACCAACAGCGAGTTCGGCTTCGACTACCTGCGCGACAACGGCATGGCCTACAGCGCGGGCGACATCGTCCAGCGCGGGCATCATTTCGCCATCGTGGATGAAATCGACAGCATCCTCATCGACGAGGCGCGCACGCCGCTTATCATTTCCGGGCCAGCCCCCGTATCCAGCCACCAGTACCGGGAGCTCAATCCCCTCGTAGACCGCCTCGTGCGCAAACAGCGCGACCTCTGCAACGAGCTTTTGCAGGAGGCCCGCGCCGCGCTTGACTCGAACGACAAGCAGAAGGCGCAGTTCCGGCTCTACCAGGTCAGGCACGGCATGCCAAAGAGCAAGCAACTCCAGCACCTGCTCGAGGACGGCCGCACGCGCAAGATGCTCGAGGAGATCGAAAGCGCATTTTTGACGGACATGCACAAGCAGCAGGCGCGCGCCCTGCGCGAGGAGCTCTACTTCACGATAGACGAGCGCGGTCACGACGCCACCCTCACCGAGAAAGGCTGCGCCACCCTCAACCCCACCGACCCGGACGCCTACGTGCTGCCGGACATAGCCGCCCAGCTCAGCGATATAGATTCCGACAAGGCGCTCTCGAGCCAGCAGATCATGGAGAAGCGGCAGAGCATCCAGAATGCCTTCGCCGTAAAAAGCGAGCGCATCCATAACGTTGACCAGCTCATCCGGGCCTATTCGCTCTACGAAAAGGACGTGGAGTATGTTGTCCAGGACAACCAGGTTTTGATCGTGGACGAGTTCACCGGCCGCATCCTGCCCGGGCGGCGCTGGAGCGACGGACTGCACCAGGCGGTCGAGGCCAAGGAGGGCGTG
>JBAYWJ010000119.1:0-10124 GCA_041674125.1 Kiritimatiellia bacterium
CTCAAAGCACCAACCGCGCTCTTCGGTAGGTTCAAAAACAAGAGTGCGTGCCGCGCGCCTGAAAAAAGTTCCCGGCCCCGTAACCGAAACCGCCCGGCCCAGGGTCTTTTCGAATTCGTCCGCCGGCGCCTTCCGGTCGGAAACGCTCCGCAGGTCAACCTTCTGGCCTGCGAACGCGTCAAAATCCCGCCCGGCTATGTCCTTGTCTCCCGAAATCAGGCGACCGTATGTGAACTCCGGCATATGTTCCCCGCGCTGATCGATGCTTTCATTTTACCCTTCTTCGCCAGAAAGCCCTGTGGCTTGCCACAGGGATGAATGGCCTCCGTGGCTTCGCAGGGTTCCGCAAAGATGCCCCGTCCCGACCTCTTCGAGTCGGGACCGCGGGGTGCTTCACAGAAATAATCCTGAAGAATACGCATAAAAGGCTCAAAAGCAAGCATTCAGTTGGATTCACGGGCTGAAGAATCCGGCACGTGCAAGGCCGCATGGAATGGGTTAGTGCAATTCGGGGCAGGCACGCGGGATAGCCTCCAGCAGCAGGTCGGCCACAATACGGTGCCCGCGGTCATTCGGATGCATTCCATCCAGCAGAAGTTCGTCAACGGAAGCCCCGGCCCGGGTTGCATGAGCTCCGAACGCCGCGAACACGTCAGCCAGGGGCACATTCTCTTCCCGCCCGATTTTACGGGCCGATTCGGCGTAGTCGCGCAGCAGCAGGTTGAACCCATCGGGATCATCGGGGTTGTAAGGAGGCTTGCCGTAGGTTTGTTTCAGCACGGTTGTCCAGCGCAGGGGGTTCGGGGTCATGAGGATTACACGCGCGTTTTTTCCTTTCAGCGCCCGCACGAAATAGCGCAGATTTTCCTCGTATTCAGACCGGGGAAGTCGCGGCTTGTCAGAAGGCGGCTTTTTCCATACATCAACGGCAGAATCGTTTATGCCGAAGCCGATAATGACCAGGTCAGGCGACAAGGACAAAACGTCCTTTTCGAACCGCGCACGCCCCATGGCGGTGGTGTTGCCTCCCACCCCGGCATTGATAACACGCACGGCTTTTGTTTTAGAACGCAGGCAGTTCTGGATAATCTGCGCGTAGACCTTGATTTTACCGCGCGGCGCCGTTGTGGAATCGCCGAACGCCACGATCGTGAAAGAATTGGAATCATGCGAAAAGTTCATGTTTGTTGATGTTTCCATGCCAAAAGTTATGGGCGCGATTATTAAGGCGGTAATCAGGCTAAAAAAGAAGTTATTCATTTTTGCAAATTTACAATACAGCCCTGCTACGCTCTGCGACAAAAGTCTTGAGCTTCGCAGGGCGCCACGCAGTGTGTCCCGATCGCGAAGCGCATCGGGACTCTACTGCGTGGCGGAGGGAGAGGGATTTGAACCCCCGGTACTCTTGCGAGTACACATGATTTCGAGTCATGCGCAATCAACCGGACTCTGCCATCCCTCCGTTGCTATGTAACACCCATTTGCTTCAAGCAGCGATATCCAGAACGTGTTTTGAAATATTTCTCTCGCTTTAAAGCATCGGTCTTATTTTCGAATGTTTCAATATATATCTTAACCCATGGATGATAAGCTTTTGTGCTTCTTGTTTTACCTGAATTATGTTCAGTAAGCCGTTTTTCAAAATCCTCGCAGCATCCTCGGTAATATCGCCCTGTCAATTTGCTTCTTATGATGTATATGAACCATGACATATTTTAATTTCAGGCGCAATTCGCGTCGCCCCGATTTCCTATCGGGGCAAGCGATCACTTATCCCGATTGCGCAACGCATCGGGATGACGTGACAACCGGACTCTGCCATCCCTCCTTCGCTGTCGTCGCTACGCTCCTCATTGCTTCGGAGGACAAGCCCCTCCGGAAAACGCACTTAAAATAACTTTTTCGAGTAACGAGTGCAATTGAAAATTGCATTTCAAGGCGGCTGGCACGGATTTCCGGTTTCAAAAGCAGATCAGCGCAGCCCTAATTTTTTGAGGAGCCACATCATCGGGCACCAGTTGCTGAAGGCCGACTGGAGCAGGTTAAGCCCGACAAAGGCCGTCAGCCAGAGCCAGTACGGGTTATGAAAATGCGCCAGGCCAAGGCTGGCCAGGATGAACGTTCCGGCTATACCCCTCAATATCCTTTCCATGCCTATGCTTCTTCAGTTTTCACTTTTTTGCGCATGGCCATGTAATAAATCACCGGCACGGCCGTGCGCGAGAGCAAAGTGGAAGCCACCTCGCCCGCCATGAGAGAAAGGGCCAGCCCCTGGAAGATGGGGTCATAGAGAATAACCGAGGCGCCCACCACCACCGCCGCGGCGGTGAGGAGCATGGGGCGGAACCGCTTGGCACCCGCATCTACCACGGCCTCCTCAAGCGGCATGCCCTCGGCAAGGCGCAGCTCTATGAAGTCAACCAGGATGATAGAGTTCCGCACGACTATGCCGGCACCGGCGATGACCCCGATCATCGAGGTGGCCGTGAAGAACGTGTCCATGAGCCAGTGGACCGGCAGAATGCCGACGAGGGTAAGCGGTATCGGGAGCATGATTATCCAGGGGACCTTGAAGGACTGGAACCAGCCCACCACGAGGACATAAATCAGCACCAGCACCACGGCAAAGGCCAGGCCCAAATCCCTGAAAACCTCGTAAGTTATCTGCCACTCCCCATCCCACTTAAGCGACCAGGCGTCTGACGATTCCGGCTGCCGGTTGAAATACTGCCGGATTTCCTTCTGCGCGGGAGCGGCATCAGGCGCAAGTCCGGGAGCGGCAATTTCCTTTTTGAGCCCCATGATCACGTAGACCGGGCTTTCAAACTCGCCCGCCACGTCGCCCATGACATACGATACCCGCAGGAGATTCTTGTGGAAAATGGGCCGGTCCTTGCGCAGATCTGTTACGGCCACCAGGTCCCTGACGGGAATCTGGGATCCGAAACGCGAAAGCAGCGAAAGATCGAGCACCGCATCAAGCGCGCCGCGTTGTTCTTTCGGGAGCCTTACGATGATGTCCACCGGCTCATATTCGCCGGAAAGATGCGCCAGGTCAACTTCACGTCCGTGGATGGCGGCGGCAACGGTTTCGGCCACGCAGTGGACCGGGATGCCGTTCAGGGTGGCCTTTTGCGCGTCAACCCGCAGGCGCAACAGTTTCTCCTGCGCCCGCCCCGGCACGGCAACGTCAGTTACCCCGCTGTTTTTGTCTAGGATCGCCTCGATTTTCGCCGCCATGTTCCTTTGGCCTTCAAGGTCCGGACCGTATATTTCCAGCACCAGGGTCGAAAGGACCGGCGGTCCGGGAGGCACTTCAGCCACCTGCACGCGGCCGCCGCGCCGGCGGACGATTTCATGTATCGCCGGCCTGACCGCCTTGGCAATGTCGTGGCTCTGCCGCTTGCGGTCATGCTTGTTCAGGAGGTTGACCTGGAGATCGGCCTGATAGGGATGCGACCTGAGGAAATAGTGGCGCACAAGCCCGTTGAAATTGTAGGGCGCGCTCGTGCCGACGTATGCTTCGATATCCTTTATTTCCGGCACCGTCACGAGGTATTCGGCGATTTCCCCGATGACCTCCGCGGTCGCGGCCAGCGCGGTGCCTTCGGGCATGTCGAGCACCACCTGGAATTCGTTCTTGTTGTCAAAGGGGAGCATCTTAACCTTCACCAGCTTGAGCGGCACCAGCGCCAGCGAAGCCAGCAGCAGCACGGAGAGCGAGGCCAGGAAAGCCAGGCGCACCTTGCTCCTGTAAATGAGCGGCTGCATGTACCAGCGGTATGATTTTGTGAGAAAGCTTTCGCCCTCATCCTTCCCGTGAGCACCGCTTTCGCGCGCATGGCCGAGGATCCACACCGCGGCCCAGGGCGTGGCGATGAAGGCGACGGTCATGGAGAAGAACATGGCAATGCAGGCGCCCACGGGTATGGGCCGCATGTACGGCCCCATGAGGCCGCGCACGAACGCCATTGGCAGGATCGCCGCCATGACCGCCAGCGTGGCCAGGATAAGGGGGCTCATGACTTCATTGACCGCCTCGATCGTCACATCGAGCATCCGGCGGCCGCGGTTGGCCGGCATGCGCAGGTGACGCACTATGTTTTCCACGTCCACAACCGGGTCATCCACGAGTATGCCGATTGAAAATATCAGCGCGAATAGCGTAATGCGGTTCAGGGTGAAACCGATAAAATAAAAAGAGGCCAGCGTCAGCGAAAGGGTCATCGGTATGGCGATGGCCACCACGCCGGCCTCGCGCCAGCCCAGTACCAAGGCGATGAGAAGGCTCACCCCGAAAACCGCAATCGCCATGTGCAGGAGGAGCTCGTTCGATTTCTCGTCGGCGGTGGCGCCGTAGTCGCGCGTCACGGTATAATTAATCCCGGGCGGTATGGCGGAGCCCTTGAGCGCCTCCACATGGCGGATGATTTTTTTACTTAGAAACGACGCGTTTGCGCCCTTGCGCTTGGAAACGGAAAGCGTCACGGCATCCATGGGCGCGCCGGCCGCGGCGCCGGCGAAACGGATATTGACAAAGCTTTCCGACTCATCCGGGCCATCCACGACCCTGGCCACATCTTTGAGGTAAACAACGTCGCCCTGGCTCGAATTGACGACGAGGTTTTCCAGGTCCGCCTTCGAGCGGAAAAAGCCGTCGGCCTCTACGTTTATGTATTCCGGCTCCGTTTGCAGGTGCCCGGCATCCAGCTTGACGTTGGCCCGCCGGACCAGACCCGCGATTTCGTTCGGGTTCATGATGCGGTCCTTGAGCTTCCGGCCGTCGATGAAGATCTGGAACTGGCGCTTGCGGCCGCCGATGATCTGCGTTTCCGATACATCCGGGATGGCATTGAGCGACTGCTGGACCATGGCGACTGTCCGGCGCAGCTCAAGGGGAGAATGGCCGGTGCCGCTGAAGGTCAGGCTCAGGATGGGCACGTCGTCGATCGAGCGCAGCTTAATCAGGGGCTGGCTGGAGCCCGCGGGCAGGAAGTCCAGGTTTGAATGCACCTTTGTGAAGAGCTTGATGAGGCTTTTTTCAATGTCATCCCCCACCCTGAAGCGCACGGTAATCATGGCCCCGCCCGGCTCGGATGAGGAATAGATGTATTCCACCCCGGGGATCTCCCACAGCTTGCGTTCGCCGAGGTTCACAATGCGGCGCTCGACTTCCTCGGCCGACGCTCCCGGATAGCTTACAAATATGTCGAACATCGGCACCGAAATCTGCGGCTCCTCCTCGCGCGGGATGTTCAACACCGCGGCCAGGCCCAGGAAGACCGAAAAGACGATGATCAGCGGCGTGATCTTCGAACGGGCAAAGTAGGCCACGGTGGCCGCTATGAAATGTGAGTCATGGGTTTTCATGGCGATTGGCCTTCCCCTAGCACCGAGGCCGCCTGAGCCTCGTCAAGCTGGCCGGACAAAAACATCAGGCGCACGGACGCGTTCTTCAAGCCCGCCAGCGCGGAATAATAGCCCTGGTATGTCATCACGTTCCCTTGGCGCATCTCGATCAGGTCCGCGATGGATTTACGGCCCTCCCGGTACAGCGGAAGCGCCATTTCCACCGCCCGGTCGGAATCGGCGGACATTTCCCGCAAAACCGGCACGTTGGACGAAAGCGATTCCAGCCTGGCATGCTCCGAGGTGATGTCCCTGGCGATGGAGTCAGCCACGGTGCTCCTGGCAAGTTTCATTTTTTTAAGCGCCAGTTGCGCCAGCGACACGCGGGAAGAATATCCCGGATCGAAGATATCCATGCTTGCCCGGAGGCCGACCGTGAAGTTTCCTCCCCCGGTCTGGAAATCCCTGGCGTCGGCCCTGACGTCGCCGAAGGCGCTGATGACCGGCCAGGCGCTCGACCTGGCGCCGGAGAGATTTTCCTCGCGGGCGCGCAAGGCCTGGTCAATCGCCTTCAGGTCCGGCCGCATCTGGCCGGCGCGCGACAGCCATTCCTGCAAGCCCGGCTCCGGGCCGGGCTCCTTGCCAAGGGCCCCCGCAAGGCGCAGCGGCTTGAAAGGATCCTCGCCCATAAGTATGTTCAAGAGAGCGTGCATGCTTTGCCTCTGCGCCGCGAAATTGTTGCGCGAGTTGCGCAAGCCGCCGCACATGACCCGGGCGGAATAATAATCGGCCCCCAGCACCACTCCTTTTTCCTTGAGGCTTTCCGCCTGCTTGATGTCGATTTCAGCAAGGCGGCAGGTTGCCTCGACCTTGCCCAGGATCATTTCAACCGCAAGGGCGTTGAGGTAGGAATCTGAAGCAAGCAGGACTGCTTCCATACGCATGAATTCCTCGTCATGCTTCGCGGCTTTAACCATGTGCCGGGCCTGCCGCACCCTTGATATCGTCTGGAAGGCGTTGAAGAGGGGAACTTCGCCGCGCAGGCCCACGTCGAAATTCATAAGCGCGTTGGGCCGGTTGAGGCGGTCCAGGTCGAAATCCTCCTGAGTGAAAGCCCTCTGGCGCAGGCGGGAGCCGAAGACATAGACCGGGTCGTCGCCGTATGTTGCGCCCGCCTGCGCCTGCAGCCCGGGCAAATAGCCGGCCTGGGCCTGCAGTTTGTTGGCAACGGCCAGCTCAACCGTGGCGGCCTGCTCCTTCAGCCTGGGGTAATAGGCCAGCACCTTCCGGCAGAATTCCTGAAGTGTAAGTACGGGAGCGGGCGGCGCGACGTCTGCGGCCGCGGAAAAATCTCCCGCTAACAGCACTATGGCACACGCGAGCCATGACATAGCCGACGCCGGACCACTGAAAACAATTGATCTCACATCTTCACCCGCGTGTCATTTGACTTGAAACCCTTACAGCCCGCGGACCGTATTTATCAGCATACAAGATAACCTCCCGCGCCTGCGCCTGCAATAAAAATAATCAGTTCCGGCGCTGGTTTTTCGCGCGGAAATTCCCTGCCCGATCATTTGCCTTGCCTGGCGGCGGAAAAGGATATAAACATCCTTCCTAACGGAGGCAAACATGACATTTTGCAAAGGAATGATACCGCCGCGAAAAGAGATCAATTACGAATTCCGGCGCCGGCTTGAACAGATCCACCTTCCCGGCCGCCGCGACCCGGCCCTCAATCCGGAGGCCGGCGAGGTTGAAATCGGCCGTTCCTGGCGCATAATTATTCCTTACACCGCCTCGCAGTTGCTGGTGAATGCCGCGCGCGACCTGCAGGATTTTCTCTTAGCAAGCATGGACACCTCCGTGCTCCTGGTGCGGGCCAGGAATTTCAAATCCGCCGCCTGCGCCGCAAGCCAGGCCATTGTTCTCGCGACCGCGAAAGATTTGCCCGAAGCCGGCAGGGGGCTCGGCAAGCCGCGCAGCTACCGCATCCTATGCACCGCACAGGCCGTAACAATTTGCGGATTTGACGACCGCGGCGCCGCCCAGGGCGGTTTTTACCTTGAAGACATGATGAATTTCCGCGAGGCGCCGTTCATTAAAACCGGCGAAGTTACAAGGGAGCCCGTCTTCTCGCCGCGCATGGTTCATTCCGGATGGGGCCTTGACCAGTTTCCGGATGCGCACCTGAACGCGATGGCCCACCACGGCTTCGACGCCATCCTCGTGTTCGCGCGCGGGGTGGATGCTTCATCCGTCGGCTACCTGGATTTCAACAGCCTTGTTGACCGCGCCGCCGCATATGGGCTCGACGTCTATTTTTACAGCTACCTCAAAAGCACAAAGCACCCCGACGAGCCGGATGCGGCGCAATACTACGACAGCACCTATGGGGCGCTCTTCAAGGCCTGCCCGCGCGCCAGGGGAATCGTCATGGTCGGGGAATCGGTGGAATTCCCCAGCAAGGATGAGAGAACGACGGGGCGCCCCTGGAACGCTCCGGCTGAAAACGGCCTCCCGCCTACCAAGCCGAGCCCGGGCTGGTGGCCTTGCCGCGATTACCCGCAATGGATCGAAATGGTCAGGGACTCTGTCCGTAAATATAACCCGGCCGCCGACATCGTTTTCTGGACTTACAACTGGGGCGGAACGCCGGAAAAAGACCGGCTGGCATTGATCAAGTCACTGCCGGATGACATCACCCTGCTGGTCACTTTCGAAATGTATGAAAAAATACGCTGGCAAAGCATCTGCCACACCTGCGTCGATTACACCATTTCTTTCGCCGGCCCCGGCCGGTATTTCACGTCTGAGGCGAAGGAAGCCCGCCGGCGCAAAATCCGGCTCTACACGATGTGCAACACCGGCGGACTGACGTGGGATTTCGGGGTTGTGCCCTATGAGCCCGTCCCGATGCAGTGGGCGCGCAGGCACCGTGCGCTTTTGAAGGCAAACCGGGAATGGGGACTGAGCGGCCTGATGGAATCGCATCATTTCGGCTGGTGGCCCAGCTTCGTAAGCGAACTGGCCAAGTGGGCTTACTGGACCCCGAGCACCCCGGCCGACCGGATACTGCAGCTCATCGCCGCGCGCGATTACGGCCGGGAAGCTTCCCCTCTTGTCATGGAAGCCTGGAAATTCTGGAGCCGCGCCATCTGCCGCTACGTTTCAACGGATGAGGACCAATACGGCCCCTTCAGGGTGGGGCCCTCCTACCCCTTCGTGTTCCACCCGAAAAACCTTCACAAGCATTTGCTCGGCAGAAATTTTTCTATTCCCTCCGTCCCCCACGCCAAGTTTGGATCCAGAATCGTTGTCTCCGATTACACCCCGCTCGACAACGACAGGCAATCCCCGTTTTCCATGCGGATAAAACCCGAACTTAGAACCCTGGGCACAATGCTGGCCCTGTGGCAGAAAGGAATCGACCGCCTTGAAAAGTCAAAACCACTCGTGCCCGCCCGCAAGCTGCCGGCCCTTGAAAACCTGCTGAACCTCGGGCTTTTCATGCGTAACTGCATCCGCACAACCCTAAACATAAAGGAATGGTGGATACTGAACCGAAGGCTCACGAACGCCTCCGGCCGGAAATCAATTTTAAAGCTGCTGGATGAAATCGAGGCCCTCGCCCGGCGCGAAATCGCCAACGCCGAGTCAACTATCCCCCTTGTTGAGCGCGATTCCCGCCTCGGATGGGAGCCATCCATGGAATACATGACGGATGCCGAGCACCTGCGATGGAAAATTGCCCAGGTTAAATCGGTTATCGCCCGGGAAATTCCCGCGTACCGGCGCACAACCATGCTCTGAGTCCACACCCGCAGGGCGTGTCAATATTCGCGCGCAAGCAGGCTGCGTTTTCCGGCCAGCATCGGCAGGAAAGTGGCCGCCACCGTGACCGCCGCCAGCCAGGCTACCGATGCCAGTATGCCATAGATATAAACGCCGCGGCTCATGTGGCCGCTCAAGTATTCATGGCTGATAAATCCGAACGGAATTATGGCCAAAATGATGTAGGCCAGGCTCAGCACCAGGTTGAACGTTCCCCCGAATCCGGATATGATCGCCACCGGGTTGGTCTGCTTGAGGTTCATGAACACCGCCCCCAGCCCGAGCGCCAGCCCGCACAGGCCGAACGAGAGGGCCACGGCCATGAGAACGTTGACGGCAAGAACGTAGTGGCTCACGTCGAGCATGAGGGCCGAAACTGTCAGGAGCGTTCCGCTCACCAGGAGCATCACCGCGACCGCCAGGGCGAACTTGTACTTAAGGACGCGGGCCATCCCTGTCGGCGACAGGCCGATGAGCCAGAAAGCGTGGCCTTCAAGGCTGACTTGCGGAAATATGAACCGCGAGCAGAACGAACACATTATGGTCGCAAGGCTGAAGACGTTCAGGAAAGAAATCAGGTTGCGCCAGACCGGCGTGACCAGGTTGTAATGCAGGTTGCGCAGGTTGAAGAAGTATATACCCAGCAATCCGAAAAAGAGCAAACCCTGTATCACCTGGACCGGGTCGCGCAGGAAGGTGCGGATATCCTTCAATATCACCGCCCGGCACTCGGAAGGCAGCAGGCGCGCCAGCAGGCCCGCAAATCCAAGGTCGCCGGCCCGGCTGATTCCCCTGCGCCACGCGGCGGCCATCACTTTCTGCCAGGCGCGGTAATAAAATTTTTCGCCCGCCCATTCCACCGCAAGCGACACCACAAGCAGGCTGGAAGCCAGAACTCCGAAAAGCAGCGCGCCCCTGTCCCACCGCTCCCGGACCAGGGC
>JBAYWJ010000120.1:0-10065 GCA_041674125.1 Kiritimatiellia bacterium
CTGTTATACCCATAATCCTTGCAAATTATTTGCCCCGTGTCAATATATATTTCTTTGCGCCGCAATTGCTTATCTGATTATTCAGCACCGACTACCTTGGCATTCATCCCTGTGGCAAGCCACAGGGTATTCTGGCGAAGGCGAATAAAGCTGCATAAAGGGAAACAGCCCGCCTAAGCCCGTCGCGGTTAGAACTTCCACTTGTCGAAGCAGGCTACCTTGTCCATGGGCAGGCGGTTTTTCGGCCGGATGTGGTCGGCGGAATAGCCGAGCGTCAGCAGGCCGACCACCCTTATCCCCTTCGGCACCCCGAGCAGGGCCTTGACCTGGTCCTCGACAAAGGACCCGACCCAGCAGGTGCCCAGGCCTTCCTCGACCGCCTGAAGGGTCATGTGGTCAATGGCAATTGCCAAATCTATCGGGTAGCACAATTGCCCGCAGCGCATGACGTATTCCGTGTTGGTGGCGCAGCAGGCAATCACCACGGGCGCCTCGCCCACGAAGGGCTGGCTGTTGGCCGCGGCCATGAGTTTCCGGCGCGTCGTTTCATCCTGGACGACGACGAAACGCCACTCCTGGAAATTCTTGGCCGAGGGCGCCTGGCGCGCGGACTCCAGCACCGTCAGCAGCTTTTCCTTTTCCACGGGCTTCTTCTGGTAGGCCCGGACCGAATAGCGGTTCTTGATCTGGGTCAATAGTGCCATGGTTGCCTCCGTGATATAGTAGTCAGAAGTCAGGAGTCAGAATTCAGTAGCATGAATAACCTGTCCAGACTATGAATCCCTTATCCTGTCTGCTTTCATTATAATATCTACCTAACTTCAACATGCAACTTCAACATTTTCGTATTCTGACTACTGCCTACTGACTCCCGGTACTGTCCCCTGACTACTTTTTCAGATTCCACTGGGCATTCAACCGGAAAATGCCCGGCTCCTGGGTGGGATTCTTCACCACGAACGGGTACCAGTCCTCCTGCCGGTGATACTGGACAGTGTGGTCCCAGGAGTGGACCGAGAGCGAGAGGAAGAAATTGCCCTGCACGAGGGTCAGGGGGCTGATCGAAAGCCGGATGGCGCCCGCGCCCTCGATGGAGTCGATCCGGCAGCCGGCCATCTGGGTGTTGGACCCGTAAACGTAGAACCCGTTGCCGGTCTTGACGGCAAAACCGAAAACCGGTTGTTCAACGCGGACGCGCGCGCGATAATTGATTTCCACCGCGAACTTTTCGCCGGTCGTGAAGGTGCCGGTTTCGCCGCCGGCGGCATCCAGGAACTTGACGCCTGTAATTTCGATGTCCTTGCTGCCGTATTCCACCGCGTGCAGGCCGCCGCCCTCGCCCATGTAGGACTTGAGATACTTGAAAATCACCTCCGCCGGCCGGCCCTCGGCCACGAGCTTGCCCTTGTGGATCAGGAAAACGCGGTCGCAGAACTCCTCGACCGTCTGGAGCGCGTGCGAAACGAGCACCAGGGTCTTGCCGCGCCGCTGGAAATCGCGGATGCGCGCCAGGCACTTGATCTGGAAGGCGGTGTCGCCCACGGCGAGCACCTCGTCGATCAGGAGGATGTCCGGATCCATCTCCACCGCGATGGCGAACCCGAGCCGGACGTACATGCCGCTGGAATAGAACTTGACCGGCATATCCAGGAACTCGCGGATGCCGGCAAAGTCCACGATCTTGTCGAAGCGCTCCTTCAGCGTGGCCTTGGGAATCCCCAGGATGGCGCCGTTGAGGAAGATGTTCTCGCGGCCGGTCAGCTCCGAGTGGAACCCCGCCCCCAGCTCCAGGAGCGAGGATATCCGCCCATGCGCGCGGACCGAGCCCGCGGCGGGCAGGGTCGTGCCGGCAATGAGGCTTAAGAGGGAGCTCTTGCCCGAGCCGTTCGGGCCGATAACGCCGATCGTCTCGCCGGGGCGGACATCGAAGGAAACCTTGTCCAGGGCCCAGAGCAGCCTGGGCGGCTCGCGCCGGACAAGGCGATGCAGCTTGCCGAACATGGTCGGCGGCTCCGACCCCTGCAGGCGGTAACACTTGCTCAATCCCCTGGCTTCGATGGCGTTCATGTCAATAATCAGGCACAAAGGCACACGGGCAGAAGGCACATGGTTGCGAATCCGCGCATTCCTGAATGCTTAACAGACTTTGTGCCTATGTGCCTTTGCCACTTTGTGCCTTTCTTCCAATTAGAACATATCCGAAAAATTTCCCTGCAATTTCCTGAAAAGCCGGTAGGCCGGGAACACGAAGAGGAGCGCGATGATCGCCCCGGCGCATGTGCCGGCCCCGAGCGGAAAAGCGGCGCCCGGCAGGATCAGGGCGCGGTAGGCGCTGATGATCACCGCCATCGGGTTGGCCATGTAAACCTGGGCCAGGACCGGAAGGTTGTAGGCCAAGGCGATCTCCTCCATCATCCCGTACGAATACATCACCGGCGTGATGAAAAAGAAGGCCGTCACCAGCACGCTCACCAGGTGCTCGAGGTCGCGGAAGTAAACGTTTGAGCAGGAAAGGAACAGAACGATTCCGAAGCAGAACAGGAAATGCACGGCTATCACCGCCGGCACCGCCAGCGTGAAGAGGCTTACGTGCTGGCCATGCAGTCCGAGCAGCACCGCCAGGAGCGCGAACTGGACGATGAGCGTCAGAAGGAAATTAATAAGGTTGGATATGGTCGTCGCCAGCGGCAGGATGACGCGCGGGAAGCTGACCTTCTTGACCAGGTTGCCGTTGTCTGTGATGCATGTCAGCCCGTTGAAAACGCACTGCACCGTGAACTGCCAGGCAAAGACCCCGATCAGGATTTCCGTCATCGGCACGCCCCGGGCCAGGATCCTAAGAAAAACCAGGTAGATCACCGCCATGAAAAGCGGCGTCAGGATGCTCCAGAGGAACCCGAGCACCGAGTCCTTGTAGCGGCTCTTCAGGTTGCGCATGACCAGGTTGGTCAGGAGCTCGCGATGTGTAAGTATGTCGGTTATGACGCCCATGTTATAGCAAGCAGTTTATAAGGTTCAAAGTTCATGGTTCACGGTTGGATATGCAAAATACGACTGTCTCGCTGGCAATCTTTGGTAAACCTTGAACTTTGAACTGTAAACTTTTACTTTTCACCCCCGTATCCCTCGGGATTCATCGTCTGCCAGCGCCAGGAGTCGGCGCACATTTCATCAAGCCCGCGGGTCGCCTGCCAGCCCAGCTCGCGGTTGGCTTTGGCAGGATCGGCGTAGCAGGCGGGTATGTCGCCGGGGCGGCGCGGGGCGATTTTATACGGGACCTTCCTGCCCGAGGCTTTTTCAAAAGCCGCGACAGCCTCGAGCACGCTGTAGCCGCGCCCCGTGCCGAGGTTGTAGATGGAAAGCCCTTTTTTGCCGCTTATTTTTTCAAGCGCCTTCAGGTGGCCGGAGGCCAGGTCCACGACGTGGATGTAGTCGCGCACACCCGTGCCGTCCGGCGTGGGGTAATCGTTGCCGTAAACCGAAAGCTCCTTCAGCCGCCCGATGGCCACCTGGGTGATGTAGGGGAAAAGGTTGTTGGGAATGCCGCGCGGGTCCTCGCCGATTTTGCCGCTCTTGTGGGCGCCGACCGGGTTGAAATAGCGCAGGATCGCCATGTTCCAGGCAGGGTCTGAAACGTGCAGGTCGCCGAGGATTTCCTCGATCATGAGCTTGGTCCGGCCGTAGGGGTTCGTGGCCGAAAGCGGAAAATCCTCCCTGATCGGCACGCTCCGCGGGTTGCCGTAGACCGTGGCCGAGGAGCTGAAGACGATCGTCCTGACACCCGCCTGGCGCATCACCTCGCACAAAACCAGCGTGCCGGTGATGTTGTTCTGGTAATATTCCAGCGGTTTTTGGGTAGACTCGCCCACCGCCTTCAGGCCCGCGAAATGAATGACCGCGTCAACCTTCTCCTGCCGGAAAATGTTTTCAAGATCGGCCCGGTCGCGCAGGTCGGCCTTATGGAAGGCGATCTTGCCTCCCGTTATTTCCTGAACGCGCCGGACGGCCTCCAGCTTGCTGTTCTGCAAATTATCGACCACCACAACCTCGTAACCGCACCGGAGCAGCTCCACGCAAGTATGGCTGCCGATGTAGCCTGCGCCGCCCGTGGCAAGAATTTTCATCTCTTCGTTCCTTAAAATTAACGGCCGGCCCGGCCACCGTTGGTTTTCCGCAACCTATATAGCATTTTTGCTTGGGATTGACAGCCTTTTTTAAAATCGGGCTCCGCCAGCTGCGGCCCACACCCCCCCGCCGCCACAGAGCCGCGCAAGGCTGTGCGGCGCACAAACCCGGAATGTGCCCTTGACAATTTGCCGGAGCCGTGCAATTTATCAGCCCATGAAAACAATCAAGGCAGGCGCAGCAAGGACTGACATCACACCCTCCGGCCCGGTCTGGATGGACGGCATGATCCGCAGCCACAAGTCCACCGGCGTCAGGCACCGCCTCTATGCCAAGGCCATGGCGCTGGCCAACGGCGACAAGCCCGGTGATTTATTTGTTTTTATCTCAGTGGATGTCTGCGGCATAAAACGTCCCGTCTACGACGCAATTTACGCCCGCATCTCCGCCCGAAGCGGCATTGCGCCGGATCATATTATCCTGGCCGCCACGCATACCCACTCCGGCCCGGCAACAGCCGGCTATATGAATCCCCGGGAAGAAGAATATATCAAGGACCTCGTCAAGCTGGTCGGCAAGACCGTTGAAAAAGCCTTCCGCGCCATGCGCCCCGCCCTGGTCGGGTGCGCCTCCGGCGCCGAAAAAACCATCAGTCATTACCGCCGCCTCCTGGCCAAGGATGGACGCGTGATCATGAACTGGGAGCCTTACAAGCCCGAGGAAATCATCGGGCCCCTCGGTGAAATAGACCCGGAAGTCGGCGTGCTCATGGCGGTCGCAGCGGATAAAGATAAAAAGCCCATCGCCATCCTCTTCAACCACGCCGGACACCCGAACGTGATGTCCGGAGACAACTACCTCCTCAGCGCCGAGTACCCCGGCCTGGCGGAATCCATCCTCGAAAAGCAGCTCGGCGGCACCGCCATCTTCGTCAACGGCGCCCAGGGCACGATGGATATTGACGGCCTGAAGGACCGGGACTGGGGCGGCATGGACCGCGTGGCCAACGCCCTGGCCGGGGCGGTCGGGCAAACGATCAATTCAATCAAGGCCGAGGCAAATGTCCCCCTGCGCAGCGCGTCAATCCATTACGAAATCCCGGCCCGCAAGGTTCCGCCCAAGCTGCTCGCCTGGGCCGAAAAAATCCTCGCGGAAACGAAGGGCAAAATCAAGGCCGTGGCCGACGGCGTGGGCGACGATTACAAGGCCAAGCTGATAAAAGACCTGCACTCGGCCGAGGATGTCCCCCACCAGGCTGACCAGGTCTGCATCGCCGTGGGCGACACGGCCTGGCTGAGCTTCCCCGGCGAGCTCTTCACCGAGATCGGAATGCGCATCAAGAAAGCCAGCCCCTTCAAGCGCACCTACATCGTGGGTTTGGCCAACGGCGGGATAGGCTACATCCCCACCCGCAAGGCCATCCGCGAGGGAGGCTACGAGTCGGATACCCGGAAAGTCGTCGACGAGGCCGAAGACATCATCTTCGACAAAAGCCTCGCCCTGCTCAAGCGCGTCCGCGCGCTGCCCGCCGGCTGATCCGGGTCCGGATTATTTTGTTTATGCCGGATGCCGCCATTACAGCAGGGCATGGTATTTAATATTTAAGGGCTGTCCCGAATGGGAGGGAAAATAAATGAAAATTTTCATCGCGGTCGTGGCGGCGCGGGCGGCAGGATTCCTCCTTGGCGGCGCGGGCGCGCGCCAGGGCCGGGCGCGCTCCACCGTGTTATTCTGCGCGGAGAAATGACATGAACGGGAACGATCCCATCCGGCAGACAGTCAAGCTTTTTGAAAGCCGCGGGCGCGCCCGCGCGCTGGCCTTCGGCTCTTCCAACACCGAACGGTTTCTGCCGGGGATGCACTGGTTTGACTGCTTCGACCTGGCCATCCGCCAGAAGTACGGCCGGATCCTGACCTGCATCAACGCCGGCATCAGCGGCAATACGACCGCCGATTTGCTGGCGCGCTTCGACGACGACGCCGCGCGCTACCGGCCGCACCTGGCGTTCGTGACGATCGGCGGCAACGACTGCAATCCCGCCAAAAACATAGATGGCGCAACTTTCGCGGGCAACCTCCGGGAACTCCACCGCCGGTTTGCCGCGCTGGGCTGCGCGGTGATATTCCAAACCTACTACGCCCCCAACCCCGAAGGCGTGGATCCGGTGCGGCTGCAGAATTTTTACCGCTACATGGACCTGGTGCGCGCGGCCGCCGCCGCGACCGGCTCAGCCTTGATAGACCATTTGCGCCGCTGGGAGGCGCTGCGCCGGGCCGAGCCGCAGAAATACATCCGGCTGATGCGCGACGGCTTCCACGTCAACCCGCGCGGCAACCTGGCGCTCGGGGTTGACATTGCCCGGCGTTTCGGCGCAAGTTTAGGCCAAGTTGACCCGGACTGCTGGGGCGAGGCGCTGACCATCCAGGCCGTCATGGACCGCCTGGCGCCGGACACCGTTCCTGCGCCTTGACAGACTCAGGCCGACTCGTCTAAGGTCCTGGCCGTGGAAGCGCACTCTCAAACCTGCCCGGGCATGTCCGGGAGGGCCCGGCCCGGAAAAATATTATTTGCCGGTGCGACGCACGGCCCTGCGAACCGCTCCGCGCTGGCGGGTCTTTTCATGCTCTCCGGAGCGTTCGCATTGCAGGGAGGCTCGGCACCGATGACCGAATCACAGACGCCGGAATTCAAGGCAATAGTCGAGATCGAGGAAACCATCTGCCGGCTCCCGGACTACAAGGCAACCTCCAACGGCTCGGGCATGTTCTGGGGTTCGGGCAGCCCGCAGATCGCGCGCCTGGGCGACAAGCTGTTCGTGAGCGCCTTCGAGGCGGTCCCGGAAATGGCGCCGCTCAACAATGCCCGCTGGGCTTTGTATGAGCGGGGACGGGACGGATGGCGAGTGTGCCAGCGCGACCTGAAAGACCGGACCCGCGAGCCCTGCCCGCTGGGCGTGAGTTGGGCAGGGAGGCTGATCATGTCGGCCAACCCCACCCTTTTGCCGCCGGTTGCCGCGCCGGACATCCGGCAAGCTAGGGTCACGAGCGGGGCCGCCCGCCCGGAATTCCTGGAATTTGACCCGGAGCGCCCCGGGCGTGAGCCCAGGCGCCTGATACCAAAGTGGAACGGCACGCCCGCCTTCACGGACCACTCCTACCGCGCCTTTGCCGCCGACGGCTCAAGCGGAGAGTTTATCCTCTTCAACAAGGTTGGCGTGACGCACGCCGAATGGGCGTTTCTGGACCGGGACGGCAAGTGGCTGACAGGACAACTTGCCTGGCCCAAAGCCGAGGACCCGAAGTATTCAGTATACGGCGAATTCACTTCCGTGGTTTATGCCGATGCCATTCTCAGCAGCCGGCAGGTGTATTACATCGGCCAATCCCCATACAACATCTGGAACCGCATCGACCCGCTGAAGACCGAAACCTGGGGCCGCGAGCGCTGGGGCTGGCGCATGCGCAAGCTGCACTGCGCCTGGACCCCGGACATCGCGTCAAAGCCATTTTCCGGCTGGACCGTTCTGGACGACGCCATGGAAGACGGCGGCACCGTCGGCACCGGGGATGCGTGGCTCGCCCCCGACGGCCGGGCGCACGTTGTCTGGATCAAGGAACCGATCAACCCCAAACTCCGGGACCTCCACTTCCCCGATATCAAGCGGGACTGGCACCTGTGTTACGGAATTTTGAAAAACGGGCAGCTGGTCGAGAAGCGCACCTTGCTCTCCGGCGGCGAAACCATAGGCCCGCTGCATCCCGCCGGCTACCTCGGCCAGGCGCGGTTCCACATCACACCCGACCGCACGCTTTACATCATCTGCCGCCTCGAGGGAACCACGCCGGCAACGCGGGAGCTTACCGGGACCTACGCCCTGCGCATGGCCTCCAACGGGCAATTTTCCGCCCCGGTCCGCATCCCCCTGGCCCGCCCCATATCCGGCGCGTTCTTCACCGCCTCGCCCCGGGCCGGCAACGCGCCGACCGAGGCGGTGGACCTGCTCATCGCGGACAACATCGAAGGCGCGCCGGCGGCGCGTTACGCGCGCGTGAGATTTGTCCGGGCCACCCGGACGGATTAAAAACACCGCGGGGGAAGGCGGGAATCAATGCCGGTAATGGGCGCTCTCGATCTTGAGCTGCCTGATCTTGTAGTTGATGATGCGCTTGGTCGAGCAGAGGTGCTTGGCCACGCTCGTGGCGTTGCCGCGGAACTTCTTGAGCGCGTCCACGATCAGCTCGCGCTCGTAGGTCTGCACCATGGTCTTCAGGCTGACCTTTTCCGCCGGCAGGATCTCGGTGTGGGTGGCCTCGCTCGTCTGCAGCGAGGGCGGCAGAGAATAGCCGTGGATGACGTCATCGGTCGCGGTCAGGACGGCCCGCTCGATGCAGTTTTCCAGCTCGCGCACGTTGCCCGGCCAGTGATACATCATCATCATATTGATGGCGGGCGTCGAGATGCGCTTGACGTTTTTCCTGTGCAGGGCGTTGTACTTCTGCAGGAAATGGTCCGCGAGCAGGATGATGTCCGAGCGCCTCTCGCGCAGGGGCGGCAGGTGGATCGGGAAAACGTTCAGGCGGTAGTAGAGGTCCTCGCGGAATTTCCTGTGGCGGATGGCCTCCTCGAGGTTCTTGCTGGTGGCGGCGATCAGGCGCACGTTGACGCTGATGGTGGCGTCGCCGCCGACGCGCTCGAAGGCCCGCTCCTGTATCACGCGCAGGAGGCGCACCTGCACCGCGGGGGAGATATCGCCTATCTCGTCCAGGAAGAGCGTGCCGCCGTGCGCCAGCTCGAAGCGCCCGCGCCGCTGCTGGGCCGCGCCGGTGAAGGAGCCCTTCTCGTGGCCGAAGAGCTCGCTTTCGATCAGGCTCTCGGGCAGGGCCGCACAGTTGACGCTCACGAACTTGCCCTCCTTGCGCGAGCTGGCGTGGTGGATTGCGCGGGCCACGAGCTCCTTGCCGGTGCCCGACTCGCCGCGGATGAGCACCGTCGCGGAGCTGTCGGCCACCTGGGCGATCTGCCCGAAAACGGCGCGCATGCTGCCGCAGTTGCCGATGATGTTGTTCGGCCGGTAGCGCTCGTCCAGCTCGCGGCGCAGGCGGATGTTTTCCTCCATGAGGTTGGAGCGCTCCTCGAGCTGCTCGCGGATTCCGGCCACGGCCTCGGCGAGCACGCTGGCGACCAGCTGGAGGAAGTAAAGGTCCCGGCGCAGGTCCTCGTCGTTGGCGACCTCGCGGTCGATGCTGATCGTGCCGATCACGTCGCGGCGGTATGTGATCGGGACGCAGAGGAACGCCACCTGCTTGTTGCGGCGCGACTTGGTCAGGTTCAGGAAGCCCGGCTCCTTGCTGATGTCCGGCACGATCACGGGCTTGCTGCTCTGGGCGACCCGGCCGGTGATGCCATCGCCGAGCTTGTACTGGCCTCTTTTTTGCTCTTCCTCGCTCAGGCCGCGCGAGGCCTCGATGACAAAAATGTCCGTGCCGGGCTGGCGCAGGGTGAGCGTGCCGCGGGCCATGCCCATCTCGGTATCCATGATGTCAAAGACCTCCTTGAAGAGGGCGGAGACGTTGTGCTGGCGTGCCATGGCCTGCGATATGCGGTATAAAACCTCCAGCTCTATTTTGCTTTCCCGTTTCACGCCAGCCATTGAATACATTTTTGTAATCCACGGCAAGAACAATTTACATTTTTGTAACTTAATAAAAAGTCGCCTGCTTGACGGATTTTACCGAACGACCTGAAATGACCGGCCTTTCCTGCAAAAAAAGGCTTGCGTGCTGACTTGGCACGGTTTTTGCTGTATATAGAGGATATATCGAGAAGGATGGAGGATCTATGCCAATGAAAGGCTGTTTACAATGCCTGGAGCGTTGTAAAGTCATCACGGATTGATTTAAACTGCATGTGCGACCGCAGGCGGGCGGTGCCCCGGGAAG
>JBAYWJ010000121.1:0-9975 GCA_041674125.1 Kiritimatiellia bacterium
GCCGCCCCCGCGTCCGCCGCCGCTGGCTCCGCTCATGGATACGCCCCAGCTCTTCTGGAAATCACGCACTCCCTGCAGCCGCTTGATGTTGGCGTCGGCAATGCTCTTGGCCATCTGGGTATCCACCTTAACTTCGGACATCTGGATCTGCGGCGCCACCACCGGGGCCTCAACGCGGACGAACGAGGAAGGAGCCGAAATTGTGAACCTTTTGGCGGCTGTTTTCGCGGCCGAGCGGCTGGACATGGACTGGACGGAGGCCGAGACCTGCCGGGTCTGCTGGGCGGCGGCGGCGGCCGAAGGCTGGGCGCGCGGCCCTGGCGGCGGTCCGGGCGGTCCCGAAGGCAGCACCAGCACAGTGCCTTCCTCAAAAGTGCCGCGAGTGACGACGTAATGCGACACCACTACTCCGCCGAGAATCATCAGGAGTATGACGTAAAACATCAGTGAAATAAGGAAGTAGCGGGAACGGAGCAGGGCGAGCACAAGCGACCAGACGGCGTTGAAACGGCCGCCGGTCTTACTCTCGGCCATTGCTTCCAGCTGATCCAGTTTCTTTGAGTAATTGAAGGCCATGGCTTTAATTTGCGTTGAAGGACAAGTTTTTCACGCCGACCGCGGCGCATGCGTTTAGCACGTCCACGATGCGCTGCATGCGCACCTTTGGTTGCGGGTGGATTATAACCGGCTGCTTGTCGCCGAAGAGGTCAAGGACCTGCTTGAGCTTGCCGCGCACGGTCGGCAGATCGCGGTCAGCGGGGGTATCCAGGGGTGCGTCGTTACAGAAAATCTGGCCGGCCTCGTTGATGGTCAGGACCAGCTCGACGGGTATGCCCGCGGTGGGCGTGCCGCCGCCGGGAATGAGCAGGCCGAGGTATTTTTCCTCGGTCTTGATCTGGCCGGCGATGATGAAATACATGAGCAAGAGCATCATGCAGTCGATCATCGGACCCATCTGCATTTCGATTTCCTCAATCGGCTCGTCTTTCATTCTTGCTTTGGCCATACCGTCACCCTGTTTTGCTGTTATAGCCCGGGACTTTTCCGCATGAAAGCCCGGTATATGCTATTCTTCTTTCTTTTCGGTGGTTGAAAAAAGAATGTTGGCAATATCGGCCTCGGCCACGGCTGCCATGGCCTGCTGAGTAAATTCGTAGGGCACCCTCTTGTCGGCCCGGATGATCACCCGGAAATCCTTCGGGTTGCCCTGCAGTTTTCTGCTTTGCGCGACAAGCATGGTCATCTCGCGCGGATCGTTCATTTTGACGCCGTTGGCGACGTAGTTGGCCTCGTAAAGACCCTCGTTCCATTCGATGCTGACAATAAACCGGCCGGAGGTGTTTTCCTCCTTCAAGCCCTGCTGGGCATAGGGCAGGACAACGTCCTTGCTGACGCGGTTGGTTTCCAGCGAACTGCAGTTGATATAATACATCAGCAGAAGCATGACGCAGTCAATCATCGGGCCGAGGTTTTGCGGAACAAAAACCTCATTATCCATAAATGACGCTTTGGGCTCACGTGCCATAATTTTATCCCGGACTATAAAAGCGATGCCTTACCCGGTAACGCAGGTTACTCCCATTCCAGTTCATTGTTGCAATTGGGGCACTTGGCCGAGCCGACCTTCACCTGCTGGTGGCAGTTGGGGCACTCGGCTATTTCCGCCGCGGCCGCCGCCTTCGGCGCCGCAGCCGCGCGGGGTGCCGCGGCGGGCGCAGCGGCTGCGCCGCCCTTGCTGCCCATGGCGCGCGCCTTCATTTCGCTGGTGATGATTTCCATGTCGGGAGTGATTGAATCAAAGTCTATTTCGTCAATGAGGCGCGTGACAATTTCCTGCATGCCGGTCATGGCGGCCTTGGTCCGGTTGGTCAGGACATAAAAGAGGTAGAGAGAGACAATGGCAATCGCCAAGCCGGTGAATGTGCAGAGCAGAGCCTCGCCGATACTTCCAGCCAGTTTGGCCGGGTCGCCGGTTGCGCCGGCATAGGCCATCTTGTTGAAAGCGCTGATCATGCCCGAAATGGTACCCAGGAGCCCGAGGAGCGTGTTGACGGTGGCGTTAAGGTTCAGGTAGGAGCATTTGACCTTAAAAATATTATTCTGGAAATTCATGGGCTCCATGGCGGCATCCATGGCCGCCGTCGCGCCCTGTGGGATTTTTTCAATGGCAGCCGAAATCGTGCGGGTCAATGGGGACTGATTGTCCATGCAGTACTGCCATGCCTTGACGTAGTCTTTGACAGAAAGTATTGACATGAGTTGCGAGACGGCCTCTGGCGGACAAAGGAACTTGACCCGGCCGCGGATCACTAGTTCTACGATCAGTGCCGTAACCCAGATTATCGAAGCCAAAAGCGGCCATTTCACGGGTCCCATCTGGGCCCAATAGTCAGCAAGAGTTTCGGGCGGGCCGGCAAGGTTCTCGCCACCACCCCCGGCGGCGGGTGCGGCCGGAGCGGCCGGCGCCTGGGCAAAGGCCGTGGGAACCATGAAACTGTTTTCAATCCCGGCACCGCAAAAATTGAAAGCTTCGCCGCAAAACATCGCCAAAACCGCCGCGACGGCGGCCAGTAATTTCATCCTGCTCAGTTTCATTTTGTCTCCTGTTTTTATATGCGCGCGTTTAATCAGAAAGCGCTTGTGCCGCCGGCCATGTGCCCGGCGCTATTTTTTTACCCCGAGTTCCTTTTGCAGGTCTGCGGCTTTCCTGGCAAAAGGGCTCGCCGGGTATTGCGTTATCAGGTCGTTAAGGAACATGCCGGCATATTCCGGCTTCTGTTTCTTGTAAAGCGCCGCAGCGCGGTAAAGGGCCTCGGGCAGGGAGTTTTCGGCCGGGTAGAGTGCAATCACCTTCAGGTAGGCGTTGGCCGCGCCGGCAAAATCCTGCTTGGCCTCGAGGCATTTGCCCACCCCGAGAAAAGCCTCGGCCGCGTAGGGGAACTGGGCCATGGGGGGCCGGAGCACCTTTTCGTATTCATCGGCCAGCTCCTGGAACTTGGCCAGGGCCTTCTCGACATCGTTCTTGGCCAGCTGCGTTTCCGCCAGGCCGAGCTCGGCATCCACCACCAGGGGATCCTCGTCGTAAACTTCAATGAAAGTATTGAAGGCCTTTTCTGCGCCGGCGTTGTCGCCGTTCATGAGGCACACGCGCGCGTAATAGACCAGCGCCTTCGCGGCCCAGTCGGTGTCGAGGCCGATAAACTGGTAGGCCACCTTGGCCAGCGTCAGCTGCGCTTCCTTGTAGGCGCCCTTTTCGTAGGCCTCAACGCCGCGCAGGATGGCCGGGGGGGCCTCGACGCTCATCTTTTCGATCGCCGCGCGCGGGACGGCCACCACACCCTGGCCGGGAATTTCAATCGTGACGCTCTTGCCGTCGGCGGACCTTACCTTGCCGCTCAGGCGCTGGGTCTTGGTGAGAATCACGTCAACCGCGCCGGCCGTTGCGGCCAGCCCCAGGAAGACTGCGGCCGCCAGGAGCATCAGCGCGCCCGAACGAAAATTGATGGCACAGAATTTCATTTTACGCCGCGTTAAAAAATGGCCTGATGCGTACAAAATAAGGTTATAACCGGAGCCTGTCAATTTTTTTATTAAAAAAAACTCGTCATGGCGTCCGCCAGGATGTATATAATAAACGATTATTTTTTTTTGGCAAATTTTAAGTTGCTTTATTTGGAGATAAAAAAAGGAGAAATGCCCATGATGATTCCATTTTTGTCCGGCAAAAAAAACCTGCTGGCGCTGCTGCTGGCGGCGGCTTTGCCTGCCATGGCCGATGTAAACGACGAGCTGGCCATGCGCGGGGAAGAATACATGAACAAGGGCCGCTACGACCAGGCCATCGCCGTCTTCGAGAAAATGGTCACCACCGCGCAGACCTACGTCAATATCCAGTCAATCAAGTTCGACCTGGCCTGGTGCTATTACCAGAAGGGCTTATATGCCAAGGCCATTCCCTACCTGGTTGAGCTGGCGGGCGACCGCGCGCCGAGCAAGGACATGAAGGAGCAGGCGGCGTTTCTCCTGGCCGAGTGCCACGCCCGGCTCGGAGCGACGCAGGTCGGCAAGGAGCAGGAAAAGGAGCGCAAGAAAAACCTGGCCAAGGCCATCGAGCTCCAGACCGCCTTCCTCAGCGCCTACCCGAAAAGCTTCAACCTGCCCTACGCCCTCTACGGGAGGGCCTTCGCGCATTACCTGGACAACAACTTCACCGAGGCCCAGAAGGACCTGAACGCCGTCCTTGCCAATTTCGGCAACACCCCCATTGGCATAAACGCGCAGTTCCTCCTGGCAAGCGTTTACAGCCAGCAGGGCCTGGAGCTGATCAAGGGCGATAAAAAAACGGAGGCCCAGGCCTACCTGGACAAGGCCCGCAAGATTTTCGACCAGCTTGCCAAGACCGACATCAACCTCGCGCTTGCCAACGACAGCAACTATTCGCTCGCGGAAACGTGGTTTGAGGCCGGGCAGTATCCCGATGCCATCCGCTATTTCCGCAGCGTGCGCCCCAAAAATGACGTGCTCAAGGACCTCAAGGCCCGCCAGGACGCGATCATGACCCGGCTGGCGGCTGAAATTTCCAAGGGAGCCGACACCAAGCTCGTCAAGAGCGAGCTGGGGCGCATCCAGGGCCAGCTGGCCGGGGTGCAGGATTCGCCCGACCTTATGGTTACCGCCTATTTCAGGATAGCCGACGCCTACTTCAGGATGAAGCGCTACGAGGAGGCCATGGTGATCTGCCGCCACCTGCTTAAATTCACCAAGGGCGACCAGTTCGAGCAGGCGTCCTTCCTGCTCATCAGCGGCACTATCGCCCAGAAGGATGCGGATGGGGCCGCCCAGGCCTACGAGGATTTTAAGACCCGCGCCGGCGCCGATAAGCCCGTGGCCGAGCGCACGGCGCTTTCCATCGGCCAGCTGTACTTCATGCAGAACAACGTTGTGACCGCGCTGCAGTATTTTGCCGAAAGCGTGGATTCCTTCCCGAACGGCGCGGGCATAGAAGACGCCCTTTACATGAAGGCGGCCTGCGAGTTCAACCTGAACCAGGCGGATAACCTGCACGAAACCATCGAAATGTACGTGGACAAGTTCCCGAAAGGCCATTTCCTGCCGAACCTGCTATATTTCAAGGCCATGAACCTGGCCGGAGCCAACCAGTGGGACGAGGCCCTCGGGGCAATCGAGGAACTGCTGGTCAAGTTCCCGAAGGGCACGGAGTCCTTCGAGACGGTGGACGAGGCCGTTTACCAGAAAGGCGTCTTTTTGACCCAGCTCAAACGTTCCAAGGAAGCCATCGCGCTCTACGAGGTTTTTATCAAGACATACAAGGACAGCCGCCTGAGGCCCTTTGCGCTCTACCAGATGAGCGTGGCCTTCAACGACTCCGGCCAGACCGGCAAGGCCGTGGCGATGCTCGATCAGCTTGCCCGCGATTATCCCAAGCTGGAGATCGCGGCCCAGGCGATGTTCCGCATCGGGGTGATGTATTTCGAGCAGAACGATTTTGCGCGCATGATTGATTCGCTTGAACGGTTCACGGTGGAATTTCCCGAAAGCCCGCTTGTGGTGGACGCTTATTTCTTCCTGGGCTGGGTAAGCAAGGAAAAGCTGAACGACTACGGCCCGGCCATAGAGTATCTCTGGCAGTCGTTTGAACTGGCTCCGAACCATGACAGGGCGCCGGAAATCCTGTTCCTGATCGCGCAGTCATACAGCGAAAAGGCCCAGCGCATGGGCCAGCCGACTGTCCTGCCGGAAGCGCAGCGCGCGGTTTACAGGCAATCCCTGATTGAAAGCGCCAATGCCTGCGAGATGCTCCTGCAGCATTACCCGAATTCCGAGCAGGCGCTCTCCGCCATTCCCGGAATTGCCGACGCCATCTTCAACATCGTGCGTTACAAGCTGATGGTTCCCGAGGATGCCGACAAGTATTTCGCTTCCCTGATCGCCCGCCATAAAAATGACCCCGGCCTGCAGGCGCAGCTCATTTTCAGCCAGGGCATGTTCCTGATGAAGAACGCCGAGAAGGAAAAGGCGCTGGCGAAATTCAAGGAGTCCCTCGCCACCGATACCAGCGCGAGATTGTCTTCCCAGATGCTGCTGGACTACGCCGACGCCAGCAAAGAGGCCGGCGCACTCCAGGAAGCCGCGGAAATTTACCAGCGCGTCCTGGATAATTACTCTTCCGACCCCAACGCGGCCGCCCCGGCCACCTACGGTTTGGCCGACATCAGCTTCATCGGGGGCAAAAATGCCGAGGCCGAGGAAGCCTTCAAGATGGTTCTCAAAACTTACCCCTGGTACGAAAAGGGCAAGCAGGGCAAGGTCAAGATTGCCCAGATCCAGGAGCGCAAGGGGGATTACGAGTCGGCCGAGAGAATGTACACGGAAGTGGTCGCCCAGGAGCGCTCGCCGGAGGCGCGCATCGGCGCGACTTTGGGCGTCATCCGCTGCCAGCTGGTTCTGTCCGAAAAACTTGAGAAGCAGGGCCAGAAAGCTCAGGCGCTTGAAAAGTTCACGGCGGCCGACGGCAGCGCCACAAAAATCATCGTCATGTTCGATGCCTATCCCGAGTTTGTTTCCGAGGCGCTCTATCACAAGGGCCGGGTTTACGAGATGCAGCGCAATTACAACCTGGCGCGTCAGCAATATGAAAAGCTGGTCAGGGAATACAAGCAGTATCCCTGGTCCAAGAAAGCCGAGGAGCGCCTCAAGGTCATTCCGGCGGCTACCGCGCCGGTCGCGGCCGGAAAATAACGTTTGAACATTAAATCGTCAAGGAAACAGCTCCAGGATACGCCGGTCAGCATGCGGTCGCTGCTGGGGCGCAGGGAAATCCACCTGGCCTTCCTGATTGGCGCCCTGCTGATCCTGGTACCCGTCTGGATAAACCACAGCCAGCGCGCGGAGCGGATCGGGCGCGCCATCCTCAACGGCCGCGACGCGACCGTCGAAAAGATCATCACGGATCATCCGAAGCTGTTGAACAGCCGCGATTCCCGGAACGGGTTCACGCCCCTGCACTGGGCGGTGATTGCCGGGCGCAGCAACCTTGTCTGCTGGCTCATAAACAAGGGCGCGGACGTCAATGCCGCCGACCCATCCGGCATGACGCCCCTGCACAAGGCAGCCATATTCAACCGCGCCGGCAGCGCCGAGGCTCTTATTGCAGCCGGGGCGGACTATGACGCATGCGGCAGAAAATACGGCGCCCTCCGGCTCATGCCCATCCACCTTGCGGCCGAGGAGGGAAAGACGGAAGTGATCAAGTGCCTGCTTGACCGTGGCGTGGATGTTAACGCCGCCACCCGGGGCGCCAACTGCATCACACCCCTTCATTTTGCGGCGGCGAAGGGGCGGACCAATGTGATTGAATACCTCATTTCCGCCGGGGCCGATATAAACGCCTGTGACCTGGCCAGGAAAACGCCGCTGGCCTGGGCGGTTGAATCAGGCCAGATTGAAGCGGCCCAAATGCTGCGCAAGGCGGGAGCGGTGCCGTAACGGAAAGGCAGAAGGCAGAATTAAAAATGCAGAAAGAAGACGCGGGATTTTCGAGATTATTGTGTTTTTGAGCAATTCTTCAGCTTGATTTTCATTTTCCGAATTTCTGCCTTCTGCATTCTACCTTCTGCCTTTCCGGGTTGAGCGTCATGGCCACTTCCGGACAGGTAAAGGGCGAGCTGTATTTTGTGCAGTTGATGCAGCCCATGTAAAGCTTGTGCATCAGGGTCTCCTTTGGCACCTCGCGGAATCCGAATCTGCGGAAGTAAGCCGGGGAAAAAGTCAGCACGACGATTTGCGCCGGCCGGAACAGCCGCACGTGCCCGATCATGGCCCGGACAAGCATTCTGCCTATCCCGCGGCGCTGGAAATCCTTTGAAACCGCCACGGATTTGATTTCTATCGCGTGGCTTGGCGCGCGGCTGATGTCCGGCAGGATCTGCCAGCAGGCCGTCCCCGCAACTTTCCCGCTTATTTCCGCCACGAGGAAGCGGTCGATATTCTGGATTATGTCGGATGTCGCCCGCGGCAGGACCTCGCGCGGGTGCTCCTTCAGGATGTTGTAAATCGCAGTGACATCGCCGAACCCGGCGCTGCGAATTTTCACCGGTGCCCGCCCGCCGTCCGCCTTTTTTTTATTTTTCATCTGGATACTCTTTCCGTAAGGTGTTGTCCGCGCGTCACATACTAGCCGCCCGGGGCGGGAAGTCAATGCTTTCCGGGCAATTTTCTGCTCTGCCCACAAACTTTATGAATGTTCTTGCAGGAAGGGGGATTTGCTGACATATTGATCGGCTTTTGCAGGGGAAATAAAAATGGAACAGCGCAACAACGATATTTTCAGGGTGCGGAACGTGGGCATCATGGCGCACATAGACGCCGGCAAAACCACAGTCAGCGAGCGTTTAATTTTCTACTGCGGCAAGACCCATAAGCTCGGCGAGGTGCACGAGGGCGAGGCCACCATGGACTGGATGGACCAGGAGCGCGAGCGCGGCATCACGATCACCTCGGCCGCCATCACCCTTCCCTGGAAGGATCATGACATCACCCTCATCGACACGCCCGGCCACGTGGATTTCACGGCCGAGGTCGAGCGCAGCCTGCGCGTGCTGGACGGCGCCGTGGCGCTTTTCTGTGCCGTCGGCGGGGTTCAGCCGCAGTCGGAGCAGGTCTGGAAGCAGAGCGAAAAATACGGCGTTCCCAAAATTGCTTTTGTAAATAAAATGGACCGGACCGGCGCCGACTTTTTCAAAGTCCTTAAAAAAATCCAGGAAATACTTGGCGCGAACGCCGTCCCGATCGTCGTGCCCATGGGCAAGGAGGAAAACTTCGAGGGCGTGATAGACCTTGTCACCATGAAGGCGGTTTATTACGCCGATGAAGACCGCGGCCAGACGTTCCACGAAACCGATATTCCCCAGGACAAGATGGCCAAGGCGCGCAAGTGGCGCGCCAACCTGGTTGAAAAATGCGCCGAGCAGGATGACGTCCTGCTCGAAAAATTCCTCGCGTCGGGCGATTTGACCGAGGCCGAAATCCTGTCCATTACCCGCAAGGCTACCATTGCGCGGCGCGTGATTCCGGTCTACTGCGGCTCGGCCTTCAAGAACAAGGGCATCCAACGCCTCCTTGACGGCATCATGCATTTCCTGCCTTCGCCGGCCGATATGCCCCCGGTCACGGAAGTCGGCGGCGATAAACAGGTCAAAAAAACGCGCGCCCCGAAAGATAACGAGCCGTTTTCGGCGATGGTGTTCAAAATAGCCTCCGACAAGCACGCCGGCAAGCTGACCTATATCAGGATTTACTCGGGGGTTCTCAAGTCCGGTGCGACCATATTGAACAGCACCCAGAACAGCCGCCAGAGGATAGGGCGCCTGCTGCGAATGCATTCCAACCGGCAGGAGGGGATTGAGTGCGCCTTTTCCGGCGACATTGTCGCCGCGGTGGGCATTGGCGAATCCCGTACGGGCGACACGCTCTGCGACGAAAGCGATCCCGTGGTGCTCGAGGCCATCGAGTTTCCGGCCCCGGTCATGTCGGTCAGCGTGAAGCCGGAAAGCCGGGTTGAGGGCGAAAAATTATCCGCCGCGCTCCATCGCCTTGCGGACGAAGACCCCACCTTCATGGTCAAGCTCGACCATGAAACAAAGGAAACCATAATTTCCGGGATGGGGGAACTGCACCTTGAAGTGCTCGTGGAAAGGCTCAGGCGCGAGTTCGGGGTCGCGGTGGCGGTCGGCCGGCCCGAGGTGGCGTTTCGCGAAACAGGGACGGTGGTCATCGAGGGCCAGTACAAGCACGTCAAGCAAAGCGGCGGGCGCGGCCAGTACGCCCACGTCTGGCTCAAGCTGGAGCCGCTGGATACGGGAGCCGGCTTTGAGTTCGTGAACGAGGTGCGCAGCGGACATATTCCCTCTGAATTTATACCCTCGGTTGAAAAAGGTGTGATCAAAGCGATGCAGA
>JBAYWJ010000122.1:0-9938 GCA_041674125.1 Kiritimatiellia bacterium
CGAAGCGTGGGCCTGCGGCCTGCCGGTCGTGGCCGCCAGCGAGGGCGGCCCGGCCGAACTGATCACAGACAGGGTCAACGGCCTGCTGGTCAAAGTCGGGGATGTGAACGCGATTGCCCGGGCAATTTCTTCGATCCTGCAGGATGGATCCCTGGCAACGCGGCTGGCCGCGGCGGGGCGCGAAAAAGCCCTGACATTCTCGCTGCGCAATCATGCCCGGCGGGTCAACGGAATCTACGAGCGCGTATGGCATTGAAGGTGCGGTGGATGCGGTTTTTAGCTCAGGACTGGGCTCGCATTTTCCGGCCGCCATAATTTCCAACGATTTTAATCAGCAGCTTTATTTCACTTCCACCGACTAAGCTCAGCGGCGCGACTTATCCGCGTCCGCTAGAGCGCGCCTTATTCGATATGCTCGTTACCCCGTATGTTTTGGGTTCCCAAAAGCCTCTCTTTTAACACAACTATTTTACCGGTATATGGCGGCATCCAATGGAAGTAGCCGTACTCTTTTATGACGGTATAGCCAGGCATACTTCCAAAGCCTATCCGATATGTGTCTCCCTGAACCCACCACCGACTTTTTTTGGGATCCCCTTTGTACTGAGGGTCATACAAGTGCCATCCGTTAAACTCGTAGCCGCCGTCAATGTCCGCCACTTTGACATGTTTGCATTCCGTCAGATCACGCAACGCCTCCCACCGGAGCCGGTTCCACGCCAAATAATCCCTCGTGCCGCAAATCGCAAAGAAGGTCAAAGCAAGAAGGAGCGCTACTGCCGCACAGCGGCAGACCCTTGTAGTAGCTCGCGGGATGGGCAAGGACAAACTTACGATGCCTGCCGCAAGCAATGGTATTATGGGAACCAGATACCGATCAAAGAAACCGCTCGCAAGAAGCGGAAACAGATAAATTATTACACTAAGCAAAAGGAAAGCACCGCCAGCCTCGTTATCGTCCATCTTAGCAGACCACAATTTCGGAGCCAAGTTGATGGCACATAAACCTATGGCAGTGATCAATAATGCCGCGCCAAGCAGACTTAGGCCGGTAACTACTATCCAGAAGCTGGTAGGTAGCACGGGGATTTGGTTGAGGTTTAGCAAGATATCAGTCAACGTGAGTGGACCAATTCCTGATTCAAGGATTATGTTACGGGATTTCGGCATGAGAAAACGAGTCTCACTATGTGCTGCGGCCATAGCCACCACCGACCCAATTACCAGCGCGCTAGTCGAAAGGACGAGAAGGACTAGTGTTTTCTTCCTGTGAGATCCCAAAATACCCCCAAAAACGAACACCAGAACCGGCAGCAAAAACCAGCCGAGATATAGTAAAGCAACATAGGCATTCTTGGCAAAGACCAGGATCGTGCCTGGGTTCGTCAGCGAGTGAAAAAACACGTTGTTCTTGGCAACATATGCTGCTGGGAGCCGGCCAGTTGCCTCAAGCCATTGCTGAAAGACAAGAAGAGTACCAATGCAGAGAACTGGGGAAATTGCGGCGCGTAAGATGTTCCGCTTCGCAATCCCGTTCTTCAGAATAAAGGCGACAGCGAAAGCCAATGGAACAGAAATAGCAAGTTGTCTGGACAAGGTTGCTGCAACGGCGAGTATTGTGCCGAAGAAAAAGGCGAAAGCTGAGCCAGTTCTTAGGTTCCGGACAAAGAAGACCGCCGCCATGATGGTTAGCGCCGTGTATGGAACATCCGTCATGAACGTGTGAGATAGCGCGTAATAGATTGGCGTAAAGGCCAATGTGATGGAGGCCAAGGCTGCAAGCCATCTTGGCTGGCGTAACTCTCTCATGAGCAAGTAGGTGGCGGAAATGCCCAACAGCGATAACGTGAGCGTGGACACTCGAAGGGCAATGAAAGAGAATCCAGTGGGAATAGAAAAGAGGGACCCCACAAGCACGTTGGTGACGAGCGTCGCCGTCGTACATCCCGGACTAAAGTCCCCATTCGCGAGCATGTGTTTGACAGCCAGGCCATATACCCAGTCATCATTGAGGGGAAAGTCCCCGATCGGATTGGTGACAATGAGGCTGGCGCACCAAAGAAAGGCGATGGATAGGATATCAATTGCCGCAGTCATCGTCGGTATATGACATCCGGTCTCTGGTTCCGTCTTCACATCTTCCACTCCGGCCATAGTATGCCGCTTTCAATAGTCATCGCTGGTCGACCATCGGAGCATGGTTTTCATCACCTGATGCGGAGGCGCTCTGGCGATCCACCACCCCATCAGTAAAGGAAGCAGAACATGCGAAAGTCTGAAAGCAATGCGAAAATAAATCAAGAGGAAACAATAACCGATATGCCAACCGACAATTTGATCGGACGAAACAGGCTGGCTTTGTTCATACCTGAATACTGCGCGAATATCGCGCGCTATTCAAGTATTTAATTGTTATTAAGGCCGGAATGGTCTATGGTGTCCGAAAATGACGCGGTTTTTCCCTTCTGGAATCACCGTGTGCTTCATCGTCAAGTCGCAGATGGTAAAACATGAATATAATAATCCTTGCCGAAGTATCCACTTATCAGCTTTCGGGCGGGGCCTTCCGCATCCTGGCGGAACAGGCCGTTGGCCTGAAGAAAAAAGGCCAACAGGTGGGCCTGCTGGTCCGCGCTCCTCCGGACGATTCCCGGCCACAGGTCGTTTTTAATTCCATCCCCGAGTTTCGCTATGTCGTCTGCCGGAAATCGGCGCCCGCCTTTGTGTTGTCGTCCTTGTCCTGCCTTCCCGCGTCGAAGCCTTCGGGCGGGTCATACCCGAAGCGTGGGCCTGCGGCCTGCCGGTCGTGGCCGCCAGCGAGGGCGGCCCGGCCGAACTGATTACAGACAGGGTCAACGGCCTGCTGGTGAAAGTCGGCGATGTCGAGGAGATCGCCCGGGCAATTATGACTGTCCTGCAGGACAAGGCTATGGCCATACGCCTGGCCGGGGCGGGCCGCGAAAAAGCGGAGGTTTTCTCGCTGCATCATCACGCCCGGCTCGTGAAAGATATCTACGACAGAATAACGGGATAACCTTTCCGGCCGGCTGTGGCGCAAAGAAGCTCCTGGGCGGCCTTCCATACAGGCTCCTCCCCTATGCTTTCAAGATCGGCCGCGCGCACGGTTACCATTGAAGGGGTTATCACCCTGACGTATTCCCCCGGGGGCCGGTAATGTTTTTTTTCATCCGGCATAATCGCGACCATCGGACAGCCGACCGCGCCGGCAAGATGCATAATGCCGCCGTCGTTGCAGATGGCAAGGCGGGCTTGCGCCATAAGCGCCGCGGTTTCCGTAATAGTCAGCATGCCGGCAACATTCAGGATATCCTTGCGCTCAGCGCAGATTGCCTGGCACGCATGCCCTTCTTCCGCCCCGCCGACAACAACAACCTTGCCGTTTGTTACAACGGCAATTTTCGCCGCAACACCGAGCAGGCGCCGCAAATCCCAAAGCGGGCGATTCGGCTTTGCGACTGAAGGATAAACCGCAACCAGCCGCCCGGGGTCGTCAACTCCGAACTTTTGTCGTAATAACGTTCTGACTTTGGTTGCATCGGCAGCCGTCACCGGGGCAAATGCGACCGGATTCGACAGGTCGGGGGCCAACCGGCGCGCCAGCGTCCTGCTCGCTTCAAGGTCCGATATTCCATCCGGAGGAAACGCCATCGCCATAACGTTTTGCGGACGGCAAAGGGCCGCGAAGAGCCGGGTCAGCCACCGGCTTAAACGGGGGGCGCACACCAACGCGGTGGTTCCGCCGCCACGACGGCATTTCAATCCAAATTGCCAGAGTTTCCTGTACAAGGAAGGCTCATATTTCCGGTTCGTATCGATGATTTCAATCGAATCCAATCCGGGGCTGAAAGCATACAATTCACGCGCGATCGCCGACGCGGTTACCAGAATAATTTCCGCGCGGGGCAAAGCATGGCGTGCGGCAATGAATACCGGCGAAAACACAATTACGTCGCCCAGTCCGCCGGTTGACAGGAGCACGACGCGCTCAACGGCGGCACAACCTGCCGAGGCTGTTTTTTCAAGACAATCTTGCCGGCCCAATTTTTCTGGACGATGATTATTCAAGGCATTCTTCTCTGGAGGTGCTACTTAAAATCGGGCTAAAAAACACCCGGGCATGCTTTCCGCCAATTTTGAGACAGGTTCTTCCATTCATGACAGCTCCGCGAGCAAAACGCCGTACAGGCGGTCTATTTTCCGGACCATGGATTCCACGCCGTAATCCGCGGCCATAACCCTGCCCCGGTCCCCCATTTTTTTCCGCTGGGCGGGATCGCCGCGCAGAGTTTCAAGGGCGCCCGCAATGGCGCCTGCATCCGCGCATGGCACGAGCAGGCCGTTTTCTCCGTGAATGACAAGGTCGGGTATGCCGCCGACCGAGCTGGCCACTATCGGCTTGCCCATGGCCATGGCCTCAACCAGAACTTTGCCCATGCCTTCATTCAACGAGGGGAGCACAAAGACATCGAACGCGGACATTACCCCGGCGACATCCTGTCGCCACCCTAAAAACATGATGTTATCCCGGATCCCCGCCTTGTCCGCCTGCGCCTTCAATTCAGCAAGCAGCTCCCCGTCGCCCAGAAACACGAAAATCATCCCGGGCATTGTCAGGAGTGCCTTTTGTGCCGCGGCAATTAAATATTTATGGCCCTTGACGGGAGTCAGCCTTCCGGCGGTACCCGCGACGAAGGCGCCCGGGGGTATCCCCAGTTCCTTCCTCATGCCGGCCGGGTCAACTTCGGGATTGATAAAATCACCGAGCGCAACGCCGCTGTGGATGATTTCAAACTTGCGGGCCGGGGCGATCCGGAGCCTGAGATGATCCTCCTTTTCCTGCGCGGTCAGCGCGATAATCCTGTCCGTAACAGCGGCTGTAATTTTTTCGAGCATGACGAATAGCGATGTTTTCAAACGGCCGAAATATCCCCAGAAGACATGCCCGTGGGGCGTGTGGACAATAAGGGGAACGCCTGCGAGGCGGGCCGCCCACCGGCCGAGAATTCCGGCCTTGGAGGTGTGGGTGTGGACAATGGCGGGCCGTTCTTCCCTGAATATCCTGAGCAGCCCAAAGAATGCCGACAGGTCTTTGACAGGATGAACGTTTCTCACGAGTCCCGGGAGGGTTATGATTCTCACGCCCGCCCGCCGCGCTTCATCCAGGTTGCTTTCGACGGCCCTGGCCCGGGGCTCATCCATGGCAGATTCGAGCGCCAGGCCCCGGATGAGGACAACCTCGTATCGTTCGCGGTCCATGCCGCACACCGTCAGGAAGGTATTTTCGGCCGAACCGCCTTTGTCAAAGCGCGTAATGACGTGAATTATTTTATGTTTTGCCATATCGCCTGTGCCACACCTGGAAAGCAACCAGGTTCCAGAGCTGCCATGATGTGTCGGCGCGGCCGTCAGCAAGGGCGGCGGCCAGCCGATCAATGATGGCGAAATTGAATATGCCCTGGCGCGCGACAGCATCCCGCGCAAGGTATTCATCCAGCAGGAATTTCAGGTCGGTTTTCAGCCATTTGCCGACCGGCATTTCGAACCCCGCCTTGGGCCGGTTATGGAGGCTCCGGGGCAGGATGTCCTTGAATGTTTCCAGAAGGATATACTTGCCCCGGCCCTTTCTCATTTTCAGGCCGCCCTCCATGGCGAAAGCCAGCTCGCATACCCGCCGGTCCAGGATCGGCACCCGCACCTCGAGCGAGCGGGCCATGCTCATCGAATCAACTTTCCTGAGCATGTCGCCCGGCAGCGACTCCTTGAAATCGGCGTAAAGCATGCGGTTTATGGAGTCTCCCTGCCATTCATCGAGGCGCGCCGCCGCGATTTCCCGCCCGATGCCGCTATCGCAGGAACGGCCGCCGCGGGAGCCCAGGAGGTCTCTCCTGAGCTCCGCTGAAAATATCTCGTTCCAGGCCATGAACCTTTCGGGCAGGGTGGCCTTGGCGCCCCTCACAAATTTCTTCGCGATCCTGACGCGGTCGGCCAGGCGGGCATCACGCGAGTCCGGCAGGGCGTGGCAGAAAGGCTCGATGACCCCGCGCCTGATCCAGGCCGGGATGCGCCGGTATTTTTCATAAAGGCCCTCGCCCCGATACATGCAGTAGCCGGCGAAGAGCTCGTCGCCTCCGTCGCCGGAAAGGGCCACCTTTACGTCGCGGGCCGTTTCGCGCGCCACGATGTAAACCGGCACCGCCGATGAATCCCCAAAAGGCTCGTCCTGCGCCTCCAGAACTTTCGGGATGGCTTCTATGACTTCGCGCGCGCCAAGCATGAACTCGTGGTGGTCGGTTTGGTTGAACGCGGCCGCTTCCCGGGCATAGGCAGTCTCGTCGAATAGCGGCATGTCCTTGTAGCCGATGGTGTATGTCTTGACCGGGCGGCCGGAATTCCTGGCCATGAGTCCCACCACGATACTTGAATCAATGCCCCCGCTCAGGAACGCCCCCACCGGCACATCCGCAACCATCTGCATCCTCACCGCATCTTCCATGGCGCCGAACAACGCGCTTTTTGCGGCTTCAAAATCGCGCACGGGCTCACGCCTGGCGGCGGCGATCAGGTCCCAATATGGCTCTTCGCTGATCTCCCCTTTCCGCCAGGACAGGACATGACCGGGCCTGAGCTTCCTTATCCCGCTGAAAATCGTGTAAGGCGCGGGGATGTAGTTCAGGGTCAGGTAAAGCGAGAGCGCGTCCCAGTCCATGTCGCGTGGCGCCTCGGAATCCCGGAGAATGGACTTTATTTCAGAGGCAAAAATAAAAAAGCCGTTATGCCGGCAGTAGACCAACGGCTTGATCCCGGCCTGGTCCCGGCAAAGGTGAAGGGCCTCGCGCTTTTCATCCCAGATCGCGATGGCAAACATTCCCTCAAGCCTTTTGAAGGCCTCCACGCCTTCTTCTTCAAACATGTGAAGCACAACTTCGCCGTCCGTCCGCGACTTGAATTTATGGCCCTTGTGCTCCAGCTCCTCCCGCAAGGAACGGAAGTTGTAAATTTCGCCGTTGAAGACCATCCAGACCGTGTTGTCCTCGTTGGACATGGGCTGGTGGCCGGCTTCGGAAAGGTCTATGATGCTAAGGCGCTTGTGCCCCAGCCCCACGGCCGTGGCAGACGCATCCGCGGGCCTTAGGTAAATCCCTTCACCGTCAGGCCCGCGATGCGCCAGGACAGCGGTCATGATCCGGATCAGTTCCTCCCGGACTGGCTTGCCGTCATCCCGCAATTTACCGCAGATTCCGCACATAAAATCAAGCGCCGCGGCGTTGAAACGCAACCGAAGGCATCTTCCGGCGTGACGCCCGGCATGCCCTGCCCCGATAACACGGTATAATAACAACAAATTTTGCGGACCATGTCCAATGTAATTTGAGGCCCGCCTGCCCCTGCCCGCAAAGATGTAATTCCCGGGCCACCCCGCACTACCCCCCTGTCATTCCCGGGCATGCCAGCCACCGCCCCTGTGTCATCTTCGGGCCACCCCATACTATCCCCCTTCGTCATTCCCGGGACGGACGTCTCGGCCGGAATCGGGAATCCCGTCTTTGTCCTTCCGATCATCTAACGTGGCCTGCGGCCACAACCAAATTCGAAATCCGAATATCGAATTCCGATGCTACTCTGCGAAGTAAAGCCTTCGCTACGAAGCACGAGAACAAATTCAAATGACTAAGAGCTTATCAATGACAAAATACAGGAAAACATCTTTGTTTTGAATTTTGAACATTTTCCGCCCTAAGCGGATCCGTATGTGGCAGAAAATTTCGATATTGTTTCGTATTTCGTGCTTCGAATTTCGGATTTCTTAACCATCGTCAACAATTTTCTTGTTTTTCGTCATAGTTTCTCATGGTTAAGGTTCTAACCCGCTTCGCAAATATTATAGTCTGGCGTGCGCTGTTCTGGTAGGATGCAGGCATGATTATCGGAGTGGATGCGCGCGAGTTCACCGGAACAGGCAAGACCGGCATCGGGCGGTATCTCGAAAACCTCCTTGCGCCCCTGGTCCGCAAAGGCGACAATGCCTTTGTTCTTTTTACCGGCCGGGCTGAGTCCATCCCGCCTTCTCTCGTTGCGCCTTCTGTTAAAATTGTTCCCCTGCCATCCCTGCCGGCCATAGTGTTGGATGAGGCCGTCCTGCCCGCACTGGCCAGGCGTGAAAATATCGACTTGTTTTTCAGCCCCTATTACAAGATCCCTCTCTCCGGGCCTTTCAAAAGAATCATTACGGTGCACGACATCATGTTCCTGCGCCGGAACGACCTTTCGCGCCTCGCGCGGGCCGCCGTGGGCCGCCGCCTCCTGGCCTCGGGACGCAGGGCGGATATCGTCCTGGTGGATTCCGATTTCACGGGCGGGGATTTGGCGCTCTTTGCGCCCGGACTGCGGCCAAAAATCCAACGCCTCTACCCGGACCTGGCGGCCGCGTGGCTGGAACCGGTTGATGTTGCATCAATCGCCGCGGCCAGGAAAAGATTTGCGCTCGATGGCCCCCTCCTGCTCTATACCGGCAATTTCAAACCCCATAAAAACGTTGATTCGCTGGTCGAGGCCTTCGCCCGGATTGACGGAAACAAACCCCGCCTCGTGCTGGCCGGGGGCGACGAACGCAACTCGCTCCGGATTGAAAAGCTTATCCGCGACCGCGGCCTGGCGGCGCGCGCCACGGTAATCCGGGACATAAACGATGAAGTTTTGCGAGCACTCTACGCCGCCGCGGACTGGTTCATAACCGCCTCAGAATACGAGGGCTTCGGCTACCCCGCGCTCGAGGCGATGGCATCGGGCTGCCCGGTGATATGCCGCACCTGCACCTCCCTGCCGGAAGTGGTCGGCAAGGCTGCCGTGGAAATAAAAACTCCGGGCGCGGAGGGCATAACGGAGGCCTTGCGCCGGGCATTCGCCATGCCCGCGGCGGAAAAGGCAGGCAGGGCGGCCTCGGGGAGGGAAAGGGCGGAGATGTTTGCGCCCGGCTCCGCCGCCGCGGGCTTTGCGCGCATACTTGGCGCCATTGGCTGATGTTCCCGCACGACTCCCGCATCTCTCTGTCATTCCTGGTCCGGACGCTTCGGCTGGAACCGGGCCTGCCCGAGCATCGGCCAGGGAGTGCCGGCCAGGGAATCCAGTCTGCAGAATGGATGGAATAATTGCGGAAACGTTCAACTTCTCCGCCACTGGCGGATCCGCCCAAGGCGGACAACTTCCAACACCGGATGTTTCCGGCGCTGCTGCATTATGCTGGCAAACAAGCCCCCGTCATCCCCGGGCCACCCCGCACTATCCCCCGTCATTCCCGGCCGGCCATGAGCGCAACTATGGCCATGCGGAATGAATCGCGGGTGACCGGCTTCGAAAGCACAAGGTCCACGCCCGCCGGCTTCTCGTTCTTGTCATTCATGATGTCGCCGAAACCCGTCAGCATGATGACCGGCAGATCCTGCTTGATGGTCTTGATCGCCGCCGCCAGCTCGCTGCCGCTCATGCCCGGCATGGCGCTATCGGTGATGACCAGGTCAAAGCGCCCTTCACCGGCCTTGGCAAGGCCTTCGTGCCCCTCCGAAGCAAGCTCGACGGTATGGCCGTCGGCTTTCAGATATTCCGCGATGAGAAGCCGCACGGCCTCATCGTCGTCAATGAAAAGTATCCTGAAGGGTTTCGAAACCGATGCCGTTTCCGCCTTTTCCTCCGGCGTCCTGGCGCCAGGCTGGCCCAATGGAAGCCTTATGGTAAAGGTTGTACCCCTGCCGGGCGCGCTCTCGAAATGGATGGTGCCGTTGTGGGCGGAGATTATGCCGTGGGTGATCGCAAGCCCCAGCCCCGATCTTTCGCCGCCCTTCGTGGTGAAAAATGGCTCGAACAGGCGCCTTTTCACTTCGGCATTCATTCCCTCACCGGAGTCAACGACCTGGATCTCGACG
>JBAYWJ010000123.1:0-9917 GCA_041674125.1 Kiritimatiellia bacterium
CGGAGACTGGCCATTCTGCGCCGCATAATAATCGGCCCTCACGGACAAACAACTCCACGCCAGGATCATTCCCAGCCAAATGGCAATATGAAACTTACCAGCGCCCTGGAGCCTATCATTCTTTTTAACGGGCATTATCATCTCAAGTCCTGCACGGTCCGGCGGATTCGCGCTCAATCAGCTCGGGGGCTATCGTCACGCTTTTTACTTTACAGCCGTCAATCAGTTTGAAGATCATTTCAGCAGCTTTCGCCCCCACTTCCTCGCGCCGCGGATTGAAAGAGGTCAGGCGCGGCTTAACCGCCTGTGCAAAGTCAGTGTCGTCAAACCCGATCACCGAGCAATCCTCCGGCACGCGCAGCCCAAGGTCGGATAGCCCGCTCATGACCTCGACCGCCAGGCGGTCGTTGGCGGCCAAAATGGCGGTGATTTTCCTGAATAGTTCTCCCTGGCCGGCGACAAAGCGGCGCGCATCGCCCGGCATGGGCCCGCATTCAAGAAGAAGTTTTTCGTCATAGCGCCCAAGGCTCCTCATCGCCTCGCAATATCCTTCGATTTTCAGGCGGTGGGTGTTGAAGCGGTGGTGCTCGTCGGTCAGGACGCTTACGTTGCCGGTTCCGATAAAGGCGATGTGCCTGTGCCCCCTCTTTGCCAGCCACTGCACGCCGCGGACAAAAGCATTGAAGCGCTCTTCTATTACGCATGGGCACCCGTCCAGCTTTACACACCGGATCAAAACCATGGGAATTTTTGACGGGAATATTTTTGCCAGCTCGGCGTCGTGCCCGACAGAATTCAGGATAACCCCGTCAACGCCGCGAGAGCGCAGTTCCTGAAATACAAGGGCCTCGCCTTCCGGCCGGGAAGCGTCGTAGAAGAGCGGCATGTAATTTTTCTCGAGAAGACCATCAACGATAGCCTTCAGGGTCGGCCCGGTGACGCCGGTGAGATCAAGGCGGCCGGCAACGCCAATGCTGTGGGAGCATTTTTGCTGGAGGCTGCGGGCAAAATAGTTAGGGACGAAGCGCAGGTCCCTTGCGGTCGCAAGGATCAGGTCGCGGGTTTTGGCGGAGGCGTAACAGCGCTTGTCGCCGGACAAAACCTTGGACACTGTTGTTCGGTGAAACCCGGTTTTTCTTGCGATATCGTCAATGGTAATCGCCACGCGCCATACCTCGATTATATATATCGCTTGATATCTACCGGTAGATTACTTACGCAGCATTTGATTGCAAGATTTATTTTTGTCTTTTGTAACCCCTCAAAACACGTGAAATATTTTTGATCACACAAGCTCGTGCGCAGCGAAGGCAGGTGCTCTACCACAGGCAAATCTTACTGCTGTGGCGAAAATCCTGGATTCCCGCCTCCGCCTGCCCGCTATCCGTCAGCTGACTCATAGCGGCTTCAGGCGGGCGGGAATGACATTGATGACCAGCCCAACGGGTCATTCCCGGGACGGGCGTTTCGGCCGGAACCGGGAATCCAGGCTCAGGTACGATCTTATCACCATCCTCGTTCCGGCAGGCAATTTTGCCCTCCTGGAAACCACCGGAACCGTTCCCCGGGGATGGCTGACGACATATTTACCAGGCGCGAAACAAGCCCGGATGTAGCCGTGCGGAGTGGGCACGGAACATTCCGCCGACTCCAAACCAGCAAGCTGCGGATCCACCGTGAACCGCCGGAAGCCCGGCTCAAGCGGCCGTATTCCCATCACGCGGGCCGGCAGCAGATAGGCCGGACCGCTCGCCCAGCCGTGGCACAGGCTGTCCCCTTTCGGCGGGTGGCTGCCGGCCGGCGTTTCCGGCAAAAACATTTCCCAGAAGGCGTCCGCGCCGCGCTCAATCATCTTGCCCCAGTATTTTTCAATCAACCCAAGCGCCGCGGCCGGGCGGCGAGCCTTGAAGAGCGCCTCCGCCACAAAGGCGTTGAAATAGGCCGTCGGGGTTTCCATCTGCAGCCGGCCGCTTTGCATGGCATTTAGAATAGAAGCTATTTTCCGCCGGTCGGGCAAACCGGATAAAACGGCCAGCGTGTTGGTTTCGGTCGAAAAATGGTTGATGGGCTTATTTTCAAAGCGGCTGTCGCGATACAATTTTCTGGAAGAGTCCCAGAATGCGGCGTCAATCGCCTTGCCCAGGCTTACAAGTATCATCCTGTATCGGGCGGCCTCGGCGGAACGATTCAGCCAGCTTGCCATCTCGCCGGCCGCGGCCAGGGTGCGCGCAAACAGGAAATTCATGGCCGCACACTCGCCCTTCTTGACAACGTCGTTCCAGTTGATGACGCACCAGTTATTGAAGGAATCGGCCCGCCCGATGTCGATCAGCCCGCGGCGGCTGACACCCATGCTCATGTAGTTATCTACCAGGCGCGCGGCCTGCGGATAAAGCCCCTGCAAGGTCTCCTTATCGCCTGAAAACAGGTGATAATCGCGCAATTCCATGATGAAATGGAACGGGAAATCCACTATCCCCGCCCTGCGCCCCGGCAAGAGACTGCCGCGCGAGACGCCCGGCCCGGCAGACCTGATCCAGCCGTCTTCCCGCCGGCGCGCAGTCAGCTGCAGGAGGTTTTTGCGGACATAATCGTATTCCCCCCAGCTGTAATAACAGGCCAGCGCCTCGAAATAAAGGTCGCCCAGGTAAAGCTTCTGTTCACGCCAGGGGCAATCCTCGAAGTGGCTGTGCATGTTCAGGTGCAGGGTATTGACCGAAATATACGCTATTTTGTTGAGAGCCGCACAGGACGAGCGAAATATCCCCGGATTGCGCCGGACCGGATAGTCGCAGCGAATGAATTTAACGGCATCCAGCCGGATTGGAGCGGCTATTTTGGAAAAGGTCAGCAGGACGTAGCGCCCGGCTCGGTAATGGAACGGGCTGAAAGTTTGAGCCCCGGCCCGGGTCACGTAGCGGTCAATATAGGTTATGTGCGGCGACTCGCCGTAGCCGATTTCTATGACGCTTCCACCTTTCGCGGTCTCGAGCTCAAGGCACAGTGTGCCGTATTGCATCCCGCCGAAATCGATCCAGATTGAAGGCGTGCCGCAGCCGGGGTCCTTGTGCACCAGGCACTTGTTTTTGGCCCCGGTGACCATGCGCCTCCTGGGGAAATTCGGCTCGCCCTTCTGCACCATCTCGTAATATTTGTCAACCGGGTAGCCCCTGACCAGCGCCTCCGGGTTCTCAACCTGCCAGCCCCTTTGCGCGGTAAACCCGTAGGCATACCCGCCGTCAATGGCGTAGGCCGCCGCGGGGGTTTTCACGGGATGGATGAATGGTTTTATTTCCTTCGGGAAGAATGAATATTCGAATTTCAGGTCAGAGGGCTTGAGCTCAACCGCCCTCTTCCACCCGCGCTCCCCCGCCCTTGCCGGCGCCAAGGCCTCGTAACCGAACCTGCTGGCATCGTAATATTCCTTGTATGCCGCCCTGAGTTCGGTGTAACCCGGCGCGCGTTGCTTCCAGGCATCGGCCGCGCGCACGAGGCAGTCTGACCCGGAAGCGATTACCTCCCTGCGCCCGGCAGACGATTCCACTTCCATTTCAAATGCCAGCCAGCCGTGCTCGCCGGACAAATAGGAACACTCCGGCCAGGGCAAAACCGGGCCGAAGGCATAGGCCAGCACATTGATGAAATTCCGCCCGCGGCGCAGGCATTGCGCGGCGTCATATTCGTCGTAATAATAGCGGCAGTTATTGGAAGGATCCGGCCCGCGCCCGAGAACAATGCCGTTGATTGCCACCTGGTAATACGCATAGGCGCTGATCCTTAATTTCGCCTTTGCCGGCGCAGTTGCCAGGCTGAACTCTTTCTGAAAGGCAAGGTAGCGGTTCTGGGCCCGGTCTTTCCTTTTAATCCAGATGAACCGCGCATGGGGAAAATAATTCATAATCGCAATCTTTCTTGTCTCAATATTTTTTGTAATCAGGCCAGCTCGCGCCTCGCGCATCGGGACAACTTTTATCAAGTAGAGCCGACTTTTCCGCCTTAAGCGGATCGGCTTAAGGCCGAACGTCGGCTATCTTTGGCCAAGCTCTGGCAGGCCTAGCCGGTATAAAACCGGCTCTACCCGGACCGAAATTCATATATGTGAAATTACCCGCCAAATTTAATCGCATACAAATCGGCGTTGAAAAAATCGAAGTGCAGCTGCACCTCCTTGCCGATCAACTTCTTCAGGTTGCCTTTCCAGGCCAGCGGGACATCAACGTGATCGCCCTTGACAGCCGCGCAGTCTTCCATCGTGAAGCCGCGGAACACCGGCACCGGGTGGCCGGCAACCATGACTGTGCCGGTTTTCTCGCCCGCGGCCGAAAGGAGCGCGCAGAGGACATGTCCGGAATACCCGGTTTTCACATTAAGCTTTACGGTTGAAGATTCCAGCTTGAACGGGTTCGTCCAGAACTCCCCCCGGTCGGCCGCGGAGAGCGACATGAAGCCGTCCTCGCGCGAGACCGCGCGCAGTATTTTCCCGGGTTCCCGCTTTCCCTTCTCGTTGTGCCCCTGCGGGAAAGCGCAGATGTAAGTTGACCATTCTCCCGGCGCGGTCGGCAGGATGCCGGCGGCTGCGTAAATGGATTTATATGGCGCTGGATATGACGGCCCGCCGTCTATCCATGGCAACCTTCCCATAGGGCGGTGCCAGCGCTTGCCGTCGCGGCTGAGAGCGAGGTGAACATCAACCGTGTCCGCCGAGCGGTGGTAAACTGAAAAGCGCATGAGGTGGGCATCCGTCGCGCCGGGCCAGCGGCTGTACCCGTTCGTGTAATAATCCCAGTCGGGCGGATCAAGGGGGGTTGATTCAAAAACCGGTTCGCCGGGCGGGAAATTGCGGAAGTCGGCCGACTCGGCCCGGTTGATACCGCGGCGGCCCTCAAAATTATCTGCCTGGCGTGCAAAAATCACGTATTTTCGCAAATCCTCGTCGTAAGCCCCGATGCTCTGCGTATCGGACCGGTTGACAAGGATCGGCCTGTCGCCCGGCAGATGCTTCCAGCTAAGCCCGTCGGAAGAAGTCGCCCCAAACAGCGCGAAGGCGTCCTTGGCATCGCAGCAGCTGACCATCTTGTAGCGTTCGGACGCGGGCGCCGAAGGATCGATAAAAATAGTATGGCCCTGCTCGGTCCCGCCGCGCGATTCGAAATCAACAAGGTTGTTCTTTTTGGACCCTTTGAATGCCTTCAATCCGAGCATCGGCTTGGTCCAGCGCACCCCATCCTTCGACTCGGCATAGGCCAGGGCCACGTCTCCCGGCAGGCGGACGTGATACCAGCATCGGAATTTTCCATGGTCTTCGAGAAATGTGTTCCAGCAGTGGATGCCGCCCTTTTCCCACGGGTGCTCGGGGGCAAGCACCGGAGTTTCCTCAATGCGCGGCTTGTGGGGCACGAGCTCAATGCCGCGCGGCATTAGGAATCCGTGCGGCAGATTTCTGCCGCCCGGGTCGGCGCCGTAGCCCGCGAAAATTCCAAGCCAGTCAATAAAAACCCACTTACCCTTCCCAAATTGGTGATGCCGCATTTCATTTCCTCCTGATATATCTTTCTAACGTGGCCTGCGGCCACAACCAAATTCGAAATCCGAATATCGAAATCCGAAATAAATTATAAATTCGAATATTTCAATGTCAGAAACTTCTTGGTTTTGAATTTTGGCAATTCGAGTTTGATTCGAACTTCGGATTTCGTGCTTCGAATTTAAAATATGTCAGAAATAATGTTCTCCGCAAAACTGTATCATATCTTAACGGAACGATCAAAACACTGCACTATTCCCATTCTATCTGAAGTTTCGTCCAGTTGATGCCGAAGCGGCCCTTTTCTTTGCACCAGTGCGTGGCCAGGTATGAGCCGTCCTTGAGCCGTATGGCGGTCGGGAACCCGAAGGCAAACGAGTCAAATTCTTCAACTCCGTTCTTTATGCCATCCGGACGGGCACGCTGGCTCTGCGCGTCGTACATCATTTCCTCGCAGCGGACGCGCCATGAATTTTCATCAAAAGTGACCAGCGCCATCACAACCCCCTGGCGGCCGTAGCGCCGGTTGTAAAGCACCAGCAGGCGGTCTCCGCCCAGGTGGACCGGTGTCATGGTCTGGCCCATTATGCCGGTGGAGTTCGCCGGGCCCCAGGCAAGGCCGCCGTCGCGCGATACGGCAAAGCTGTCAGTCTGGTCCTTGACGTCCCCCAGGGTCACGGTCCAGCAGACCGCCATGACCTGCCCGGGGGCGAACTCGCAGAACTTGTGCTCAAAAAAACCAAAACGCTTCTGCGGATCCTGGAATACGGTTGTTGTCGCCGGCCAGGTTTTGCCGCCGTCATCCGACACCGCCGCCAGCACGCGCTCGCCCAGCCGGTCCTTGGAAGGCAAAACCGCCGCCGGGGCAAGCAGCCGGCCGCCTTGCAGCGGGACGGCGGCAAAAGAAATTTCCAGGGGACACTTTTCCCCCAGGGGCACAACCCGCGGCTGCGACCAGCTTTCACCTCCGTTTTCAGAACGGCAGAAGACGGCCTCGTTCATGCCCTCGCCAAACTTACCTCCGGCGGAGCGATAAGACCTGGCGCCGTAAGCGTACAAGGCGTCGCTGCCATGCGCCTTTGATATCCGCAGGCAATTGGTTGACCAGGGCTCCCTGGTGGCGGCCAGGATCGGGCCGAGAGTTTCCCAATGCGCGCCGCCATCCCGCGAGCGGGCAAGATTTGTAAAACCTTCGGCATTCGGCCCGCCTCCGACGCTGAAGGAGCAGAGGATGTCGCCGCCGGCCAGCTGAACGGCCTGGGGAAAGGCCGAATCGCTGTCATCAATTCGCCCCGAGCCGGTTATTATGATCCGCGGCATGGTTATGCCTTTCTCTACCATCATTTTTCAAAATAAATCTCGCCGAACGCGTCCGGCCCGCCCATTCCGCCGGCTGCGCTTGGCGGCCAGATGCAATGAACTGGGGCATTCGTGCCGGCGAAGTAATTCCTGGCAGCATTGCCGCGCCAGGCCGTCCCCGCCGCCGGCGCCTCTGCCCCGATGGTTTTATAGGGCATCTTAAGCATGGCCAGCCACCGGCTGCCGGCAGGATCGATCCGCGTCTCGCACGCCCACTCCCCGTTCCATGATGGGTCTTCCTTGCCGAAAAGCGGATGGAGAGAGTCGCTGATAAAGCCGGCCGCGGCGTCATAACGCGCGTCGCCAGCCGGGCCCGCGCCAAACCGGTAATATTTTTCGCCCTGCCCGGACGGATCGAGGCAAAACTCAACCGATTCACTCCCAAAAACATTCCCGTCGCGGGCCACGGGAGTGAAATTGGTCTGTCCGGGCGGAAGGGCGCTTTCAAACCGCAGGTACATGTTTTCACGGTCATACAATGCCTTCAATGATGTTTTCAACGCCAGGGCGTCCTCCGCGCCGGGAAGAGCCCTTAAAGTCTCTGCCGGTACCTTTTCCCAGGCCGGCGCATCCAGGCTGACGGTTCCTGAGGCCGGCTTGGCCGCGAGGCGCTTCGCGCCCGGCAGGGGCGCCTTGCGCATGGCGGCCGTGTCGGTTTCAAAAAGCCCCTTGTAGCTTTTACGCTGCCTTTCACTGTACAGGCCGATCATGTCCCGGCCGCAGCCGTAAAAAGGACCCATTTCCGGCCAGCCGGGGATGGACTTTTTATTGCCAAGCTTGCCGTCGGGCGTTCTTGCAAAGAGGGCGTCTATCAGCGCGTTGCGCTCGTCAATGGCTCTCAAGAGGCTTTCGCGCGCGGCCGCATCCGGGCGCATGTTGAAAGCGTTGTTGAACTGTATGACGGTCAAGGTGCTCTTGAGCACGTCAAACTCAAGCCGCACCAGCATCAGCCGCCGGCGCGCCCTTTCTGCAACCGCAAGGGATTCTGCCTGCGCGAGGTGACCCTCCATGGCTGCCAGGCGCTCAGGGGTATAAACGTATGCCAGATAATGCAGGGGCCCATCCAGCGCCTGGCGCCAGCGGCCGCCGGGCTCCTGGTAACGCGCGGCCAGGTAGCTGGATTCCAGGGCGTGGTGCAGCTCGGCGTAAAATTTCCTCATAGGCTCCGCGCCTTCGCGGAAGGCCGCCTTGCAGAATTCTTCCATGAGGGCATCGGGCTGGTTGCCGCCCGGAACATCCCACATCCGGCCATAGACGTAGTAGCCCGGGCCGTCCAGCCCGTATGACTCGCCGAAACCATCGATTGACACCCCGTTCACGTGGTTGGAAAAAAAGTTCTTTACCTGCGCCGCCACGTAAGACGCGGATCGCTTGGGCAGGCACACCTGCATTTGCCACGATCCCCAGTTGTAAATGTAGGCCGTGAATCCGCCGGGCACACGGCAGTTTTTCCAGGCGGCAAACGCTTCGGGCGCGCTGCTGCACATCATCACGCTGGTGTTGTCGGGAAATTCCTTGAAAGTCTTCGGCACTCCGTAAGTCGGGCCGTAGGAATAAAACTCCACTTTCGTGTTGGGACTCTCCTTGCGCAGGCGCTCCGCCAGGCCGCGGTAAAATATCCAGACCTTCTCGCACCAGTCGTCGCCGGTATCATACAGTTTGTGACATTCATCACACTGGCAATTCACGAATCCGTCGGGATGGTTCACGATTACTATTTCGAACCCCCGCCCGGCCTCGGCCAGCAGCTTCCGGTAGATGAGCTCCCTCACCTCCGGGTTGGAAAGGCAGTATTGCTCGCCCCATTTCCCGGTCCAGTCCTTGGCCAGACAGTAACGCCGGCCGTTGACAAGCGCGTAATACTCCGGGTGAGTTTCGCGGTATTTTTCGGCCGGGATTGCCCCTTCCCAGTTGATGAATCCCCGGTCCACGGGAAAGATATAGTTGTTGGCCATGAAATACGGCTCGTTGCGCTGGAAGTAGGAATAATTGAACTTTAACGCCGATTTTTTGACCGTGTCCAGGTTCTTCGGCACCGCGATGAAGGGCTGCTTCAAATATTCCGTCCCGTTGCTTCCCGGGTAAAGAAACCGCACGCCGGCATATATCCTCAGGAAATCGCACGCGGCCTTCATGGTTCCCAGCTCGGGCTGGCCCTGGGTCCGGCTGCGCCAGCCGTCCTCCGGCGGCGGGACCCGGCCGGGCCGGTCGCGCCCGGCAATGACCACGTTGCTTCCGATTGCCTTGTGGACGTAACTCCAACATTCCAGGCTCCCGAAATCCACGCCGCTGGCCCGGGCAAAATCTGTTTCACCGAGGAACAGCCCCGGCTTGCCCGGATCGCGGTCGCGTTCCGGAACAACTTTTATCGCAAAGCCGTTGGTCAGGAATGCGCCCTGGATTAAAGCGGCCGTGTTGGTGAGAACACCCCCGACTTCCCCGTCGGGGAATGAGTCCGGCAGCACGACCTGGTAATCGGTCCGGCCATTGACCGCGAGGACCAGGTCCGATGATTGCGCTCCCGGATCCTGGAGCCTGGCCAGCAGTTCGTTTATGCGCTGATCTATGCCGGAGTATTGCCCCGCGGGCAGGCCCGGAACATCGCGCGCCTCGCCCAAGAACCTCAGGGCATCCACCAGCCGGCCCTGGGCTTCGTAAACCGACGCATACGAACACAGGAGCGATGAGCGCCAGGAACCATGCAGGCTGCGGACATCGGTCCTGTCCAAAACCTCGAGCGCCTCGGCATATTTGCCGCGCGCGGAAAGCATCTCGGCCGCCGTAGCGCTCACTGTGAAAAAAGCGTAGCCCCAGCGGTCGAGTTTCTGCGCGCGCGGCTGGGTTTCGAGGTAAACGGCCAGGGCCTTATCGTCATCCTTCAGCAGCGCCCGGTAAACGTGGGCCAGGAGGGTTGAGGCCTGGACTTTATCGCGGAGAGCCGGGAGTTCGACCGCGGCCGCGGCCAGGTCTTTAGCGGCGCGGGAGCCATCGCCAACCTTGCAAAACGCCTGGCCGCGCGCATAATATCCTTCGC
>JBAYWJ010000124.1:0-9767 GCA_041674125.1 Kiritimatiellia bacterium
CGGCCGGTTTTATCGGCCCGCAAAATAATCTCGACCTCCCAGTTGTGCCCGTGGAGGTTTGCGCACTGCCCCCGGTAGCCATCGAGCTTGTGCGCCCCGCAAAAATGTGACTTGATGCCTATTTCAAACATGTGCGCTCCGTGAAATAAATGGATGGAGTTCATACAATCTATTCCGCCGGGCAAATAAGTCAAGACTGCTTTTACCGTTCAGTTTGGCCTTGCTTTACCATTTGGCATTGTGCTTATAATGCACCTGTTTTAAGGCAGCCGGTTTACACTGAAAGGAGAATATGAAAAACAGGAAGCTGAAAGCGGCCATCCGCGATATACCCGATTTCCCGCAAAAGGGCGTTTTGTTCAAGGACATCACCCCGATCCTGGGCGACCCGAAGCTTTTCAAAAAAGCGGTCGCGGTCCTCTGCAAGCGCCACCCCAGGGGCTCCATTGCAAAGGTGGCGGCCGTGGACGCGCGCGGGTTCATTTTCGGAGCCGCCGTGGCCATGAAGCTCGGCGCCGGGTTCATCCCGGTACGCAAGAAGGGCAAGCTGCCGTTCAACACGATTGAGGAATCCTACAACCTCGAATACGGCTCCGCCACGCTCGCCATGCACGTGGATGCCGTCAAGCCGGGGGAGAATATCCTGATCGTTGACGACCTGCTCGCCACCGGCGGCACCGCGGCCGCCACCGCGGCCATGGTGGAAAAGCTGGGGGGCAAGATTGTCGAAATAGCATTCCTGATCGAGCTCGGGGCTTTTAAAGGGCGGGACAAGCTGACGAAGTATCCTGTTTTTTCAGCGATCGTGTGCTGAGAAAACACTGAACTGTGAACTGAAACGGTTTTCGCAAGTATAAGCCGAAAGCTGAAGTCAAACGTCTTTGCCTTGATTGATAACTGTTAACTGCAAACTGTGAGCAGTGAACTTTCTCAGGCGCGATGAACGAACACCTGCTTAAGCTCCTGGCGGCATACGCCATCGGAACGGCCGCAACCGCTTTGCTGGTGCGGATCGTCTGGCTCCTGCCGGTGGAAAATTACGCCAAGCACCTTCTGGCCTGGGTCGTTCCCGTGCCGGTTATACTGATCGTGCTCGTCATGCTCTATTACGGTCCGGAATCATTTGCAGACGGTTGGCGCCTGCCGGAAACGAGGGAAGGCTTGCTCCGCGTGTTCCTGGCCGGAGCCCTGTCAACTTTCGGCATATACGCCTCGGTGCCGCTGGCAAAATACATCTATCAGCGCCTGACAGGCGGCGACCTGGCGGAAGGAGACCGTGACGAAGATTGATGCTTCTCAGTGGAATGGAATTGATTTATTTTGTAATGAACGTCTTATCAGGTATATTCTGTAACACTTGGATTCACTGTTCAGAAGATAAAGGTTCAGAGTTAAAACCAGCGACTGAGAATCCTGCACTTTGGACATATCAACTTTAATGACATGAAGCGCCAGGAATACAAGGTAGTCTTTGAGCCCAGCGGCCGCCAGGTCTACGTGCTGGCCGAAAGCATCCTGCTGGAGGCCGCCGCCCAGGCCGGGCTCATACTGCAGACGCCCTGCGGGGGCACGGGCAAGTGCGGCAAGTGCCGCGTGCGCGTCGTCAGCGGCCAGTGCAAGCCATCCGCCGCCTGCCTGGAAGTTTTCAGCCGCCAGGAAATCGAAAACGGGTTCCGGCTGGCCTGCCAGGCCAAAGCCGGCGGCGACCTCAGGATTGAAATACCAGTGGAATCCCTTTTCGAGTCACAGCAGCAGATCCTCGTGCAGGGCGAGGGCGGAAAGCTGCCCCTGCAGCCGGCGGTAGGCAAGTATTACGTCGACCTTGCGAAAGACGCGCCGGACGGCGCCCTGTCGGACGTGGAGCGCATCCGGGCCGCCGTAAGACCGGCTGAATTCAGCAGCATATCCATCGCCACCATGCGCCTCCTGCCGGACGCGCTGCGCAAAAACCACTTCAAGGGCACGGTGGTGCTCGCCGACCACGAACTGATCGGATTCGAGCCGGGGGATTCGACCGGCAGGTCGTTCGGCATCGCGATTGACCTGGGCACCACCACGCTCGTCGGGACAATCATCAACCTCAATACCGGGATGGACGTCGCCGTCGACGCCCGCGTCAATCCTCAGACCTCTTACGGCGACGACGTCATTTCGCGCCTGCGCCTCTGCCGGGAGGACGAGAAGGGCCTCTCCCGCCTCCAGCGGGTCATCATCGGGGCCATCAACGATATAATAGACAAGCTGGCATCCGAAGCCCGCATCCGGCGCGAAGACATCTACGAGGTGGTCCTGGCCGGGAACACGACCATGCAGCAGATCGCCTGCGGCATCGATCCCTCGGCCCTGGGAGAAATACCGTTCGTGCCCGCATTTACCCGCGCGCTGGAGCTTTCAGCCTCCGAAATGGGCCTGGAAATCAATGCGCACGGCCGGGTATATGTTTTCCCGCAGATCGGCGGGTTCGTCGGCGGAGACACCGTCGCCGGCCTCGTCGCAAGCCGCATGGCGCTGAGCGATGAAACCATCCTCTTCGTGGACATCGGCACCAACGGCGAAATCGTCCTGAAGCACGGCGCCTGCCTCATGGCCGCTTCCGTGGCGGCCGGGCCGGCTTTCGAGGGCGCGCGCATCTCCTGCGGCATGCGCGCCACCGCCGGCGCCATCGAAAAAGTGATCATCAACGACGACCTTTCCTGCAACGTCATCGGCAACACGCGCCCGGTTGGGCTCTGCGGCTCCGGCCTGATAGACCTGGTCGCCGAGCTCAGGCGCACGGGCCTGGTTGAAAGCTCGGGTCGCATTTGCGCCGCCTCCGAACTCCCGGCGGACACCCCGGCGGCAATCAAGCGGCGCTTGATCGAGAAGGAAGGCCAGGGCGCCTTTGTCATCGCCGGCAAATCCGAAAGCGCCTCCGGCCAGCCGCTGCTGCTGACCCAGAAAGACGTGCGCGAAATGCAGCTGGCCAACGGCGCAATAAGGTCCGGGATCAACATCCTGCTCAAGATGGCGGGCATCAACTGCACGCGGCTCGACTCCGTGCTGCTTGCGGGAGGCTTCGGGAACTTCATCAGGCGCAACCATGCCCTGCGCATAGGACTGCTGCCGCCGGTGCCGAGCGGAAAAATCCGCTTCATCGGCAACGCCTCGCTCATGGGCGCGCGGCGCGCCATCCTTTCCGTGGCCGAAAAAGAATTTGCGGAAAAGATGGCGCACGAGGTCCGGCATATCGATCTTTCCCTTTCGCCTGAATTCCAGGCGGAATTCAGCGATGCAATCGTATTCCCGGAGGAAGAGCCCCATGGATGACACAAGCAAGCCGGCAACGGGCGCCGGAAAGCCCGCGCGTAACGCCTCGATCATGATCGTCGAAGACGAGCCCATCGTGGCCAAGGATATGGAAACCAGCCTCCTGCATCTCGGCTACGCGGTTTGCGCCGCGGTCTCCAGCGGCGAAGAGGCCCTGGACGCGGCCGCGCGCTTCCATCCGGACCTGATCCTCATGGACATCATGCTGAAGGGCAAGCTCGACGGCGTTGAAACCGCGCGCAGGATATCCGCCGGCCTCGCCACCCCGATTATATTTCTCACGGCCTATTCGGACGAGAATACCATAAACCGCGCCAAGGAAACCAACGCCTACGGCTACCTGCTAAAGCCATTCGAGGAGCGCGAGGTCCGCTCGACAATTGAAATGGCGCTCTACAAAAGCGCCGTGGAGCGGCAGCTGAAACAAAACCGCGAGTGGCTCGCCTCAATCCTGCGCAGCATCTCCGACGGCGTCATCACGACCGACGTCAAGGGCCTGATAGAATTCTGCAACCCCGTCGCCGAATCCCTCACGGGCTGGGCCATGAAAGAAATGGCTGGCCGCAGCGCCGGAGAGGTGGTGGTTTTCGAAAGCAGCGCCCAAAATGGAGCGGGCGCCAAATCAATGCGCGCCATGCTCCAGGAAGCCGACGCGCCCCGGAACGGCGAAGCAACCCTGGTTGCCAGGGACGGCACCAGGCTCGAAATCGAATACAGTATCGTTCCGCTCAGACAGTCCGACGGGGCCGTCAGCGGCAACATTGTCGTGCTCCGGAACATTGCCGCCCGCCGCGAGGCTTATGACCGCGAGCAGGCTCTGCAGAAGCGCCTCTCGCGTGCCCAACGCATGGAATCGGTCGGCCTGCTGGCCAACGGCATTGCCGAGCAGCTGCGCCGCATCGTAGGGCCGATCGTGGATTACCCGGAACTCATCAATAACAAGATTGCGGCCGGCAATAACATCGCTCCGGACCTGGCCGTGATCCAGAACTCTGCCCGGAAGGCCCTGGATATCCTTGATGACCTCATCACCCTCGGCCAGATCAAGGACTTTGCCGTCGAGCCGCTCGACCTGAACCTCATCGTAGAGGAAATAATGGGCGCCACCTCCCTTGACCGCATCAAGCGGGATTATCCGATGGTCCAGATCCGCTGCGACCTCAACCCCCGCATCATCCCGGTCACAGGCAACAGGCAGCACCTGGCCACGCTGTTCAACAACCTGATCCTGAGCGCCTGCTCGCGCATAAGCGATGCCGGCACGGTCACAGTCTCATCCGAAAACACCAGAATCAGCGAATCCATCCAGGGTTTTGAAATCATCGAGCGGGGCGATTACGTCATCATCAGGTTCAGCGACAGCGGCCGCGCCATGAGCGATGACGAAATCAACCGCTTTTTCGAGCCCTTTGCCGGCGGCGGCGAGGTGGGCGCCCCGTCCCGGCAGGCAGGGGGCCTGGACACGGCGCTCGCCTATGCCATCATAAAGGGACACAAGGGCGCCATCGACATCAAGTCCGCCGAAGCCGGCGGAACGGAAATTGCAATTTATTTCCCGGTCTACACCGGACCGATCACTCTCGCAGAAACTTCCGAAAACGTCGCGCTCCAGGGCGTCGAATCGATCCTGGTCGTGGACGACGACCCCGAACTGCGCAAGGCAGCCATGGCCTTCCTGAGATCGACCGGATACAAGGTGTTCGGCGCCAGGAACGGCGCCGAAGCCGTTGAATTTGTCCGCAAAGGAACCAAAGGGGAGGGGCCTACGATCGACATGGCAGTCATTGACATGATCATGGCCGACGATTTTGACGGCCTTGAAACCTACCGCGCCATGCTGGCACTCAAGCCATGCCAGAAGGCGATCATAGTGAGCGGATTCACCGTTACCCAGCGCATCAGGGAGGCCATGCGCCTCGGGGTGGGACAGTGCCTTTTGAAGCCATACGACCAGCACGACCTGGCCAAGGCCGTGCGCCTCGAGTTGGACAAGCCCGGCCGGGAATGAACCCTGGCAGGCAATCATTTGAAGGGCGCCGTGCAAAGCGCGCGTCAGCCAGCGCGTGCGTTTTTCCGGGCAAAGAGCTCGACGCTCACCGTCATCGCGATCCCGCCGCGCGGGTTGAATTTGCCGGAAACCTTCAGGCGGCGCGGGCGGCAGGCTTTGGTGATGTCATCCGCGATGCGGTTGACCGCCGCCTCGTAAAACACGCCGAGGTTGCGGAACGAATCGAGGTAGAGCTTAAGCGACTTGCTCTCGAGGCAGAGCCTTCCCGGGACATAGTCTATTGCAATCAGCGCAAAATCGGGCTGGGCCGTGACCGGGCAGATGCTCGTGAACTCCGGGCATTCAAAATGAATCCAGTAGACCCGCCCCGGCCTGGGATTCGGAAATGCCTCCAGCCTGGCCTCGTCCGGGTGGCCGGGGTAATGTTGCCGGCTGCGGCGCAGGATGGTAAGGGAACCGGTCGGCGTCAGGTCTTCGCTTTGTCTTTTCATCAGAACCTCGGCTTTTTTAAACAGGCCATAATTTAACTTGTGGCACACTGCAAATAAATATATATTTTTCCGGATGAATGAAAACAATATTCGTACGGCCATAGAAAAACTGCTTGTCGTGCAGGAGCGCGACGTGCGCCTTTCGCGCTGCAAGCGCGAAATCGCCCAAATCCCGCTCCGGCGCAAGGAAGTCGAGGGAGAAATCGCCCAGGCCCAGGAGGCCGCTGCCCTGGCCAAAAGCGATGTTAAAACGCGCCAGGCGGAGATGAAAAAAATCGAGCTTGAAATAGAAACGCTGCGCCAGAAAATCGGCAAGCTTCGTGAGCAGCAGTTCCAGATCAAGTCCAACGATGAGTTCAAGGTTCTCAACCGGGAAATCGCCGGCTTGAACGAGGAAATACGCAAAGCAGAAGACAGCGAGATTGCTGTCATGGAACAGATCGAGGAATCCCAGCACGGCGAGGAAAAATCCCAGAAGGACGTGGCGGCCATGCAGTCCGTGATCCAGGGGAGGCTGGCTGAACTCGACCAGCGCAAGAAAAACCTGGAAACAGAAGTAGCCGCGCTCGCCGCCGAGCGCGAAAAGGACACGGCTGGCATAAGCGCGGACATACTGGCCGCCTATAACCGCATCTTTGAAAACAAGGGCGACAAGGCAGTCGTGGGGGTGGAAAACAGCACCTGCGCCGGATGCCATATGCACCTGCCGGCGCACTTGATCAATGAAATCAAGAAGCAAACCGCCCCGGTAACCTGCTCGTTCTGCGGGCGCATATTGTACCTGGTTCATTGAAATATTTCACGCGCGGCCGGCCCCGGCGGATGATCGCCCCGATGTTGCTTAAACTATCGGGGAGGAAAGTCCGGACTCCACAGGGCGGGATGTCCCGGCGCGATCGGGCCCTTGGCCTGGTAACGTCGGGAGGTTTTCCGATTAAACGGAAAATACGGAAAGTGCCACAGAAACAGACCGTCACCGCGCTTCGGCGCGGGCGACAAGGGTGAAAAGGCGGTGTAAGAGACCACCGGGCCGGGCAGAAATACCCGGCTGCAAGGCAAACCCCATCCGGAGCAAGATCAAATAGGGAACTGCATGGGCGGCCCGTCCGAATCGCTTTAAGCGAAGCAGTTCCGGGTTGATCGCTAAACCTGCCGGAATCAGCATTCCGGCATAAGACAAATGATCATCGCCCGGGCCTTGAACGGCCCGGGGCACAGAATCCGGCTTATAGCCGGAGCCGGCCGCGCGTGAAATTCTGGTGCGGGGAGTAGGGGGTGCAGTCCGCCGGCGCCTGTATAAAGGAATGATAGCAGAGCAAACAATTAATCGGATTTTCATGGCAGGCTGGACGGCATTGGCTCTCGCGCTGCTGATCGGATCATGGGGCACAATTCGCCTGGCCCGCTGCGCCGTCCAGGGAGATACACCGCGAACAACCGCGCCGGAGCCCGTCCGGCCGGCTCTCAATCCTGCCGAATACCGGTTTGACGGATCGGTTTTCAGAAAGTCGGGCGCGCTGCCTCTGACAGCCCCGTCCCCGGGCAACGCACTCCGGCGCTACCGTCTGGCTGGGACATTTTTTGCCGTCGGCATGAACCAGCAGTCCCGCAGGGCCATCCTCGACGATTTGCAAAAACAAGAACAGATGCTGGTTTCCGAGGGCGACCAAATCGATGGGGCCGCGGTTGTCCACTTGATAATGTCGGACAAGGTCATCCTGCGCCGCGGCTCAGCCGAGGAGGAAATCCTGCTCAGTTTCACCGGCACATCCTCCAGTAACACCCAACAGGCCGCCTACTCCGGCTCCAAAATTCCGGAAGGAGAAGAAAACCGTTTCGGGAAGCGCGTGGGCGACAAAAGGTGGGTTTTAACGAGGGAGTCCATGCTTAACTACTACAAGGAAGTGCTCAACAACACAGACCGCCTGGCCAAGGTCTACGATTCCCTCAAGCCGGTATACCAGGGCGGCAATATTGCCGGATACACGCTGGTCATCGAGGGCGAAGCCGAAATGTTTAAAGCCTTCGGCCTGCAGGAAGGCGACGTTATCCGGCAGGTTAATTCCATGCCCATGACGAGCCAGAACAGGGCCGAGTATTTTATCAACGAATTCGTTAAAAACCGCGTCAACGGCTTTGTGCTTGATATTGAGCGTTCCGGGCAGAAAGACCGCCTGATTTACATGGTAAGATAGGCCGAAGCCCGCAAAGCAGCTTGTGTGGCCTGAGGGCATTTTCATCAATCAATTACTATGAATGGTATTCCGGGGCACACATTAGTAGACATAAGATATATTATGCGACGTTACACACCCGCGTTTTCCTGCCTTGAATCTCAAAACCCGCTCAGTAATTGGTTTATTTGAACACGGGGCGATTTTGCTTTTCATTCAATCCTGACGAAATATTTGTTTGCAATGCAGTTTTAATGCGCTAAATTCATTCTGAAGTCCAAAACAACATCGGAGGACACCGCAATGGACGAAAATAACGCAAATTCAAAGCCCGTGGTCAAATTTTCGGAATGGATCAATGCAGGCTTTAATCTTTACAAGGAAAACTTCGTTGTTCTTGTCCTGGCCAACCTGATAGCCGTCATTTTGAGCGTTGTGACGCTGGGAATCCTTTCCGGCCCGATGCTGGCCGGCCTGATCGTGATTATCCTGGCCTGCCTCGATAAAAAAGAGCCCAAGCCGGAAATCGGCGACGTATTCAAGGGATTTGAATACTTCCTTGACGCCTTTCTCTTCACGCTTGTCTGGGGCGCAATCTCTGTCGCCGTCAGCTTTGTGCTCAATTTTATCCCGTGCGCAGGCCAGATACTCTCCATGTTTGTGGGAATTGTCATAAGTGCCTTTATAATGTTCGGCATGTATTTCATCGTTGACCGCAAGATGAACTTCTGGCCGGCCTCTATGGCAAGCATCAACATGGTCAAAACCAACTTTTTCCCGTTTGCCGGGCTGGTTATCGTGGCGATGTTCCTGGGATATCTCGGCTTCCTGGCTTGCGGCGTGGGCATGATCATCACGCTCCCCATATCCGCCTGCATCCTTGCGGTCGCTTTCCGCGATCTTTTCGGCAGGCCGTAAAATGGGCGGCAATGGAAGCGGCCAGAAACCTCCCGCGCCCGGACGGGGTATAAATTACTGGAATAATTTCGCGGTTAATTATTTCCTGCTGGTTTTCAGCGGAGCCATCCTGGCCGTGGCGCGCTTTTTCCCGATCGACAGGTTCCCGCTCGGCTTCTGCCTGTTCAAAAACATCACCGGACTCCCCTGCCCGACCTGCGGTTTTACCCGCTCCTTCTGCGATTTTGCCAACGGGCACTGGGCGGACGGGTTTATGCTCTGTCCCTTTGCCCTTTTGGTTTTTGCGGCGGCCGGGGCAATGTTTTTGTATAATGCCGCGGTCATTGCCCTCTCCGCCGGCGGCCGCAGGCTTTCCTGGCCGGAGCGGTTGCGAGTTACGCCGAAAATCATGGTGTTTCTCGCAGCGCTTCTCCTGCTCCTTCTGATGGCCAACTGGGTTTACCGCATTGCTCGCGGCCTGGCTTGATTGGCGCCCGGGCGGGTGTATGTTTTCCGCGAACTCTTGCGCGTTAGTTTAAACGAAAATATTGCCGATCGCGTTTGACAATAATTTTATTTTCGCTCATCATGTATGCATCTTTTTTGCGAGTGAAAAGCAATGAAAGCGCCTGAACCGTGCGGCGGAAGATGAAAATGGATTGGGATGCAAGCTGCAAGTGGCACACCTTGCCGGCCGGAGAGGCGCTCCAACGCCTTGCAACCGATCCATTACGCGGTTTGGACCAGGAAGAAGCCAGCCGGCGCCGGGCGCGCTTCGGCCCCAACCTGATGACCGCCCGGCGCGGCACCCCGGCCTGGGTGAAATTTCTCCAGCAGTTCAACCAGGCCCTGGTCTATATCCTCCTGGCCGCAACGGTTGTTTCCGCGGCC
>JBAYWJ010000125.1:0-9710 GCA_041674125.1 Kiritimatiellia bacterium
AATCCCCTCCTGGCCTTCAGTTCGATCGTGCGCTATCACCTGGCCGAGGACGAAACCAGCCGCCTGGAATACACCCGCCGGCTCGGAGATTCCCAGAGCCGCCTGACGGTGGAGGAAATCCTGCAGTCGGCTTACGACCCCAACTTCAACGTGCGCTACGAGGCGGTCGTTTCCATGGCGCGCATGCCGCCCGACGGCCGCTTGATTGACGCGCTCGCCCTTGCGGTGCGCAGCCGCGAGCCGGGCGTGAGCGAGGCGGCCTGCTGGGCCCTCGGAAGGATGGGCGACCGCCGCGCGCTGCCGGTCCTGCGGGAGATGCTGAAATCCGAATATGCGCTCCTGCGCTCCCAGTGCGCGCGGGCCCTGGCCAAGCTGAACGACGCCGAAAGCGTGCCGGAAATCTCCGCCGCCTTCCGGAACGAAAAAAACGCCGGCATCCGCGCCGGCTACGCCGCCGCGCTCGGGCGCCTGCACCGCGGCGAAGCGCTCCCGGAAATAATGGCCCTGCTGGCGGAGCTCGCCGAGGACCGGCTGCGCGGGGACGTGGCCCTGGCCGCGGCCCGGATCATAGGGAGCGAGCATCATTTCGTGCGCCTCTGGAAGCGCAGCTGCGCCGACTTTGAAACGGCCTGCGCCGAGGATCTCCTTGATCTTGAGGTTAAGGCCTCCCGCCTCCGCGCGGTTGCTGAGAGCCTGGCGCGGAAGATAGGCGAGGCCGCCCGCCTTTTTGAGCGGCGCGACCGGGAAGGCGGCGCGGAGGCGGTTTGCGGCGCGATCGGCCTGCTGCCGCCCGGGGCGGCGCCCGGCCAGCCGTTGGCTTATTTTTTGAATGAGTGCGCCGGCCAGTTGAAGGCCCGCGGCGGCCGGCGCGGGGATTACATCATCCTCGCGCTGATAGCCCTGCGCCTGGCGGTCGTGGCCGCGGCATATCGCGAGCGCAGGAAAAGGAGCGCGCCCTGATGCCGGCGCGCCGGCGGCCGGGGACTATTCTTTGCCGGTCCAGCAGTAGGTGCAGAGTTTTTCGCGCGGGAGCCCGATGGCCTCGATCAGGTCGTCAAGCTTCTGGTAAACGAGGGTGGTCAGCCCCATCCGGTAGCGGATGCGCTCGATCATGGCATCGTAAAGGGGGCTGTTTTCCTTGCAGTAGGGGCGCAGGTCGCGCTCGCCGGCCCCTTCCATTTCCCAGATCGCCCGCCGCGCGGCAAGGTCCGCCTCTGATTTTGAGCGCGAGAAATTAAGGAATTTGCATCCGAACAGCAGGGGCGGGCAGGCCGGGCGCATGTGCACTTCTTTGGCGCCGTTTTCAAAGAGCCGCTTGATGGTGTCCTTGAGCTGGGTGCCGCGCACGATGGAGTCCTCGCAGAAGAGGAGGCGCTTGCCGTGGATGATGTCCTGGATCGGGATCAGCTTCATCGTGGCCACCAGGTCACGCACGGCCTGGTCAGGTGGCATGAAGCTGCGCGGCCAGGTGGGGGTGTATTTCACGAAGGGGCGGCAGTAGGGCAGGCCGGTGGCGGTGGCGTAGCCGAGGGCGTGGCCGGTGCCGGAATCGGGTATGCCGGAGACGAAATCCACCTTCACGTTGTGGCGCTTGGCCAGGCAGGCGCCGCAGCGGTAGCGGCACTGCTCGACGTTGATGTTTTCGTAGCTGGAAGCGGGGTAGCCGTAATAAACCCAGAGGAAGGCGCAGACCTGGAGGCGCTTGCCCGGTTTTTTCAGCTGGGTGAAGCCGTCCGGGGTGGCCAGGATTATTTCCCCCGGCCCCAGGTAATGCTTGACGGCATAGCCCAGGTTCGGCAGGGCGCAGGTTTCCATGGTCATGGCCAGAGAGCCGGGCTTGGAGCCGAGCACGACCGGGGTGCGGCCGAACCTGTCGCGCGCGGCGTAAATGCCCTTTTCCGTCAGGAGCAGGATGGAGCAGGATCCCTGCACGGCCTCCTGGGCCATGTGCAGGCCTTCCTCGAAGGTGGCGCCCTGGTTGACGATGGTGGCGACGAGCTCGGTCGGGTTGATCTCGCCGCAGCTCATTTCCGAAAAGTGTGTCGTCCGCTTTTTGAAGGCCGCGCGCACCATTTCCTCGGTGTTCAGGATCTTGCCCACCGTAACGATCGCGTAGGGCCCCAGGTGCGAGCCGATGATCAGGGGCTGGTCCTCGTAGTCGCTGATGACGCCGATTCCCATGCTGCCGTGCAGGCGGGTAATGTCGCTTTCAAACTTGGAGCGGAACTGGGCGTTGCTGATGTCGTGGATGCAGCGCGAAAAACCCTGGCTTTCCCTTACGGCCAGCCCGCCGCGCCGCGTGCCCAGGTGGGAATGATAGTCGGTGCCGTAGAAGAGGTCATCCACGCAGTCTTTTTTTGAGACCACTCCGAAAAAGCCGCCCATGAAACTCCTTTCTTCCCCGGTGCTTGTGAGGCTGGAATACTACTATGACTCAAAAAAAGAAAGCAACCATAAAAATGAGGCATGTTTTCCGCCGTTTCCGGATTTTGATTGAAAACCGTCCCCCGATGTGCATTGTATCGTCTTTCAGAAACGGGTTAAGTCGGGGCAGGCCACCATGATCAGCACGGTCCAGCAGAAAAAGAGCTTCCAGTGGCTTTACCAGTTCAGCGGCTGGACGAACATGTTCGCCATATTGACGCTGCTCGGCCCGCTCTTTCCGTTGTTCTGTGACTCCCTGCATATGTCCAAGACCAGGATCGGTTTCGTCCTTTCGCTTCTGCCGCTTTCATACCTTCTTTCCATGTTTATTTCCCGCTGGGTAATGCGTTATGGCCCCAAGAAAACCACAATTGATTTTTATTTCATCAGGTACGGGTTTGTCCTGCTGCTGCCGCTGGCTGGATGGATCATGGTGAGACTGGGCGATCATGCCGCCTTCCTGTGGGTGGCCATGGTCGTGTTTTTTTTCTCAATTTCAAGGGCGATAGCGGAAACAGGCTGGTGGCCCTGGTTTCTTGAACTCATTTCGCCAAAGGTTCGCGGCAAGGTTGAGGCTGTCAATTCGATGGTGGCTACTTTCGCCGCGATGCTCGCTTCTTTGGCAGCGGTTTTCATCATGAAAAACTGGCCGGGCCTGCTTGGTTTTAACGTTGCCATAGTTATCGGAGTCGCTTTCGGTTTTATTGGCCTTGCCACGGCGGGGCGTCTGCCTGGCGGCCAGCCCCAGGCTGTCGAAAAACGCAACTGGTCACTGCTTGCCGATACTTTTGAGACGTTGCGCAACCCCAGGTATGGAATTTGGCTCAAAGGCTCGGTGTTCTTTATAATCGGCACTTCGTGTTTCGGTTTCTTGCCTCTCTACCTGAGCGAACGGATTGGATTTACGGCGGACAAAATAATGCTCTTTTCCGGGTGCTTTCAGATCGGGGTTTTGGCGTCGGCTTTTTTCTGGGGTTGGAGCGCCGACCGCTTCGGGAGCAAACCGGTGTTTATGAGCGCTTTGGCAGGTCTTTCTTTCGTGCCCGTTTTGCTTTTTCTTCTTCCGCGTATGGATCAGCAAAGCGTTGCGGGAACATGCCTTATTTATGCCTTTTTCGGCATTGTTCTACAGGGGTGGGGCGCCGGAGCAAACCGATATTTTTTTGTTACGGTCCTGCCTGCGGCACACAGTCCGGCTTTTTGCACGGCCTTGAACGCATCTCTGCAAAATGCGCTGGTAGCCTGTTGCTCGTTCTTTTACGGCTGGCTTCTGGATTTCATGAGCCCGGTTAAATTCGATTGGCGCTTTATTCATTTCGACAACTTTGCGATTTTGTTTGCGCTGATGTTGCTTTGCCTGCTGGTAGCCTTCTTTATATTTCGCAAGGCCCACAATGACAGCGGGGTGCGGACTGGCGAATTCGTATCTTTGTTTTTGCAGGGCAACCCGTTTCTGGCCTTCAGCTCCATGGTGCGCTTTCACCTTTCGGAGGATGAAACGCGGCGCATGGAGCTCACCCGCAAGATGGGCGACGCCAAGAGCCACCTGACGGTGGAGGAGCTCATGCGCGCCGCCGACGACCCGAGCTTCAACGTGCGCTACGAGGCCATTGTTTCCATGGCGCGCATGCCGCCGGATGAAAAGCTCATCCGCGCCCTTTCCGCGGCGGTCCGGAGCCGGGAGCCGGGCCTGAGCGAGGCGGCGGTCTGGGCCCTGGGGCGCATCCGCGACCCGCGCGCGCTGCCGGTCCTGCGCGAAATGCTCACCTGCGAGTTCGCTCTGATCCGCTCCCAGTGCGCGCGCGCGCTGGCCAAGCTGAACGACCAGGAGATCGTGCCGGTGATCGAGGAGGCATTCGCGCGCGAAAAAAACGACAACATCAGCGCCGGCTACGCCGCCGCCCTGGGCCGCTTCAGGCGGAGCGACCTGCTGCCGCGCATCCTGGAGCTCCTGCGCCGCCTTTCGGACGAACACCTGCGGGGCGAAGCGGCGCTTTCCGTGGCGCGGATAATCGGCGGCGAGCACCATTTCGTCGGGCTCTGGCACGCGAGCCGATCCGATTTCGAAACCGCCTGCGCCGAGGAGCTGATAAAGATAAGGCAGAAAATCAGCGGCCGCGTTCCGGACGCGGATAAATACCGCCAGGCCGTGGCCGCGGCCGCGCGCTGCTTTGAGCAGCGCAACCTGCCGGAGGGCGCCGCGGCGGTCGCCGGGCTCCTCCGCCTGGCGCGGCCGCAGTCGGCCGCCATCCCGGCAGGGGTCGTGCTGGCGGAATGCGAAGAAATGCTGGCAAAGCACGGGGGGACACGCGGCGATTACATCCTGCTCGCGCTCTGCGCCTTCCACGCGGCCCTGGCGCACGCCGCAAAAAATAAGCTTTCTTCCTGACCGGCAGGTGGTTATGCTGGCCGGGTTGATTCAAACAAACACATGGAGGTCCCGGCCAAATGGAAACCAAGATCAAGGGCGGCGAAAAGGTGCTTTTCATCGGCGACAGCATAACCGACTGCGGCCGGCGCAACGAGGCGCGTCCGCTCGGCACAGGCTACGTCAAGCTTTTTTCCGATTTCATGATTGCCTGCGAGCCGTCCAAGCGGGTGGAAATTGTAAACAAGGGCATCGGCGGCGACAACTGCGTGGGGCTCATGAACCGCTGGGGCGACGACGTCCTGCGCCAAAAGCCCGACTGGCTTTCGATCAAGATCGGCATCAACGACCTGCACTGGCACCTGCGCGACCCGGCCAACGGCATCTCGCCGGAAAAATACGAGGACGCCTACCGCAAGATACTCAAGCGCACCCGCGAGGAGCTGCCGCGCTGCAAAATCATCCTGATCCAGCCCTTTTACCTCAGCCGCGAAACCTCGATCGACAGCTTCCGGCGCAGCGTCCTGGACCTGCTGCCGCGCTACCTGCAAATTGTAGAACAGATGAGCAGGCAGTTCAAGACGCGCCTGGTCAGGACGCACGAGATGTTCCAGAATCTCCTGCAGAACCACGAGCCGGACGTGTTTTGCAACGAGCCGGTGCACCCGAACCTGACCGGCCACGTCGCCATCGCCTCAGCGGTTTATGATGTTTTCTGCAAGTGACAACGGCTGAAAAACAAATTCGGATTAATCCATGATATTTGACCACATAGACAACGCGGCGCGCTATGAATCCATCGGGGCGGGCATCGCGGAAGCCTTCCGCTTCCTGCGCGCGCCCGGCCTCGAAACGCTGGCCTCCGGCCGGCACGAGATTGGAAAAAACGGCCTCTACGCGATGGTTTCCGAATACGCGACCAGGCCCGCCGAGGGGGCCCGCTGGGAGGCGCACCGGCGTTACACAGATATCCAGTACATCTCCTCCGGCTCGGAGGCGATCGGCTGCCAGTGCGTCTCGCGCCTGAAGGTGGTCACGCCGTACGAGGCCGAGAAAGACGCCCTTTTCCTGGAAGGTACAGGCAGCCGCCTGGTGCTGACGCCGGGCTTTTTCGCGGTCTTTTTCCCGGAGGACGGCCACCAGCCGGGCTTAAGCGCCACCCGCCCGGAAACAGTCAGGAAGATCGTTGTCAAAGTGCCGGTGAAATGATATTGAAGAAGGCACAAAGGCACATAGTTGCAAAGGGATTTAGGTGAAAAGAGGGTAAAATGGAAACAAAAAAATGCAGCGGCAATCACAAGGGCCACCTTTGCGTCCTGGCGAGCGAAGGCCGGCTTGAGGAAGTCCGCAGCCTGGCCGCCGAGCCGGCCTACATCTGCTTCAACTGCGGCCGGTCGGCGCGGTCGAAGAAGAATTTGTGCAATCCCATGCCGCTCAAGGACAAATAGGGGGGCTGCCGGATGAACGACAAGCGCGTTGATTTTTCAGTGGTGGTGCCGGTCTACAACGAGGTGGAGAATGTTGGCCTGCTCTGCGAAAAGCTGCACGGGGCGCTGGCCGGCATGCCGCGCTCGCACGAGATTGTCCTGGTAGACGACGGCAGCTCCGACGGCACCTGGGAAAAAATGCGCGAGTGCGCCCGCGCCCGGCCGGGGTTCCGCCTGGTGCGGCTGCGCCGCAACTTCGGCCAGACCGCCGCCATGAGCGCCGGCATAAATGAGGCGCGCGGCGAGATCATCATCACCATGGATGCGGATCTGCAGAACGACCCCGGGGACATACCGCTGCTCCTCGACCGGATGGATCAGGGTTTTGACGTGGTCAGCGGCTGGCGCAAGGACCGCAAGGACGAGTTTGCGCGGCGCAAGCTGCCCTCGATGATCGCCAACTGGCTCATCAGCAGCGTTACGGGTGTGAGCTTGCACGACTACGGCTGCACCCTCAAGGCCTACCGGCGCGAGGTGATGGAAAACGTCAATCTTTACGGCGACATGCACCGCTTCATCCCCGCCCTGGCGAGCTGGGCCGGGAGCCGGGTTGACGAGGTGGTGGTGCGCCACCACCCGCGGCGCTTCGGCAAATCCAAGTACGGGCTTTCGCGCATCGTGAAGGTCGTGCTGGACCTGATGACGGTTTCTTTCCTCCTGCGCTACAGCCGCAGCCCGATCCAGATTTTCGGCAAGATGGGCCTCGCGGTAGGGGTGCCGGGGTTTCTGCTCCTGGTTTTCATGCTGCTGGCCAACATGTCCGCCAACCTTTTCGGGACCCAATTTGCGGCCGGCCTGCTCAAGCGGCCCTTCTGGGTGATGACGTCTTTCATGCTCGTGTTTTTCGGCATCCAGTTCATCTGCATGGGCATCCTGGCGGAAATCCAGATCCGCACCTACCACGAATCGCAGGGCAAGCCGATTTACGTCATCAGGGAAATCATCGAGCCCGAGCCGCAGTAAGCCATGCCAAACTGCCTTGCCTGGAATTTGCCCCTGCCTCTTTGCCTGGCCAGCGTCCAGGAGCCGCTGGTGCCGCCGGTATATATCGCGGGCGGCATTTACCTCGCCGTCATTTTCGCCGGGTTTCTCGTGGACTTTTTCCTCTGCTTCCGCTTCCTGTCTTCGCCCTTCGGCTGGAAACTGCCTGCGGAGCGGATCAGGTCGCGCCCCTGGCAGGCGCGGGACGCGCTCCTGCTGGTTTTATTCCTGCTGCTGATCCAGGTCCTGGCCGGAGCGGCGCACTGGGCCGCGGTCAAGCTGGGCTGGCTGGCGGCCGGGGTGCGGGATATGGATGCGGCCCTGGTCCAGGGGGTTATGTTTCACGGCGTGGCGCTTTTGGCGGTGTGGATCTTCATCCGCTGCCGGCGCGGGTCGTGGCAGGAGGCCTTCGGGCTCGATTTCCGCGGGTTGAAAAGCGCGGTCGGGCAGGGCCTGGTTGCCTACGTCGGCATTGTGCCGCTCGTCGTGGCAACTTCCCTCATGAGCCAGATTTTTTTTTACGCGGCGGGATACCCGGTAACGCTGCAAGAAGTTGTGAACATATTTATCGAGTCCCAGTCAGGCTGGAGCCTTGTCCTGCTGGTGGTGCTGGCGGTGGTGGTGGCGCCGGTGGTTGAGGAAACGCTTTTCCGCGGCATTCTCCTGCCGGTGCTGATGAAAAAAATCGGGACCGGCGCGGCGGTGGCGGCAGTATCGCTCGTTTTCGCGGGAATCCACCAGCATTTGCCGTCTTTTGCGCCGCTCTTTGTGTTGGCGGTGGCGCTTTCCTTGCTGTATATTCATTCCGGTTCGCTCTGGGCGCCGATCGTGCTGCACTCGATTTTCAACGGGGTCAGCATCTGCGTCATTGTTCTGGCGGCGCCATGAAGGAACTGGTTGATTGTTCTGAGTAATCTGGATTCCCGGTTCCACCCGCGACGGGTGTCCCGGGAATGACAGTATTGAAGGCGGTCTGGACCGGGAATGACGAGGTGGTTTTGGCAGGTCCGGTTCCTGCCGAAAAGTCCGGCCCGGGAATGGCAAGGTGGTGCGTGAGCAATGTGCCTTCCTGGTATGCGGACGCTGGCGGGGCTGGTGCAGGTTTATGGCGAGATTTAAACTATGAAACTATTGAAAACGGTCGAGTGGGTGCCGGCGGCGAGGGGTAAGTTTGTGCCCGGCTTCATCCGCGCGGTTGACCAAACGCGCCTGCCGGGGGAGATGGTCTTCCTGGAAATCAGGTCCGTGGAGGTTTTGCGCGAGGCCATCAAGGTTCTCCGGATCCGCGGCGCGCCCGCGATCGGCGTCGCCGCCGCCTTCGGTGTGGTGCTCGCCGCCCAGAAATCTAAAAAATCGGGTGCACCCCTTCTTGAGGAAGTTAAGCGGGCGGCTGCGCATCTGGCCTCATCCCGGCCGACGGCCGTCAATCTCTTCTGGGCCCTCGGGCGCATGAAGAAAAGGGCCGCAGCCTCCGCCGGGCTGCCGGCGAACAAGTTCAAAGAAGCCCTGGCGGAAGAGGCCCTTGCGATTTTAGAGGAGGACCGTAAAATATGCCGGCAGATAGGTTCACACGGGCTTGAACTGCTGAAGGGCAAAAAATCCATCCTGACCCATTGCAATGCCGGCGGGCTGGCCACATCGCAGTACGGCACGGCCCTGGCGCCGGTTTATCTTGCTTGCGAAAAGGGCCGCAAGCTGCACGTGTTCGTTGATGAAACCCGCCCGCTGCTGCAGGGCGCGCGCCTGACTGCCTGGGAGCTGACGCAGGCCGGCATTGACGCCACGCTGATCTGCGACAACATGGCCGCCCAGGTGATGAAGGAGGGCAGGGTTGACATGGTAATTGTCGGGGCGGACCGGATAGCGGCCAACGGAGACAGCGCCAACAAGATCGGCACCTACGGCCTCTCGGTCCTGGCAAAGGCCCACAAGGTGCCCTTCGTGGTCTGTGCGCCGACAACAACCTTTGACCTTAAAACTCCTTCTGGAGAAAAAATCCCGATCGAGCAGCGCGCTCGCGATGAAATCACCACGTTTGCCGGCAAAAAGATTGCGCCCGACAAAGTCGGGGTGTACTGCCCGGCCTTCGACGTGACCCCCGCGGACAACATCAGCGCCATCGTCTGCGAGAACGGTGTCTGCCGTCCGCCATATAAAAAATCCCTGCGCAGGGCGTGCAAATAATCTGCCGGAAACGCTTTACCGCCCGCAGGCCGCGGCGGGAAAGGTAAATCGGGATTGTCTGGAAACGCTCCCTTGCCATACAGCGCCCGTCAAGTGCGGCGGGTATGCCATTGGCTGCATTTTTTGTCCTGTTTCATCCTTAACTAGTCGGTTCTGAATAATCAGATAAGCAATTGCGGCGCAAAGAAATAGATGTTGACACATGGCAAATAATTTGCAAGGAATTAGGGCAAAAGGAGGAGGAACCCTGCAAATTATGAAGCCAA
>JBAYWJ010000126.1:0-9705 GCA_041674125.1 Kiritimatiellia bacterium
AATATCCCGCCCGATTTAAGAGATGAGGAAACCCGCGGCAGGCGCGCGGGGGCGGCTTTTTCCCCGCTTTTAACGAAATCGGCGGACATGGTCCTGCGGTGCGCCATGGCCCAGTCGAGGAATTCGGTCCGGTTGAAATGATACTGGTCGTGGATCCTGCGGGCGGGAATTTCCCCGTGCCGTATCATCCGGTAGATTTTTTCTTCGGGCAGATTCAGAAAGCGCGCGACGTCCTGGACCGTAAGTTGCATTTTGTGCCTTGAATAAAGTAAACGGACGGGGACATTAATCACTTTCCGGTTTCTGTCAAGGGGGGGATTGTTTCGCGTTGCTTTCGCGGCGCGATTGGTTATTATTGCGCGCGGGTTGTATCATTCCCGGACATAATCTTTGGCAGGCCAGGTGAAAAAATGATCCATAATGACTTCCATATTCATTGTTTCGGCGGCAGCGATCTTTCGGTTTCAGCCGCTTCGTTTCTGAAGACCATGGACAGGAGCAAAATCGCGCGCGCGGCCGTTCTTTCGGAATACGGCGACAACCTCGATGAGCAGAAGGTCAATATTATCCGCACCGGCAAATTCATCGCCGAGGCGCCCGATCGCCTTTACGGGATGGCCTGGGTCGAGCCCCGTCACAAGACGCCCCTTGAAGTTCTCGACTGGGCGGTTGAAAAATACCGTTACCGCGGCTTCAAGATGATCCCCAACCGCTGGTATCCTTGCGAGGAACGTGTTTTAAAGTATTGCCGCAGGATGGCCGGCCTGGGCGCCCCGTGCCTGTTCCATTCCGGCATACTTTATTTCAAAACAATTTCTTCGCGCTTCTGCCGCCCCGCGTATTACGAGGCGCTGCTGGAAGTGCCGCGCTTCCGGTTTGCCCTGGCCCATATTTCGTGGCCCTGGACCGATGAATGCCTGGCGCTTTTCGGCCAGGCCCGCGCCGCGAAACATGCGGGCTATTCCACGGCGGAAATGTTTATCGACGTCACGCCCGGCACTCCCCCCGATTACCGCGAGAACGCCCTGCGCCACCTCCTGAATTTCGGGGCCGAAGACCACATGATATACGGGTCGGACCAGACGCTTGCCACCCTCGCCGAGAACGCGCCCCGCGCCATGAAGAGGGAGATCAGCCTCTACCGGAGGATGAAAATTCCGGCGGCTGCCAGGGAAAATATCTTGAGCCGTAATTTCGAGAGGTTTTTTGCTTGATAGATGCTGAATTCCACAAGAGTGATCCGGTTCAATCAGGGAAAGGTGGATGGCTCAATAAAAACGTTTTTGCCTTCGGATTAACGAGCTTCCTGAGCGACTTCAGTCACGAAATGGCCACCGCCGTTTTGCCGCAGTTCATGCAGGCCATCGGGGCTTCGGCGGCGGCCCTCGGATTCATCGAGGGCATGGCCGATGCCTTTGCCAGTTTCGTCAAACTGGGTTCCGGTTATCACAGCGATAAAATCGGCCATCGCAAGACCTGGGTGGTGTTCGGCTATGCCCTGACCGGCGTGGCCGTGGTGATTTTTGCCTATGCCTTCGTCTGGCCCATGGTTCTTCTCGGGCGCATGGTAAGCTGGCTGGGCCGCGGCATCCGCGGCCCTTTGCGCGACGCGATGCTGGCTGATTCGGTCGAGCCGCATCAGCGCGGCAAGGCTTTCGGCTTCCACCGGGCATACGACACCGCCGGGGCAATTGTGGGCCCCCTGGCCGCTTTCGGCCTCCTGAGCTTTTTGGGCACTCATCCGGCCTGGGTGAGCGCCATTACATCCTTGATCCCGGGCGGACACGGGTCGGCGGGCTGGGCCTTCCGGGTCATCTTTGTGCTCGCCCTGGTGCCGGGGGTGCTTTCGGCCCTGTCAATCGCGTTGCTGGTAACCGAAAAACGAAAAAGCGCGGGGCACCGCCTCGGGTTCTGGGATACGTTGAAAAATTTGCCCAGCGATTACCGCAGGTTTCTTGCGGCGGTGCTTGTTTTCGGCATAGCCGATTTCGCCCCGACCCTTATGATAATGCGCGCGACCACTGTGCTGGCTCCATCCATGGGCGCCCTGGAGGCGGCCCGGATGGCGGCATTGCTTTACACGCTCCGCAATGTGACTTATGCCATGGCATCATTTCCCGTCGGGGCTCTCAGTCACCGGTTTGCCAGAACCAGGTACCTGGCCGCTGGCTACCTGATCGCCGCCATAACTTTCCTCGGCTTTGCGTTTGTCGTGCCGACTCTCTGGTGGTTCATGATCTTTTTTGCCATGGCCGGGATTTTTATGGCCTGGGAGGATACGATCGAGGGCGTGGCCGTGCGGGATTATGTTGATAGCGCCGTGGCCGGCACCGCCTACGGGGTCCTGGGGGTGGCCAACGGGGTGGGAGATTTCGTTTCGAGCATCATGGTGGGATTCGTATGGACCATCATCGGCCCGGCAGCGGCTTTTGCTGTTCCCGCGCTGCTGGGAACGCTTGGGGCCGTTATGATGGCCGCCGTGCCGCCCGGAACACGGAAAGAATAATATTCACGCATCAACAAAAAAAGGATGGCCTCTGTCTTGTGCTATAAATATTTTGTAGCGCCGCTCGTCCGTGCGGCGTTCCGATCCGGCGCTTCTCTGTCTTGAGGTATAAATTTGTTGTAGCGCCGCTCGTCTGTGCGGTGCTTCGATCCGGAGCCGCACAACGTTTCCCTGCTTCTTTGCCGCAACTGCGCAGGGCAGGCAAGGCGTTGCGCGCTACAGTAATTTGCCCAAGAATGAGGCATTGCAGGAAAATGAAAAATGTCGCTTGACCTTATGCGCATAAACGCATAAGGTATCTTTCGTGGATTACAAAAAAGCAAAAATCAGGTCGAATATCCTAAAGGCGCTCGCCCATCCTGTGCGGGTCATGATCGTTGACGCCCTTTCAAAAAAGGACAGCTGCGTCTGCGAGCTCAATACCCTGGCCGATATTGACCAGTCCAATATCTCCCGCCACCTCGCGATTCTGAAGCGCACCGGCATAGTGGCCGACCGGCGGGAAGGAATGAAGGTGTTTTATCACCTGCGCACACCCTGCATCCTCAACGCCCTGAAATGCGCCATCGAGGTCATGAAGATTCCTTAGAAAAATATTCACCACTGATTTCTGATGGCACGGATATGGTCAGACAGTTGACGGTCGATTGTCACCATCAGTTATCCGTGTGATCGGTGGTAATGAAAAATGAACAAAGAATTAAAGATATTCGGATGGCTGGCCGCCGGTTTTCTGGCCGCCTATTTCCTGCCGGTGTCATCCGCCCGCTTCCAGGGCGCCGTGATTGAATCCTTGCGTCTGGTTAAATGGTACGCGCAGGAGCATGTGTTGCTTTGCCTGGTCCCGGCGTTTTTTATCGCGGGCGCCATCGGAGTGTTTATTAGTCAAAACGCGGTGATGCGCTACTTCGGCCCAAAAGCGAACAAGTTGCTGTCTTACGGGGTGGCTTCGGTCTCCGGGACAATTCTGGCGGTTTGTTCCTGCACCGTGCTCCCTCTTTTCGGCGGCATTTACATGCGCGGCGCGGGCCTCGGCCCGGCCATAGCCTTCCTTTATTCAGGCCCGGCCATTAATGTTCTGGCCATTGTGCTGACGGCGCGCGTGCTTGGCTTCCAGATCGGCCTGGCGCGGGCGATCGGCGCAATCGTTTTCAGCGTGGTCATAGGCGCATTGATGCATCTTATATTCCTCAGGGAAGAGCGCGCCAAGGCGGCGCAGCCGCAGGGCGTTTTCATGGGAGATGAAGAGAAGGGAGATCGTCCCTTATGGAAGGTTGCGGTTTATTTCCTCGCGATGGTCGGAGTTCTTGTTTTCGCCAACTGGGGCAGACCCCTTGAAACTGAAGGGATTTGGTTTTTAATATTCAAGGCCAAGTGGATTATCGCGGCCGGGTTTGGGGTTTTGCTGGGTTTTTGCCTCTGGCGTTTCTTCGGCCTGGCGGCCTGGCGCGTCGCGGCGGCCGCGTTGCCGGCTGCTGTCCTGGGCTTTCTTTTGCCGGAACAACCCGTTGTCGCTTTTACGGCCGGATCGGCGGGATTGGCCATCCTGACTTTTTACGGCGGGGCGGAGTTGAAGGACTGGCGGGATCAATCGTGGGGTTTTGCCAGGCAAATAACGCCGCTCTTGCTTGGCGGCGTGCTGGCGGCGGGATTCTTCCTGGGCAGCCCCGAATCCAAGGATGCCGGCATCGTGCCCAACACCTGGATTCAGGCGCTGGTCGGCGATGATCCCGCTGTTTTTTACGGCATGTTATCAGGCACAGGAACTGCGCCCGGCTGGCTCAATGCCGTCTGGCCGGTATGGACAAATTTCTTTGCCTCGATCGTGGGCTCGCTCATGTATTTTGCCACTTTGACCGAAGTGCCCATCGTGCGGGGGCTTATGGACAGCGGCATGGGGCAGGGGCCCGCCCTGGCGCTCCTGCTGGCCGGTCCGGCCTTGTCCCTGCCAAGCATGCTGGTGATCAATTCAGTCATAGGGCCGAAAAAAACTTTGACGTATGTAGCTCTTGTGGTTCTAATGTCAACTGTCACCGGAATTATATTCGGAATGGTCATGCGATGAAGGAATTATAATATTAATGGATGCTGAAGATCCGGTCTTGAAAATATTGCGGATAAAATGGAAAAAGGGAGGCTATCATGAAGATATTTGAATCAATAGGATTCATTGGCGGCGGTCGGGTGACGCGTTTCCTCCTGGAAGGCTGGCGGCAGGCAGGCAAAATGCCCTCAGACGTGCGTGTTGCGGACAGCAACCCCGTGGTTCTGGAGGCATTGAAGCGGGATTTTGCCGATCTTGCGGCCGTAACGACAGCTGAAGCGGCGGCCTGCAATTTGGTGATCTTGGCCGTGCACCCGCCGGTTGTGAAAGATGTGCTGGCGGCGATCAAGCCATCATTAAAACATGATGCAACCATCCTGTCGCTTGCACCCAAGGTGACCGCAGCCGCTATTTCCGGTGCGCTCGGAGTGGCGCGGGTGGCGCGCATGATCCCTAATGCTCCCTCGGCCATCGGTAAAGGGTTCAATCCCGTGGCATTTTCAACAGGCGTTGATGCGGAAACAAAGGCGGCGCTAAGAGTTCTTTTTAACCCTTGGGGCGAGACGCCGGAAGTACCGGAAAAAGAGCTGGAGTCTTACGCATTGATATCGGGCATGGGGCCGACCTATATGTGGTTCCAGTGGCAGGCATTGCGTGAATTGGCGGTAAGTTTTGGTCTTAAACCGGATGCTGCTGACAGGGCGATCCTCAAGATGATTGAGGGCGCTGCAGAATGCCTGCTTGGTTCCGGCATTGACCCGCTGAAAATAATGGACATGATCCCGGTGAAGCCCCTTAAAGACGATGAGGCGATGGTTGTCGCAGCCTACAAGGCAAAGCTGACCGGGCTGTATGAAAAAATCAAAAATAATTAATGAGGCAAAGATAATGAAAAAAATACAAATTCTGGGCGTTGGCTGCCCGAAATGCAAGAAGCTGACGGAGAACGCCGAGGCTGCCGTTAAGGATCTCGGGCTTGAATACGCGATTGAGAAAGTAACCAATATAAACGATATTATGAAGTTCGGTGTGATGATGACGCCGGCCTTGGCGGTTGATGGCGAGGTCAAGAGCGCCGGCAAGGTGCTGGGACCGGAGGATATCAAGAAGTTTCTGGCGTAAGAGCCTCCCGGCAAGTCGCAAATTGCGCAAAGCGCCGGAAACGTGAAAGGAAAGGTCTGATGAAAGATGTTGCAGCCTGTGTGAACAAAAGGCGCATGATTGTCGGCGTTTCGGTCATAGCGCTTGTGTCCTTGCTCTCCAATGCAAGCGCCCGCGAAGATTGGCAGTACTGGAGCACCTGGACGGCTGCGCATAAACTTTCCGAAAAGGCTTCGGTTTCCGCCATGGCCGAAATCTATTTCCGGGACGACATGAAGGACGATTACGTTTACGATGAATACATAACTTACACTCGCAAAATCGGCTATGGTTTCGGGTTGATCGCGCAGGGATATTTCGAGTCGGTGCAGTCCGCCTCGGGAGAATGGAACGGGACCAGGTCGGCCGTTGCCGGGGCGACGTATTCCTTCAGTGTCCCGCGCATCGCAGACATAAAGCTGGAAGACCGTTTTTTTTACAAGGTGAACTCCCCTGCGCAATGGGATTACCACCGGCCGCGGATCTATATCAGCCGCGCTTTCGGGCCGGTCACATTGATGCTTTCGGACGAAATGCGCGTTGACCTGAGCGGCAGCCGTGACCACAATTTTTACCGCAACAGGATTTATGCCACCGTTATCCTGCAGGCGACGGATTGCCTATCGCTCGGCCTGGGCTGCCTCCGGCAGTCGGATCGCGATGCAGATGGCGACTGGTCGTCGGTTAATGGGCTCCAGACTGTTGTTTCGGTTGTATTTTGAAATAGCTTTCCCGATTAACGGAAAGATTAGGGTGAGGAATAACCATGAAAAACATCAGAAACATTGCCATTTTTGCCGTGTTAATTGTTGCCGTGGGCGTGGTGGTTGCTGTCAAGCAAGGCAGGAAAACGACTGAAGCGGTCACGCAGAGCGTTGAAACAGCAAACGTAATTGAGCCGGCCGCGCAGAGCGCCGCGGTGAATACGGCGCAAGCTGAAAAACCCGGCAGTACCAAGGCATTGCCGAAGCTTATTGACCTGGGCGCGACAAAATGTATTCCATGCAAAATGATGGCCCCCATTCTGGAAGAGTTGAAAAAAACGCATACTGACAAGTTCGAGGTCCGTTTCATTGACGTATGGGAAAATCCGGATTCTGGGAAGCAATACAATGTCCGCGTGATTCCCACCCAGATATTTTACGCTCCGGATGGTAAGGAGCTTTTCCGACACGAGGGCTTTTTCGGCAAGGAGGATATCCTGGCAAAATGGAAAGAGTTGGGGTACTGAAGAAACGCAGAAGGTGGAAGGCAGAATGCAGAAATAAAATCTTGATAATTCTACATTCTGCATTCTGAATTCTGCCTTTAAAAAACATGGAACAATTATTTTCAGTTCTGACCCATGCCGTTGAGGGGGCCGCTGGCATCGCGATTGCCGCCGCCTTTGTTTGGGGCATCCTCAGTATTTTGCTCAGCCCGTGCCATTTGGCCAGCATTCCCCTGATTGTCGGGTTCATTGACCAGCAGGGGCAGATAACTGCCCGGCGGGCGTTCACCATCTCGCTTCTTTTTTCGCTCGGCATATTGGTCACCATCGGCGCGATCGGGGCTGTCACGGCGGCGGCGGGGCGCATGATGGGCGATGTCGGCCGCTGGGGCAACTACGCGGTGGCCATAATATTCTTTGCGGTCGGCCTATACCTGCTTGAGGTTATCCGTCTGCCCATGCCGGGGGCGGCGCAGCCCGGAATGAAGCGCAAAGGCATGCTGGCGGCGTTCATCCTGGGGCTCGTGTTCGGGGTGGCGCTCGGGCCCTGCACCTTTGCCTACATGGCGCCGATGCTGGCGGTGACGTTCAAACTGGCGGCGACCAATCTCTCCTACGGGATTTTACTGTTGGCATGTTACGGGGTAGGGCACTGCTCGGTGATCGTCCTGGCGGGAACCTCAACCGAGCTGGTGGAACATTACCTCAGATGGAATGAAAAATCAAAAGGTGCGCTCGTCCTGAAAAAAATCTGCGGCTTTCTGGTGCTGCTGGGCGGTCTCTGGCTTGTTTACAGCGCGCCTTAATACGATAATTATACGCGCAACTTGACATGTGCATGATAATACTTGACAGCCTGAGTCGTATATACTTTACTCACCTGCATTGAATATGAAAAACGATAAAAAAGCCGGTCGTTTATTTAAACTCCTGACGGCATTTCTATTTGCAGCACTTTGTGGTGTCATGTTGCAAGCAGGCGTCTGCGTAGATGCCGATATGGATTGCTGTGACACTCCAGCTTCCTGCAGCTGTGCCTGTCACATTCCGCTGAGTATGGCATCATGCGATGACCCGGCTGTTCCCCGGTCGATGCAAGATCTCCCGGTTCCCTCTCTTGTGAAATATTCGAACTTCCTGGCCGCTGCCATTTTCCGTCCGCCCATTTCCCTCTAAGGGCGCTCCGCCCTTTTCAGTCATTCGGTTGTGCCTGCATTTATGTGCCGGCGCCAATGGCGTATTTTATCTTGTCGTGTCTCCAGAGAGGCTGGAATATTTATTTTGTCAATCAATCGGAGGACTCATGAAGCAGAAATTTTATTTCTTGCATGCATGTGTGCACATCGCGCTCATGCTTGCCGTGGCCGGCACAGGCTTGCGGGTATCTGCGGAGAACAGCGACGGAAGCGCATGGCCCGCCATGCGCGAACTGGGACGGGATATTCCGGCCAATCGAGGCGAGCCGGCGACTGGATCGCAAATAATGAATTTGCAGCCACGACCCGAACCGGACGGGGTTCTAACGCTTCAGGAGGCGCTTGAACTGGCGCTGATGCAAAGCCCGGAATTAGCGGCATCGTCGCACCTGGTTCGAGCCGCGGAGGGTAATGTCCGGCAATCCGGGGTCTTGCCGAACCCGGAAATGGAGGTTCTGGCGGAGGAGTTCGGCGGGTCGGCATCAAAACAAGCGTATGACGAGGCGAAAACAACCATATGGCTGAGCCAGTCAGTGGAACTGGGAGGAAAGCGTGGTAAGCGCCAAGCCGTGGCTCAGTTGGAAGCGCGACTGACCGGATGGGATTACGAGGCAAAACGTCTGGACGTGCTCACTCAGACCAAGAAGGCGTTTGTGGATGTTCTCTCGGCCCAGGGGCAGCTCGCGTTAACGGAGTCTCTGCTGGTTTTGGCCGAGGATGTGCGCAATGCCGCGGCAGAACGGGTTATGGCCGGGAAAGTCCCGTTTCTTGAGGAAACGAAAGCTGGGGTCGAAGTGGCCACTGCCCGAATTGCAAGGGATCGGGCCAGGCGGGCATTAGATACGGCGCGAAAACGACTTGCGGCATCATGGGGCGGGACGATGCCCGTGTTCAAGAAGGCGGGGGGCGAGTTGGATGTTGTCAGGGATGTGCCACCCCTTGAATCGCTCTCTGCGTCATTAGACGGCACGCCGGAAGTCGCGCGCTGGGACAATGCAGTGGCATTGGGCAAGGAATCGCTCTCCCTGGCAAAAGCCGAGCGTATTCCCGATCTTGGCGTAAGCGCCGGTATCAGCCGCTTCGAGGCAGACGGCACCTATGCTGGTAATGTGGGAGTTTCTCTGCCTCTGCCGTTGTTCAATCGCAACACCGGCGGCATTCTCGCGGCAAAGCATCAGGCAACCCGCGCGGAATACGAACAGCGTGCTGCCCGATTGCGCGCAACCACGGACTTGGTTGAAGCGCATAGCCGGCTCGAAACGGCGAGGGCGGAGGCGGCAGCGATCAAGGAAGAGTTGCTGCCGGGTGCCCAGCAAGCTTTTGATGCGGCACATGCAGGATATAGCGAGGGAAAATTCGGTCATTTGGAGGTGCTGGATACACAGCGGACGCTCAGCTATGCAAAGATACGTTACCTCGAAGTGCTGGCGGCCTATCAAAAGGCGGCGGCGGACGTGGAAAGGTTGATTGGGATACCCCTGAATACAATTCAATAACAGGCATACGAAGGAGTACGATGAAGGCGAATAACGCAGATTTAAAGATCATAGGCTGGTTTTGTGGGTTGCTGATAATTTCGATGACGAGCGGATGCGGCAAGGGGGATTAT
>JBAYWJ010000127.1:0-9693 GCA_041674125.1 Kiritimatiellia bacterium
ATCGAGATCGCCAACGCCTTCAGCGAGCTGACCGACGCTTCCGAACAGCGGAAGAGATTCGAGGATTGCGCCCGGCGGCGCGCCGCGCGGGGCGCGGAAATCTACGAGCCGGACTGTGAGTTCCTCGCCGCGCTCGAGGCGGGCATGCCGGACTCGGCCGGGATTGCGCTCGGCATCGACCGCCTCGCCATGCTCTTTGCCGGGGCCGACTCCCTCGACCAGGTTCTCCCGTTCCGCTGAAACTTGGCTGACGTTTTACCTGAAACGAGCGATTCTTGCAAAAATGTAATATTTGTATTTTTGCGGATAACCTGCAAATGTGCCGTGCAATTTGCTCGCAACTGTAGCGCGCCACTGTTCGCCTCGGCTAAGCCCGGGAGTGGCGCGGCCGCCGCACTTAGTGCGGCGCTACAACAAGGCAAGAATCTATCAGCTCAGGTATTATCCAGCGGGAAAATCGGGCGGCGGACCTTGCGGAACCGGTAATTCGCCAGGTTCGGCGAGTGGATGCCGGGGGTGTCCACCTCGAATATTTTCGAGGCCATGTCCTGATAGGATGAGCGGTAATGCACGGCCGACTTCAATCCGACCAGCAGGCGAGAGCGCGGCTCGATGCCCATGCACCGGATCGCCTCGGCGTCCCAGGGCTGGAACCGGTTTTCGGTGATGATGATTTCCACGTTGTTGACCACGAACAGCGCGGCCCGGCCCATGTCCACCTTGAGCCCCGTCATCATCGGGCCCTTGTTCACGTAAGTTTTCGGGCCGACCCATTTCACCAGCCCGGTCAGCTTGAGCGGCGGGCCGTGGAGGCGGTCGGTTTTGCCGCCCACCGTGATCGTGGCGCGCCTGCCGGCAACGGCTTTGGATGCCGCCGCCACCGCTTCCGGATCGGCAATGACCGCCACAACCGCGGAAGGCACATTCGCCCCGACCAGCGCCTTGAGCATGAAAGTGCCGTCGCATGGCGCCCCTCCGCCGGGGTTGTCGGAGCCATCCGCCAGCACCACCGGCCCGCGCCGTGTTTTGAGCGCCCAGGCAATGGCTTCTTTAAGCGGCGTCAATTTCACCCTGAATTGTTCGCGCCGCCGCCAGATCTCCCCGGCGAGCTTGCCCGCCAGCTTCCCGGCCAGCCCGAGGTTGCCGTCGGTTATGACCGCCACCGAAGCCCCGGCATCCTTGATGTCGGAAAAGGGAAAGCCGCCGGAAACGGTCACGGCCAGCACCCCCGGCAGGCGCTCCATCCTGTGAGCAATTTTGAATACATCGGCCATGGGCGGGATTAGGGTGCACTGGCGCGGGGGGCCTATCAGCATTGGGAGCTTGCGGAAAGCGAGCGCCGGCTTGATTTTCCCGGCGATGGCTTGCGCCATCATCCGCGCCGCCTCCATGCCACGCTCTTTCAAATCCACGTGGGGATAGGTGTCGTAGCCGATGAGGGCGTCGGCCTTGGCGGCCATGAGCTCCGTGATATTTGCATGCAAGTCAAGAGTTGCGATCACCGGAACTGCCGGACCGACGATGTCCCGGACGCTCCTGATGAAATCGCCCTCGACATCCTCGCAGCGGTCCGTAACCATGGCCCCGTGCAGGTCCAGGAGGACGCCATCCACCGGCATCGCCTTTTTGAGTCCCGCCATGAATTTATTCTTCAGCCGCAAATAGACCGAGTGCCTGACCGCGCCGCCGGGCTGGGCGAAGGTCCAGATGAGGGGTACGAGATCCAGGCCTGAACGTGTTGCCTCGGCGATGAACCCTCCCACCGGCATATTGACGCCGCGCAGGGACCGGAGCAGGCTTTCCCCCTCCCCGACCCCTATGGCGCGCCCGCGCTGAAAATCGGCGTACCCGGTTTTTTTCCGGGCGAAGGTGTTGGTTTCGTGCAGGATCCCGCCCACCGCCACGCGCGGTTTTTTCATTTTTTGTTTCCTCCGCTTGTTCGCCGCAATGCTTATGATGATTTTTCTGTTCGCCGGCCGGGAGTGATTTTACCAGCCTTCACAATTAGCCAGATGGTCGGCCTGCCCGGCCTGGTTTGCTCCACGCGGTGGCGCGCGCCGGCGGGGATGAGAAGGCTGTCGCCCGCCTTGAGGCGGATAAGCCGCCGCCGGCCGGCGAAGCGCAGCACGGCCGCGCCTCGCAGCAGGAAAACAAGCTCGTCAAAATTTTGGTCATACCAGAATCCCGGCGGAGAACGGTGCCCCCGCGAAATAATTTTTTCCACCTTGACTGTGCCGGCCCGGGCCAGGGTGGAAAATATTTCCCGGGCCTGCTTGCCGGCCGGGGCGCGGTAGATATTGCGGACTTCAAGAGTGTGGCGCTTCATGGCAGGACCATCATGACCGGCAGGTTTTTGACCCTGATCCGGCGCACCGCCTCCATCCCGAGCCCGGCATAATCAATTACTTCAGAGGAAACAACATGTTCTTGCGCCGCCAGCGCCGCGGCCCCGCCGATGGTGGCCAGGTAAAACCCGCCGTAGCGCCGGCAGGCCTCTGCCACCGCCGGCGAGCGGTTGCCCTTGGCAAGCATCACAAGCGAGGCGCCTTTTGCCATCAATTCGGGCACGTATGGATCCATGCGCGCGGCGGTGGTGGGGCCGAGGCTGCCGACGACTTTACCCGGCGGGGTTTCGGCCGGGCCGGCGTAAAAGACCGGGTGCTTTTTGAGGTATTCGGGCACCTTGCCGCCGGCACGGAGCGCCTTGTTGAAAAGCGCATGGGCCATGTCGCGCGCGACAATCAGCGTGCCATCCAGGAGCAGGAGCGCGCCGGGCTTGTGCTTTTTCAGTTCGGCCAGGATATTTTCCATGGGCTGATCGAGACTGACGCGAGCGGTAATTTCCGGCATCCCGCGACAGGCCGCCAGGAACCGCGCCGGATTTCTTTCGAGCTCCTCCAGAAAAACGCCCCGGGCCGTTATCTTGCCGCGGACATTGCGGTGGGCGCAGCAGGATACTCCGATTGATATGGGGCACGAGGCGGCGTGGCGCGAGAGGCGGATCACGCGCGCATCCATCACGAGGTGTTTTCCGCCGAACTGGGCACCCAGGCCGGTGGCGCGCGCCATGGCCATCACGCGTTTTTCCCAAGCCCGGTCGCGGAATGCCCGGCCCGCCCTGTCCCCTGTCAACGGCAATCCATCGAGGCAGCCGGCCGTGGCCAGCTTGAGCATGGCCAGGTTGTTTTCCGGCGAGGTCCCGCCGATGACAACCGCGAGGTGATACGGCGGGCAGGCCGCCGTTCCCAGGGCCCCGATCTGCTCAGCCAGCAGCCCGGCCAGGGACTTATCGTTCAGCACCGCCTTGGTGCCCTGGATGAAGGCGGTCTTGTTGGAAGATCCGCCCCCCTTGGCGATGAAGAGGAAGTGATATTCGCTGCCCGGCGCGGCGTAAATATCAATTTGCGCCGGCAGGTTGTCGCCGGTGTTTTTTTCATCAAACATTGTCAAAGGCGCAACCTGAGAATGGCGGAAATAGTGACCGCGCCAGGCCGCGCGCGCGGATGCGGCAAGGATGGCGGCGTCATCGGCGCCGGTCCGGACCCCCTCGCCTTTCCAGGCCGTTACAGTTGCCGTGCCGGTATCCTGGCAGAGAGGAAAAACTCCCCAGGCAGCGGCGACGGCATTTTTAATGAGCTCGGCGGCAACAAGCCTTTCCCCCGGCGTGGCGCGCCTGTCCCGCGCAATCCGCGCCAGGCCCGCGACGTGATCCGCAGGAAGAAAAAACTCCAGGTCGGCAAAAGCCGCCCGCGCCAGCGCGGCGAGAGCCTCCCGGCGAACTTTCAAATCGCCTCCGGGCATAACCCGGACCGCGCCGGCGGGAACCTCGATGCGGCGGTATTGAGTCTTGCCGTTATTGACGAATTTAATCATGTCCAAAGCGGGCTATGCCCGCAACCCAAATTCGAAATCCGAATATCGAAATTCGAAACAAATCCAAATGACCGAAATATCAAAGAAAATGCAAGAAAACCGCTCGGTTTCGAAATTTGAACATTTTCCGCCAATTTCGAAATTGTTTCGGATTTCGTGCTTAGAATTTCGGATTTTTTAACACGCGCAAAATGTTTCTTGTTTTTTATGACGGTTGCTCGTGTTAAAGGTACCAAAGCGGGCTATGCCCGCAACAAAAACACTTCGTTCCCTTCGTTGGCTTTTGTAAAATATTTTTCCTTGTTTTCCTTCTCAGTTCTTCACCTTTAAGCGGCTATCCGCGCAGAAATTTTCAGGAATGCCCCGGGCTGACAATCTCCCAGAGCGCGGGATCAAAGGGCGCCTTGCGGCCGGCACAGTTTCCGCGGTGACAGAGCTGGCAGGAGGTGAAACTGGCCTCGGTCTCGAAACGGATGCCTGAAACCGACTTGTTGGGTATCATGAGGCAGGTGTCGGTCAGGCGGACGCCGATCAGGCTTTCGACATCCCCGAAGAGCGAGAAGAGCTGCGCCTGCTGCTCAATCGGCCAGATGGAGGCGTCGCCGGAGCCGGGATTCATGCTAACGGTATTGCCGAGCCTGAAAACGCGCTTGAGGCCGGCGTTCAGGAAATCGAGGCTGGCGGCAAGCAGGGACTGCTTTATGCCGTCCAGCCAGTATTTCTTCACAAAATCATCCGCGGCTATTTCAATGCCGTCCAGTTCGCGTCCGCAGGTCGCCACGTAGGCGAAGACGCGCTCGACGCCGGCAAGCTTCAGGCTCAGCGCCCGGCTCACGAAGTCAACATGTTCTATGGTGATGGCATTTTTTTGCCGGCCGCTCACGAAGCATTCCCGGTAAAGGGCTTTGGGCCTCGCAACAAGAACTGCTTCGCCGATGAGATTTTCGAATTCCCTGAAGTCATCCGACCCGGGATCTATGCGCAGCGATTTCGCCAGCGCATCCCGGTCGAGTTTGAACGGAATATTTTCAAGTTTTGCCTGCATGCTGATTCGGAATTAAATTACAATGAAGGCGGCATGTCAATTACCTATCGGCGCCATGGGCTCATTTTGTCCTCCCAGACAAGCATAAACCTGCAAGCCAAAACCAAACCGCCTTCAGCGCCAATATGACCCATCGCTGACTTTGGCATAAAAAAAATTCTCATATTTTATAAAATGATAATCAGAAATGTTTCAGGCCACAGCAAAATGCTACTGGAATGAATTTGGCGGGAAGGGCGAAACTATATTAGATCATGTGCTTTTTAAATAGAATACCCCACCGTTGGCCGTGACATTGCCTATACTGGTTTCTTTAGCTCATTTCGGCGTAATTAAACGCCAGCAATAAACGTTTAAACCAGACCCAGAGATGGCTTGTAACACGAACCAGGCAGGGTATTCGTTTTTTATCTTCGCATGTTAAAGAACAATTCCTTATCCTGCTTTATATCAAGCATCAGGCGTGCCAAACAAGGGCCGTGCCTTTCGAAACCGGCAAATGACGCCGGAGGCCGGACCAGCTTTTCATGCCGGGCATCACCGCCCGGCGCTGTTTTTTCACTTCCGGAAACGCTATCCATTTATTTGTTATTTCTGTTTGACATTTCAGGGTCGCTCAAGCATAAAGAAACGCTCGCACGAGGTAATAAAACGTAAACCGGCAAGCCGCTGAGCTGAAACTATTCCTGGCACAGGCACACATTTTCAACCCCCATACTTTCCAAACCAGGCCCGGACGCCTGCCAAGCCCCATGATAACCATAAAAGCCCCTGCCAAAATAAATCTTTTCCTGGACGTCCTCGGGAAGCGGCGGGACGGCTACCACGACATCCGGAGCCTTGTCCTGCCTGTTTCGCTTTACGACACTCTCCGCTTTGAACCCCGGCGCAAAGGCATTGCCGCCTCCATCGCCGCCGAGTGCCGGTTCAAGGGCATTCCCTGGTCCTTCTCCATGGGCAGCCGGGAAAACAACCTCGTCGTGCGCGCCGCCGAGCTGCTCAGGAAGCACACCGGCTGCCGCAAGGGCGCCGCCATAAGCCTCACCAAGCGCATCCCGATCGGGGCCGGTTTAGGGGGCGGCAGCTCGGATGCGGCCGCGGTGCTGACCGGGCTCAACCTCCTCTGGCAAACGGGGCTTTCGACCTTCGAACTCATGGAAATCGGCGCGCGCATCGGCTGCGACGTGCCCGCCCTGATCCACGGCGGCGCCAACCTGATGGAAGGCCGAGGGGAAGCCATCACCCCGATCGAGGGCATCAACGGCGGCCAAATTCTGATACTCCTCATCTATCCCGGCTTTGCCATTTCCACCTGCGACATCTACCAGCGCCACGACCGCCGCGCCCCGGCCGCCCGGCGCTCTCCCCCGGCCCCGGGGATTAAATTCCGGCGTGTTTTCGAAGGCATAAAGCAAAATTCGGCCGGTCTGATCGGCCGGGGACTCTTCAACGCGCTGCAGGAAACAGTTTTCAGCAAATACCCCCTCCTAGAAATCATTAAAAATAGACTTGAAAAAGCCGGCGCCGAACATGTACAGTTGACGGGAAGTGGGTCTACGGTGTTTGTCCTGCTGAACGAACGGAGCGAAGGGGATAAACTGGCAAGGCTGATCCGCAGGCAGATTGAATCGCCGCTGTGGACTAAAGTTGTGCAGACCATTGGGAAAAGCAGCCGGTTGATGCCTGCGGCCACAGGCTGATGCTACTCTGCGAAGTAAGCTTCGCTACGAAGCGCGCGACCATTTGCCGGGTAGAGCTGTTGTTCCCGCCGGCGTACTGCCCGATGGTGTAATGGCAGCACACGGCCCTTTGGAGGCCATAGTCTAGGTTCAAATCCTGGTCGGGCAAACCTTCCGCCGGCAAGCGGGAAATGACAAGAAAGGATCGGAGAACTTGAAAATATTTTCAGGCAGCGCCAACCCCAGCCTGGCAAAGGGCATCGCAGAAATCCTGGGCCTGCCGCTGGGAGAAATGGCAATTTCACATTTCCCGGACGGCGAGCTCGGGGTAAAAATCCTGGACAACATCCGCGGCAAGGACGTTTTCATCATACAGCCCACGTGCTATCCCCCGAACGAGAACGTGATGGAGCTGCTGATAGTCATCGACGCCATGCGCCGCGCCTCCGCCGCGCGCATCACGGCCGTGATGCCTTTCTTCGGTTACGCCCGCCAGGACCGCAAGGACCAGCCGCGGGTCCCGATCACCGCCAAGCTCATAGCCAACCTGCTCGTGGCGGCGGGAACCCACCGCCTCCTGGCCATGGATTTCCACTCCCACCAGCTGCAGGGCTTTTTCGACATCCCGGTCGACCACCTCTACGCCACGCCGGTCATCGTCAAGCACCTGCGCGAAAGAAATTTCGACGATATCGTCGTGGTTTCGCCCGACCCGGGCGGTATGAAAATGGCTTACAATTACTCGCGCCTCCTCAAATCTAACCTGGCCATCGTGGCCAAGCAGCGCATGGGCCCGACCGAGGTGGAATCCTACAACCTGGTCGGCGACGTCGCCGGCAAGACCGCCATTCTGGTGGACGACCTGATTTCCACCGGTGGAACGCTCTGCGCTGCGGCGCGCCTGCTGCAGAAAAGAGAAGTGAAGGAAATTTACGCGGCCGTCAGCCACGCCGTTTTTGTGCCGATGGCAGCCGAAAAGCTTAAAAAGGCGCCGATCAAAGAGTTCATCGTGACCGACAGCGTGCCGCTGCGCATTTCGCCCGATACGCTTCCGATACGCGTCCTGAGCGTGGCGGGGCTGCTGGCCGAGGCCATCAACCGCATCCATAACAATCAGTCGGTTTCGTCGCTTTTCTTAACTTGAACAATAAAACGGGAGACAACCATGGTCCAGCAGATTGAAAAACTTAAAATCGCCGCGCAAAAAAGAAGCGGAGTCGGATCGCGCCATTCGCAACAGCTCAGGAAGCAGGGCTGGCTGCCCTGCGTGGTGTATGATTCCACCGGGAACACGTTCCCCGTCCAGGTCAAGCGGCACAGCTTCGAGCTCTTCCTGCGCGACCGCGCCAGCCAGAACTTCATCCTCGACCTCGACATAGAAGGCGATAAGGCGCGCAAGGTCCTTTTGAAGGAAATCCAGCGCGACCGGGTCAGCGACCACCTGATGCACGCCGATTTCCTCGAGGTCTCCATGACCCGCAAGCTGAAGGTATCCATACCCGTCCGCCTGGCAGGGGAGCCCATCGGCGTCACCCAGCAGGAAGGAGTCATGGAGCAACAGCTCCGTTCGGTCGATGTTGAATGCTTGCCGGGTGAAATCGTCGGCGAGTTCACGCTCGACGTGAGCAACCTGGCCATCGGCGACAACCTCTGCGTGAGCGACATAAAGGTTGATCCTTCCAAGCTAACCATCCTTACCTCGCCTGAAATCACGGTGGTCTCGGTCCAGCTGCCCCACGTTGAAGAGGAAAAACCGGCCGAGGAAGCTGCGGCGGTCGAGGGTGCGGTTGAAGGCCAGCCTCCTGCGGAAGGCGCGGAGGCGGCCCCGGGTGCCCCGGCGGAAGCGGGCAAAGAGGGCAAGGAGCCCGGCAAGGATGCCAAGACGGCCGGCAAGGATGCCAAGCAACCCGGCAAGGAGACGAAGGAAAAGGGCAAGGAAGCCGCACCGGCCGAGAAGGACAAGGATGCCAAGGGCAAGGCGCCCAAGGGCAAAAAATAGGCCCTTTCATTTAACATTCCGGTCTGCCAGTGGAAACAAAACTTATTGTAGGCCTGGGAAACCCAGGCAGGGAATACATGCACACGCCTCACAACATGGGCTTTGCGGTGGTCGACCGCCTGGCCGAGCGTTTCGACTTGCGGCTGCGGCGCAGCTTCCGCTTCCGTGCGCGCATGGCCGGCGGTTCGCTCGACGGCATCCCGGCCGCCCTGGCAGAGCCGACCGCGTACATGAACCTGAGCGGGCCGGTGGTGGCCTCCATTATGCGCCGCCGCGGCTTCTCCGCAGAAAGCCTGCTGGTGGTTGCCGACGATGTCAACCTGCCCGAAGGCCAGCTGCGCATACGGCCGCGGGGCAGCAGCGGCGGGCACAAGGGCCTGCAGTCGGTCATCGACAGTCTCGGCCACGACAATTTTGCGCGGCTGCGACTGGGCGTGGGCGGGGCTGGTGCGGCCGACTTGGCCGGGCACGTGCTGGCGCCCTTTGCCTCTGAGGCGGCGGCCCTCATTGAGAACATGATCACGCGGGCGGTCGAAGCCGTAATGTTCCTGTTGAAAAACGGGGTCGAAGCGGCGATGAACGCCTTTAACAAGCCCATTAGAAAGGAAATCCTTTGAGAAAATACGAAGCGCTCTTCATACTTTCCCACTCCATTTCTGAAGACCAGATGGAAGCCAGGATCGGCCAGATAAGCTCTGAAATAACAAAGCTCGGCGGCAGCGTCCAGGCCGCGACCCGCATGGGGCGCATCACCTTCGCCCGCCCGCTCGCGAAAAAGGAGGCCGGCAACTACGTCCAGATTGTTTTCATGATGGAGCCGGACAAGGCCAACCTCGTGCACGAACGCTTCCGCCGCAACGAGGACATCTTGCGCCTGCAGATCATTGCCGGCAAAGCTCCGGCCGGCGCTAAAAACGCTCCCAAGCCGAAAACGGCCGCAACCGCATAAGCATCAGGACGGACTCCCATGGTAAACTTGAACAAGGTACTTCTGGCAGGCAACCTGACTCGCGACCCCGAAATCCGCTACAGCCAGGCGGGCAAGGCCGTGGCGGACCTTAACATGGCCATCAACCGCCGCTACAAACTCGCCTCGG
>JBAYWJ010000128.1:0-9614 GCA_041674125.1 Kiritimatiellia bacterium
ATGCCGGCCAGGTTGGCGGGAATGGTGAAGATGTCCCCGAGATACATCTGGAGCGGATTGTCTATCCTTTCGCCCAGGCGATAGGCTGCCGTCGGCGCGACCGGCGCAAGGAGCGCCTCGCACCGGCCGTCGAAAACAACTTCGAAATCACGGCGGATGAGAGCGCGCACCTTCTGGGCGCGAATGTAATAGGCGTCGTAATATCCGCTGCTGAGCACGTAAGTTCCCAGAATGATGCGCCGCTTGACCTCGGGTCCGAAACCTTCCTCGCGCGTGCGGCAGTACATTTCAAACGGGTCGGCCGTGCCGGACGTTCTCAGCCCGTAACGCACACCATCGAACCTGGCAAGATTGGCGGAGGCCTCGGCGCAGGCAATGATGTAATAGACAGCCACGGCGTGGGGCGTCATCGGAAGGCTCACATCCACAATTGCGGCGCCGAGCTTTTCGCACTGTTTCACCGCGGCCTGGATGCATTTTTCAACATCCGAGTCCATGCCGCTAATGAAGTATTCCTTCGGCAGGCCGATGCGCATGCCGCGCAGGTCGTTGCCAAGCGCGGCGGTATAATCCGGAACGGGCGCGTCCACCGAGGTGGAATCCATCTTGTCCCGCCCTGCCATAACCCGCAGAAGGAGGGCGGAGTCGCGGACGGATTTGGTCAGCGGCCCGATCTGGTCGAGCGACGATGCAAAGGCGGTCAGGCCGTAGCGCGAAATGCGGCCGTAGGAAGGTTTCAGGCCCACGCATCCGCAGAAGGAGGCCGGTTGGCGCACCGATCCGCCCGTGTCCGAGCCGAGCGCCGCAATGGTTTCATCGGCGGCCACCGCCGCCGCCGAGCCACCGCTGGAGCCACCGGGCACGCAGTCCGTGTTCCAGGGATTGCGCGTGGGCCCGTATGCCGAATTCTCGGTGCTGGAGCCCATGGCGAATTCATCCATGTTGGTCCGCCCGAGAAAAACCGCGCCCTGTTCCCGCAAGCGGGCCACGGCGGTGGCGTCGTAGGGCGAAATGTATCCCGCGAGTATTTTCGAGGCGCATGTGCATGGCTGGCCGGCGACATTGATGACGTCTTTGATCGCCAGCGGCACGCCCAGGAGCGCGCCCTGCTTGCCGGAACGCCGCGCCTCGTCCGCCTGCCTGGCCTGCGCCAGGGCGTATTCCACGTCCAGCGCCGTAAACGCGGCAATTTTACCGTCCCTGGCGCGGATGGCGGCCGTCAGCTGCTGTACCAATTCGACCGATGAGCAGCGCCCCGCCTCCAGCAGGGCCAGGCATTCTTGAAGGTTAGTTCCGGTCAGTTCAGTCATGGGCTTCACTGGACAATTTTCGGGACGAGGATTGCCTGGCCGTCGTTGACCGGTGCGTTTTTCAGGACCGCTTCGCGGTCAAGTCCCGGCCCAGGCAGGTCGGGGCGTAGCACGTTTCGGGCGTCGGGCGCCAGCGCAGCCGGCGGGACGCTGCCCACGTCGACGCCGGCGATGTCATTGACGTAGCCGACGATGCTCTCCAACTGGCCCTGGAAAAGAATCCGTTCTTTTTCGGAGAGCGATATCCTGGCAAGCCGGGCAACATATTCAACATCTATGCCGCCTGATTTTATGTTGTTGTCGGCCGAGACTGCCATGGATGTGAAATCCTTCAATGCGCGCTGTTGCGCGATTTTTTTTCCGTTTATTGTCCATTGATACAGTCGGCCGCGCCTGAAGTCAATGCTAATTGGCCGGAATTTAGCAGATCTTGCGCGCAAAAGCCTGCCGGAAGCGGCGCGGTAAAAAATATGTTTGAGCGATGTGGATAAATCATATAATAATACCCTCGCATGATGATTGAGCCGTTTGACGGACCATGACACCTGAATCCTCAACGAATAAGAGTTCCGATTATCTGCCGCAGAGCGCCAATCTCCTGCTAACGGCTGCGGCCGAGGCGGTGAACGTGCTCCTGACGCAGGCGGACTATAAACCTGCCATCCAGCAGGCGCTGGCCATCATTGGCCGCGCGGCCGACGTTGACCGCGTATATATTTTTGAAACCCACCCCGCCCCCGCGGGCGGCGGAACGCTGGTAAGCCAGCGCTACGAATGGGCGCGCCCGGGCATTTCCGCGCAGATCGACAATCCCGCGATGTTAAACCTGGATTTGGAGCGGTCTTCCCCGGAAATGTATGCGCATCTGTCGGCCGGAAAAATCTATGCTGGGCTGGTGCGTGAATTTACAGAATCAGAGAGGAAATTTCTTGAGGATCAGGATATTGTTTCCATCATCCTGGTTCCGATAAAAATCGAGGAGAAATTCTGGGGTTTCATAGGTTTTGACTACTGCCGCGGCGACAGGTGCTGGACGGATTTTGAAAGCGCAACGCTCACCACCATTTCGGCCAATATCGCCATGCTCATCGTCCATAAGCAAAACGAGCAGTCCCTCAAGCTTTTCCAGGCTGCAATTGAAAGCGCCAGCGACTCCATCGGCTTGACCGACATGCAGGGAAGGCACTTCTACCAAAACGCCGCTTTTTCCGAGCTGTTCGGCTACACGCTGAAAGAGCTTGAAAACGACAAGGCCCTAACCCTGACCTTTTGCAATGAAGGGAAAAAGCAGGAGGTTTTTGCGACTATCCTTGGCGGTGGTGCGTGGCAGGGTGAGCTTGAAATGCGCAACAAGTCCGGGCGCGTCATTCCGATATATCTGAGGGCATACCCGGTTCGGGACTCTGCCGGACGGCAGTTCGCGGTGATGGGTATCCACACCGACATCACCAGGCGCAAGGAGAGCGAAAGGAAACTCCAGGAAAGCGAACTGCGTTACCGGCGGCTTGTTGAAAATATCACGGATTACATCTATACGGTAAAGATCGAGGACGGCCAGGCGGTAAGCACTGTGCATGCCCCCAATTGCGTTTCGGTTACCGGTTACACCCTGGAGGAATTTCAGGCCGACCGCGACCTGTGGCTCAAGATGGTGTACGCCGAGGACCGCGAGCGTGTGATCAGGCACGCCCGCGACATCCTGGACGGCAAAATGATCCAGCCGATCGAGCACCGCATTTACCACAAGAACGGCAGCATCCGCTGGGTAAGGAACACGCCTGTGCCGCATTTTGACGCGGGGGGCAGGATGATTTCGTATGACGGCCTCCTGCACGACGTGACCGACCGCAAGGCGGCCGAGGCCAAAATCAAGGAGCATGCCGACCACCTGGAGATTTTAAACCGCATCATCATGGCCGTAAATCGCAGCGGCAACCTCAACATGCTTCTGGAAGAGGCCCTGAAGGCTTCAATGGAAACGGTTCTGTTTGACAGCGGTGGCATTTACCTGGTAGACGCCAGGAATGCGACCGCCGAGCTGGTGTGCCAGTCGGGCTTGAAAGATGATTACGTAAGGCAGTCCGGCAAGGTTGCCGTCAATGCCGCCAATAACCGCCTCCTGTATCTGGAAGGCCAGGCGGTTTTTACCGATACTTATTCGTTTGGTTCTTCCGGACATGCCGCGGGCTGGAACGTCAACAGCATTGCCAAGATTCCGCTGATAGCCAAGGACCAGGTCATTGGCGCGATTGTCCTGATCAACTCAAAGGGGCATGCTTTCAACGTGCAGGAAAAGGAGCTTTTGATATCCATCGGGCGGCAGCTGGGAACCGCCATCACCAAGATGCGCTCCGAGACCGCCCTCAGGGAGAGCGAGCGCAAGTACCGCACAATCACCGAGCAATCGCTGGTGGGGATCCACATCATCAAGGAAGGCCTGATGCTGTTTGTGAACGAAGGCTGGACCAAGATTACCGGCTATCACCAGGATGAGGTAAAGACATGGGGTGTTGAGGAATACCTCAAGATCATCCACCCCGAGGACCGTTCCCTGTTCCTGCAGCAGTGCCGCCTGAAGCAGCTGGGCATCACCGACAACGTCCTGTCAATATACGACTGCAGGTTCCTTTCCCGGGGCGGCGATGTGAAGTGGGTTTCCATCCACTCCAGGCCCGTTGAGTTTGCCGACGGCCGCGCCGTGGTGGGCATGATCGTGGATATAAGCGACCGCAAGCTGGCAAGCGCGGCGCTGGTGGATGCGAACAAACAGCTTACGAGCATCAATGCCCACCTCAGCCAGCGCGAGATGGAGCTGCTGCAGGCCAACAGGGACAAGGAGGTGCTGCTGAAGGAAATTCATCACCGCGTCAAGAACAACCTGCAGATCATCAACAGCCTGATCAACCTCCAGATCCACAATATTGCCGACGAGACGGCCGTGGGCTTGCTCAAGGAATGCCAGAACAGGATTAAAACCATCGCGATGGTGCATGAAAAAATGTACCAGATCGGCGATCTGGCCCACGTCGAAATCGGGAGCTACCTCGACAGCCTTGTCCACCACATCGGCCACGTTTACCTTACCAACCCGAAGGCGGTGGCCTTCGATATAGACGCGGGAAACATCCTGCTGCCGCTCGACCAGGCCATCCCCTGCGCCCTGCTGGTAAACGAGCTGGTCTCCAATTCGATGAAATATGCTTTTCCCGGGAACAACCAGGGCAAAATCGCGTTGAGCATGTCGGCCGACGGCGGCGATCACTACCTGCTGGTCGTTTCCGACAACGGCGTTGGCCTGCCGGATGACTTTGACTGCCACAAGACCAAGACGCTGGGGATGCAGCTCGTAACGACATTCGTGAGCCAGCTGCGCGGCACTGTGGAGCTGGTGCGGAAGCCGGGCACGACTTTCAAGATACGATTTGCCAGTTCGGAAAAAACCTGAAGCGGTGGCGCGCCCAAGGAGAGTCGAACTCCTCTTCCCAGGATGAAAACCTGGTGTCCTGACCGATAGACGATGGGCGCATTCTGCCTTGCTGGCTTTGAAATACGGCATTCTAAATAAACGCCACGAAAAGATCAACTTATTTGCAAAAAAAATACTGTGCCCGAATCCGGCACGCCGAAAGGCGGTATACAAATCAGCGCAAGAAGATGCTTGATTCCCTGCAGAAAATGTTTTAAATATGTTCGTTTTATCGCACGGGTGGCGGAATGGCAGACGCGTTAGTTTAAGGGGCTAATGCCAGTAATGGCGTGCGGGTTCAATCCCCGCCCCGTGCACCACAAAGAATATTTCAGCGGCCGGCCGCCTGCTTCCTGAATAAACCCGATCTTGAACTCAAACATATTCCGGCCGCTGTATTCTGAATTATGCCTGCTCTCTTAAGATGAAACTCCTCGTTGCCAGCCGGAACAAGCACAAGCTTGAAGAAATCAGGGCGATCTTCAGCCTGCCCGGCCTTGAAATATCCGGCGCCTGCGAAGTATCCGGCTTGCCGGAAGTGGTTGAGGACGGCGCTTCGTTCCATGCTAACGCCGTAAAAAAGGCGGTCACCCTGGCCATGGCTTCGCATTTGTGGACCATAGCCGACGATTCCGGCCTGGAAGTCGATGCGCTGGGCGGGGCGCCGGGTGTGCGTTCGGCGCGCTACGCCGGCGGCCATGCGGATTACGAGGCGAACAACGCCAAGCTCCTGCGGGAGCTGGCGGGCATTTCCCTGCGCTCGGCGCGGTTCTGGTGCGTGGTGGCCATGTCAAGCCCTTCGGGCCGGGCGCAGATGGTCGAGGCGAAGTGCGAAGGGCTTATCACCGGTGAACCGCGCGGCCGGGGCGGCTTCGGCTTTGACCCGCTCTTTATTCCCGCCGGCTACAGTCAGACATTTGCCGAGATGAACTCAGCGCTGAAAAATTCGATTTCCCACCGGGGTCTGGCCTTTCAGCTGGCAAAAGAAAAGTGGAGCTTTGTGCTTTCGGGCAAGGATAACGACTGGCCGCGCATGCTGCCGCCGGAGCTGCGCAGCAGGCAACGCAGCCGGCCGGCATGAATGCCCGGATAATCCCGCCCGCCCGCGCGGCGGCGGGGTTGAGCATGCCCTACTTGAACGGGCCGACCGGCCCGATGCGCGCATAACCCGACCCGCTCAGCCAGAGCGTCATCAGGCCGCTGGCCGGCTGGCACAGCGCCGGGTCAGCGAGGCCGTCGCCGTCAAAGTCCGCGGGCACCGGGGCGGCATCAGCAAAGGCAAAAGGCCCGACCGGACCGACAGCCGCGTAGCCGGAGCTGGAAAGCCAAACCTTCCACAATCCGGTGCCGGACTGGAACAGCGCCGGGTCGACGTGCAGGTCGCCGTCGTAATCCGCCATGGCGGGAACGCCCCCGCTGAAACTGAACGGTCCGGCAAGAACGCTTATGTAATTGGCCGAGGAGAGCCATATTAAAAGCGCCCCGGATGACGAAACATAAAGCGCCGGGTCGGCCTGGCCGTCCCCATCGTAATCCGCAGGCACAAACTGGCCGCCGCCGCCGGAGACCTTAAACGGGCCCGCCGGGCCGACTGCGAGGTAATTGGCCGAGGATAACCATCCGTAAAGGTTGCCGGTTGTGGCCTGGTACTGGGCCGGATCGGCCTTGCCGTCGCCGTCGTAGTCCGCCGTGGCCGGAATCCCGTCCGCAATCAGCATCGGATACGGCCCGAACTTGCGGTAGCTGGCGGAAGAAAGCCACACGTACCATCCGCTGCTTTCAACGAACTGAGCCGGGTCGGTTAATCCGTCACCGTCGTAATCGCTCATAGGGGGGGTGTCGGCTGTCGACTGGTAGATTGTCCTGTTCGCGCCGACTACGACAAAAGTTCCGTTGCCGTATGCCACCCCTTCCAGGTCCGCGGAAGTCCTGAAAGAAAGGTTCGTCCAGTCCGAACCGTTGGTTGAGGCCAGCATGGTGCCGGAAGCGCCCGCCGCGATAAAATATCCATGTTCGAAGGTCACGCCGTTGAGGGCAACAGCCACGCCCGATGAAACATTCGTCCAGACAATGCCGTCGGTTGAGGAATAAATATTGCCGCTGTCGCCAACCGCGATGAACCTGTCGTTTCCGAAGGCAACAGCCCGGAGGCCGGGCAGCCAGGGCTTTGCCGAAGGCGTGAAGCTCACAGTGCGGTTGGTCCAGATCAGGCCATCCGGCGAAGAAATAACCGTGCCGGAATCCCCCACCCCGATGAACTGGTCCTGGGCGTGCACCATGCCGTAAATCCATTTCGTCACCCCGCTTTCCGATGGGGTCCAATCGATAGCGTTTGAGGAATGGACCACGCATCCGTTTTGGCCGGCCGCGACGAACTTTCCGCCTCCCCAGGCAAGGCTTGAAAGGGAAACGTTTGTGCCGGAATCCCTGTTGGTCCAGGCGACGCCGTCGGGCGATGTGCATATTGCTCCCCCGGAACCGCAAACCACGAACTGGTCGGTGCCGAAGGCCGCGGCGGAATACCAGGGAAGCGAAGGTTTGGCGGCAAAAGAGGCCACGCTGCGGTTGGACCAGGTTGCGCCGTCTTCGGATGTCATCAGCGCCCCGCCGGGGCCTCCGGCGGCGACGAAAATGCCGTTGCCATAGGTCACGGCGCCGAGATTGTCGGTGTATTCCGGAAGGCGCTTTGTCCAGTCCAGGTGATCGGGCGAGGTGGCGACATAGCCGGATGAACCGACTGCCGTAAACAGGCCGTTGCGATTAATGATGTCGTAAAACCAGGTCCCCATCCCGGTATACAACAGCGTCCATGAGACGCCGTCGGGCGAATAGAGTGTCTTCCCGGATGAGCCCGCGGCCACATAAACACCGTCCGCATAAGTAATGCAAGAAAATGTATATGAAACTCCCGTGACCATTGAGGACCAGTCCGTCCCGTTGGTGGATGTCAGTACCGTTCCGCCGGTTCCGCACACCGCGAATTTTCCGTTCCCATAAGTCGCGCCCGAAAGATACGCTGATGTCCCGGTCGGAGAATTTGTCCAGGCGATACCATCCTGTGAAACAAGGATGGTGGAGTTCGGCCAGCCCGCGGCCACGTAGAGGCCGTTGCCGAAGGTGACGTCTTCCAGGGTGCTAGAGCTGCCCGTTTCGCTCACGGCCCATGCTGCTCCGTCCGTGGAGATGGCAACCAGGCCGCCGCTGCCCACCGCGACAAACCGTTCGTTCAAGAAGCGCACTTTGCTGAAGTCTCCGGATGTGCCCGTGTTGACCTCCGTCCATTCCGAGCCGTCCGGGGAGGTCGCGGCGAAGCCGCCTGCGGCGACAGCTACAAACTTCCCGTTGCCCCAGGCCACGCCGGTCAAGTCTTGGTCAAGTCCTGCCTCCCGGCGGGACCAGTCGGTCCCGTTTGTTGAAACCAGCACCAAGCCTCCCTCCCCGACTGCCAGGTAGATGGAGCCGTTGTGGGCCAGGCCGCTGATGTCTGCCACCGGGACCGAAGGCGAGCGCAGCTGCCAGCTCTGCAGGACATCAGCGCCGGATTGAATAACAATAAAGGCAATAAGTATTGCAAGGGCCGCCAGAGATCGCATCGGTTATCCTCCTTTAATAACAGCCGCCGGCAGAAGCTTGATTACAAGCCATTGCCGCCGCCGACCATTTAAATACTTTATACAGTATGCGGTTGCGATGCAAGTGAAAATAAATTCTCAATTAACATCCGCCAAACAAACCTTGACACCACCCCACTGCGTTTATATCATTTTTTAGCAACAAACGTTAATGTCGGCAATTATATCCATGGAAACCAATATGAAGCTTAAATCCGGATTGGCTCCCGTTGCGGTCATTCTCCTTGCATGTTTAAATCATTCTTTGGCCGCAAATTTCAGCGGCATTGCGGCCGGCGGCTATTTTACACTCGGAGTAAAAAGCAATACAACCGCCTACGCCTGGGGCGGGAACGGATCCGGCCAGCTGGGTAACGGCGCCTGGCATGATAATGCTGTCCGCGGCATTGTGCCGGCGCTCACGAATGTCGCGGCCCTGGTTGGCGGTTATCAGCATGCCGTCGCCTTGAAATCCGACGGTACAGTCTGGTCCTGGGGCAACAATTCCGACGGCCAGCTTGGAAACGGCAGCATGCTGACGACCAACCTGCCTGTCCAGGCCAACGGTCTGGGCTCCATAGTGAAAGTAGCCGCGGGCGCCTGCCATTCGCTCGCCGTTGACGGCAGCGGCTTTGCCTACGCCTGGGGCTGCAATGCCTGCGGCCAGCTCGGCGACGAAACGACCGATGATTCCAGTACCGCCGGCCCGGTCCATGATTTGTTCGGGGCCGTCAATGCCGCCGCAGGCGCCAATTCATCATACGCGCTCTGCGCGGACGGCGCGGTCTGCGCCTGGGGTTACAACGGTTTCGGTCAGCTTGGCGACGGCACCACCACGGACAGGCTGCTGCCGGTGCAGGTCAGCGGGTTGGCGGGCGCCACCAATATTGCGGCGGGCGACAATCACGCCCTGGCGCTCAAAACCGACGGAACCGTCTGGGCCTGGGGCCACAATTTCTCCGGACAGCTCGGCGACGAGACGACCCATGACCATTCAACCCCGGTGCGCGTGAGCGCTCTTTCCAACGTCACCGCCATTGCAGCTGGCGGAAATTTTTCTATGGCGCTTTTAAGCGACGGCACGGTCTGGGCCTGGGGCACGAACGGGTACGGCCAGCTCGGGGACGGAACCACCCATGACCGCTCGCTGGCGGTGCAGGTGAGCGGGCTTTCCAACGTGATTGCCATCGCCTGCGGCAAGATGCATGCCGTCGCCTTGAAATCCGA
>JBAYWJ010000129.1:0-9601 GCA_041674125.1 Kiritimatiellia bacterium
CATGGCGGCCCTGAAGAAGGCGGCCGGATACCTGCCGCTGGTGGATGCCATCGGCGGCTCGGCGGCCGGGGTTTTCGTCAACAACAGCGTGCGCATCGCCTCGCTCTTCCGCGGCGTGCCGAAGGATCTCTTTGAGAAGAAGATACGCGGGCTGTTCCACGACCTTAAAAAGGCCTGGAAAAACATACCTTTTGAGGTCATCAACGACGGCGAGGTCACCGCCCTGGCGGGATCAATGTCGCTGAACGTCAATTCCATCCTCGGCATCGCCATGGGATCGAGCCTGGCGGCCGGGTACGTGGACCGGGAGGGCAACGTGGACGGCTGGCTCGACGAGCTTGCCTTTGCGCCGGTTGACTACAATCCCAAGGCCCCGGTGGACGAGTGGTCCGGCGACTACGGCTGCGGGGCCATGTATTTCTCGCAGGTGGCCGTCAACCGCCTGGCCGCCAAGGCCGGCATAGCGCTCGATGAAAAGCGCACCCTGGCCGAGCGGCTCAAGGACGTGCAAAAGCTGGCCAATGAAGGCGATGAGCGCGCCTTGAAAATATTCGAGACGATCGGCGTTTATTTCGGATACACGGTGGCCCACTACGCCGACTTCTACGACCTTGAAAACATGCTGGTGCTCGGCCGGGTAACCTCGGGCAGGGGCGGCGACATCATCATCAAGCGGGCCGAAGATGTGCTTAAATCCGAATTCCCGGAAGTCGCCGGCAAGGTCAAGCTGGCCGTGCCCGACGAGGCCAGCCGCAGGGTGGGGCAGGCGATCGCGGCGGCGAGCTTGCCGCGCATGCAATGAAAATCCGAAGCACGAAATCCGAAGTTCGAAACAATTTCTCAATGACCAAATGGTAAGACTGTAAATTTTATCAGAAAAAATACAAGTTTTGAATTTGTTTCGAGCTTCGATATTCGAATTTCGTGTTTATGAGTTGCGATATGGCTTGATAAATCCCGTCTTCATCAGGCTGGCGGTCATACCGCGCGAGCGCCTGATCATCTTCCGCGCGTTTTCCAGGAGCGCCTGGCGGCTCATCTTTACGCGCGCCAGGCCCTGCTCCTGGGCTTTCATGCCGACCGCGGCGGCTTCCTGGGGAAAGACCTCCCAGTCGTCCATGGTGGGCAGGATGTGTTCGGCGTCGAGCTTTTTGCCGATCATGCCGGCCAGGGCGTCGGCCGCGGCAAAGCACATCTCGTCCGTTATGGTCTTCGCGCGCACGTCCAGCGCGCCGCGGAATATTCCGGGGAACCCGACCGAGTTGTTGACCTGGTTGGCGAAGTCGGAGCGGCCGGTGGCGACGATGGCGGCCCCGCTTTCCTTGGCTTCCCATGGCCAAATTTCCGGCACCGGGTTGGCGCATGCGAAGACGATGGCGTCTGCCCGCATGGCCTTGATCCATTCCGGTTTGATCGTGCCGGGGCCGGGGTTGGAGCAGGCGATGACCACGTCCATGCCCTTGAGGGCTTCCTCAATTCCGCCGGTCCTGCCTTCGGTATTGGTTATCCGGCATAGTTTCCATTTTTGCACATACTTATTCTGAACCGCCTCGATGTCGGAGCGGCTCTTGCTGAGAATGCCCTTGCTGTCCACGACGATGCACCTGGCCGGGTCGCCGCCGCGCCCGAAGATGAGGCGGGCCGCGTTCGTGTTCGATGCGCCGCTTCCCACGAAGGCGATGCGAGCGTCGCCGATCTTGCGTCCCGTCAGCTTCAAGGCGTTGATGAGGCCGGCGAGGATGACCGTGGCGGTGCCCTGCTGGTCGTCGTGCCAGACCGGGATTTCGGCCCTTTCGCGGAGCTTGTCCAGGATGGCGAAGCACTTGGGCTGGGCGATGTCTTCCAGGTTGATGCCGCCGAAAGAAGGCTGGAGCGCGAGGACGATCTCGATGATTTTATCAGGGTCTTTTTCGCTGAGGACGATCGGGAAGGCGTCCACGCCGCCGAGGTACTTGAAGAGCAGGGCCTTACCCTCCATGACCGGCAGCCCGGCCTCGGCGCCGATGTCGCCCAGGCCCAGCACGCGCGTGCCGTCGCTGACCACGGCCACCGTGTTCCAGCGGTTGGTCATTTCGAACGAGAGGTTTTTGTCGGCCTCGATGGCCTTGCAGGCCGAGGCCACGCCCGGGGAATACCAGACGGCGAAGTCGTCGAAGTTCTTGACGCGGCACTTGATGCCGGTTTCGATTTTGCCCCGGTAGAAGGGGTGCATGCGCAGCGCCATTTCGGCGGGTTTGCCGGCCTTTTTGAGCATGCCTTTTGCATCGGTTTTCAGAGAGGTTTTTTTCATGGTTTGTCCCGTTTGGATTGGCAGGGCGGCACCGCGCCGCCCCTGTTCAGTAAAGCGGCGATAATATATGCCCGCCCGCGGTTGGCAAGCCATAAAAAGCGCGCGGTTCGCATTGACAATGGCGCGCGCGGAGGCTACAAATGCGACTTTATCAACCCGCGAGATAAGGGGATGAGGAAAAACGTTTATATTTTAGGAGCTTTTCTGCTGTGCGCCTGTCCGGCCGCCATGGCCGGGGAAAGGTCTGCGGCCGACGGCATGCAGACTAAAGCCGCGGCCATGGTGGCCAGGTCGGCCCTGAAAGGCATGCTCATGCAGCAGGACTTCCAGTCCCTGAAGAACAACAAGCTGGCGGAGCTGTCCCGGATGAACGAGGCGGCTTTCCGGGCGGACTATGCCCGCGGATGGGAAAACCTCAAGAAGTGTCCCGCCCTGGTTTCCAAATACCGGCTCCGCGCGGACCTTTCCAAAAAGGAGGCCGCCGCCATCATCGGGCGCCTCACGCGCGGCGAGTGCCTCGACGCGATCGACCGCGTGCCCGACGAGGTGCTGGCCGACCTGCTCAGCCATGGCCTGGCGGGCGCCGGGCGGCAGGACGCGCCGCTTTCCGAAAAAATAGCGGTGTTCATGAAAAGCGCCTCCGGGCCGGAGGCGGGAAAGAAATGATAATTCGCTTGCAGAAGATATTTTCCCGGTTCATTTTGCCGCGGCACGCGCCGCTGGCGTTGTGCCTGTGCCTGGCCTGCCTGGCGTCCGTGCCTTCAGCCGGCCGCGCGCGCAGCGACTTCAACCTGGACATGGAGGCGCATTTCAACGCCTTTATGCCGACCCTGGCGGTGAAGTACACGGTTGCCTACCGGCTTTTCTGGATGGACATCATGCACCTGGCCGACGCGGTGGTATACGCCACGGATGGCGAATGGTTCAATGAGGCCACCGGCGAGTGGACCCGGGCATACCTGCTGGTGTTCCATCTGGATTCGCTCGAAGAGCCTTCCGAGCGCGGCAAGGGCCGCTACTCCATCCATAACCGCCTGGCCACGGTGCTCCTGAAGCCTTCGCTCGATGCGCTGCTTTTTGTGAAGCGCGACTACATGCACGTGGATAGCTTCCTGGGCAAGGCTGACGTGAACAACAGCGAGTATTTCAGCGTCGAGGGCGGGACGCATAATTATTTCAAGGAAGATGCCGTCTCCGGCGCGAAGACCACCAACATGCCTTATTTTGCCAGGATTGCCGGCCAGCGCTCCGAGGCGCTCAGGTTCATGAAGGCGGTTTCATCATTATACGCCGGGGGAGCCAGCAACGTTCCGGCCGCGGACAAGTTCGAGATTTCAATCTACACCGAAGAAGCCTTCGTGCCTTTCTCGGTCGAGATTTTTCCGGGGCTGAGAAAGATTGAAGCGCTGGAAAATGATTTCAGGGCGATATATTTCAGGGCCATGCCTGCGCCCAGGTTCCACGGCAAGGGCAGGATACTTGCGGTTTGGATTGCCCCGTTCCGCTACGTGGCCGGCATGACCGGCAACAACGACCTTGTCTGGATGGCGAACAACACCTTCGAGCTGGGCATGATCCCTATCCGGGCCGATTTTGGACTCAAATTCGGCTCGGTCCGCTGCTCACTCTCCGGAATCGGCCTCGAAAAATACTTCGAAACCGACCTCTAAGACGGCATATAGCCGCAGCCAAATTTCTCTTATTACCGTTCGTTGTTCATAGCAGTGCGAATTTCGTTGGGGAAAACGTCCCCCTTCGCCAAGGCTACGGAGGACAAGGCGGCAATACCGGTTTATCTGCCGGCTTGCCGCGCTTGCATAGACACGAGTCTGATGCTCCCGCCTTCGCGAAGCTCCGCTACTGCGGGCGAAGGAAGGTCACGCGGCGCACCGGCATCCCTGCCCCGCAAGGCGGGGTAAACCGGTCTTGCCTTGTTTTTCCCAATCCCTCGACAAGCTCGGGAAGCGAAATTCGCCCTGCGACCATGCCGTCCAATCCGTCAGCTGACGGATTGGACGGAATAAGAATTAATTTGCCTTTTGCTTAAACCCGTCATTATTGGCTGAAATGAAGGTGTTCAAAAAGATCTCCGCAAAATTGTATCATATCTGAATGGAACGATCTAAGCTTGGGCCGACAGCTGCGCGTGGTAGTCCTGAAGCGCCAGCGGCGCGATTTCCCTTGCTTTCACGGCCTCGATGCCGTCCACGCTTGCCCGCGCGGCGGCGATGGTGGTGACGTAAGGGATCCTGTGCTGGATGGCCATCATGCGGATGTAGCCGTCATCCGCCTTGCTTTCCTTGCCGGCCGGGGTGTTGATGATGAGGTTTATCTCGCCGTTCTTGATGGCGTCGGGTATGTTCGGTCTGCCCTCGGTGATCTTCTTTATGAGGAGCGATTCGATCCCGTGCTTCTGGAGGAAGATCCGCGTGTGCTCTGTGGCGAGCACCCTGAAGCCCAGCGCGCATAGCTTATGGGCTATCGGCAGCAGGTCCGGCTTGTCCCTGTCGGCGACGGTCAGGAGGACGCTTCCTTTCCTTGGCAGCTTCACGCCGGTGGCCTTCTGGGCCTTGTAGAAGGCCACCTCGAAGGTCTTGTCAATGCCCATCACCTCGCCGGTGGCCTTCATTTCCGGGCCCAGGGTGGGGTCCACCTCCGGGAACATGTTGAAGGGGAAAACGGCTTCCTTGACCCCCGCGAACGGGAGCTTCTTTTCCTTGAGCTCGGGGAACTCGCTGATTTTTTTGCCGAGCATGAGCTCGGTGGCTATGCGCGCCAGCGGGATGCCGGTGACCTTCGAAACGAAGGGCACGGTGCGCGAGGCGCGCGGGTTGGCCTCCAGGATATAGACCTTGCCGTCGCAGATGGCATACTGGATGTTGATCAGCCCCACCACCTTCAGCTCGCGCGCGATTTTATCGGTGTATTCCTTGATGGTCCTGATGCTTTTCTGGCTCAGGGTCCGCGGCGGTATGCTGCAGGCCGAATCGCCGGAATGGATGCCGGCGAGCTCGATGTGCTCCATGATCGCGGCCACGAAGGTCTGCTCGCCGTCGGAGACCGCGTCCACCTCGGTCTCGATGGCCTTTTCCAGGAAGCGGTCGAGGAGCATGGGATATTCCGGGCTCACCTGGATGGCCTCGGTGGCGTAAAGCCGCAGCGTTTCCTCGTCGTAGATGATCTGCATGCCGCGCCCGCCGAGCACGAACGATGGCCGCACCATGAGCGGGTAGCCGATTTTTTTGGCGGTGCTGACGGCGTCTTCAAGCGAGGTGGCAGTTCCGCCCTCGGTCTGGACGATGTTGAGCTCGTTCATTTTCTGGCGGAAGAGCTCGCGGTCCTCGGCAAAGGCGATGCTCTGGACGCTGGTCCCCAGAATCTTAACGCCGTTCTGCTCGAGCTCGGCGGCGATGTTGAGCGGCGTCTGGCCGCCGAACTGCACAATCACGCCCTCCGGCTTTTCCTTTTCGTAAATTGCGAGCACGTCTTCTACCGTGAGCGGCTCGAAGTAAAGCTTGTTCGAGGTGTCGTAGTCCGTCGAGACCGTTTCCGGGTTGCAGTTGACCATGATTGATTCGAAGCCGCGGTCGCGCAGGGCGAAGGCGGCATGGACGCAGGTGTAGTCGAACTCGATGCCCTGCCCGATGCGGTTGGGCCCTCCGCCCAGGATCATGATCTTGCGGCGGTCGGAAACCGGCACCTGGTCTTTGCCTTTGCTGTAGGTGGAATAATAGTAAGCGGCGTTTTCAACCCCGCTCACTGGCACGGCCTCGAAGCGGGCGTTGCCCGTGAGGGCCTGGCGCCTTTTCCGGACCGCGCTTTCCTTCACCTGCATGAGCTTGGCGAGGTATTTATCCGCAAAGCCCCACTCCTTGGCCTTGACGAGCAGCTTGTCGGGCAGGTTTTTGAAATTGCCCTTGAGGATCTCCTCCTCGAAGTCCACCAGCTCCTTGATTTCCTTCAGGAACCAGCGGTTGATGAAGGTGAGCTTGTGGACGTCTTCGACGCTCATCCCCTTGCGGAATCCCTCGTATATCAAAAAAATGCGCTCGCTGGAGGGGGCGGCCAGCTTTTCCCTGATCGCCGCCGCGGGCAGGGCGTTGAAATTTTTAGCGAACCCGAGCCCATGGCGCCCGATTTCAAGGGAGCGGATCGCCTTCTGGAGAGCTTCCTTGAAGTTTTTACCGATGCTCATGACCTCGCCGACGGCCTTCATCTGCGTGCCGAGAACATCCTTTGCCTTCGGGAACTTCTCGAAGGCCCAGCGCGCGAACTTGACCACCACGTATTCTCCGCCGGGGCGGTACTTTTCGAGGGTGCCTTCCTTCCAGTAGGGGATTTCGTCCAGGGTGATGCCGGTCGCCAGCCTGGATGAAACGAGCGCGATCGGGAAGCCGGTCGCCTTGGAGGCCAGGGCGGAGGAGCGCGAGGTGCGCGGGTTGATCTCGATGGCCACCAGGCGGTCGTCCGCGGGGTTGTGCGCGAACTGGATATTGGTTCCGCCGACCACGCCGATCGCCTCCACGATCCTGTAGGAATATTCCTGCATTTTTTTCTGAAGCGCCTCCGGCACCGTGATCATCGGGGCCACGCAGAAGCTGTCGCCGGTGTGCACGCCCATCGGGTCTACGTTTTCGATGAAGCAGACCGTGATTTTCTGGTTCTTTTCGTCACGCACCACCTCGAGCTCGAGCTCCTCCCATCCGATGACGGCCTCTTCGATGAGCACCTGGTGGATGATGCTGGCCGCCAGGCCGCGCATGGTGATGGTCCTGAGCTCCTCGACGTTGAAGGCGATGCCGCCGCCGGTGCCGCCCATGGTGTAGGCCGGGCGGATAACGACCGGGTATTTGAGCTTGTCGGCGATGGCCTCGGCCTCCTCCACCGATTGCGCAATTTCCGAACGGGGCAGGGCGATGCCCAGCTTTTTCATGGTTTCCTTGAAGGCCAGGCGGTCTTCGCCGCGCTCGATGGCGTCCGCCTGCACCCCGATGATTTTCACGTTATATTTGGAAAGCACGCCGCTCTTGTGCAGCTCGGATGAGAGGTTGAGCCCGGTCTGGCCGCCAAGGTTGGGCAGGAGCGCGTCCGGGCGCTCGCGGGCGATGATTTTTTCAAGGCTGTCAACGGTGAGGGGCTCGATGTAGGTGCGGTCGGCCATGGCCGGGTCGGTCATGATCGTGGCCGGGTTCGAGTTCACGAGCACGATCTCGTAGCCTTCCTTGCGCAGGGCCTTGCAGGCCTGGGTTCCGGAGTAGTCGAATTCGCACGCCTGGCCGATTATGATGGGCCCGGAGCCGATGATCAGAACCTTGCGGATATCATTCCTTCTGGGCATATGTTATGTTCCTGATGGTTGTGGCTGCAGCTGGGGCCGGTTTGGGTTTTGGTGCATTTTAGTAAAACCGTGCGGATAGCAAGCTTATTTTTAATCATATTTGCACCCGTCTCCGCCCTTAATGATTGCTTGACTTGGCAGTGGTTTTCAGGTCAATTTCGACGGAAAAGATAATGCGGTGTAATTAACCATGCCTGCAAGCAATATCCGGTGCGAAAATATCCTTACGGAAGTGGAATGCGCGAAAATCGCGGCATTCGCCGCCGGCTTCCGCAAGTCCGTGTCCTGGCCGGGCCTGGCAAAATTTTTCCGGGATGCGTTTGGCTGCGAGCTTGTCACCGACCGGGACATAGTGGCCGGGTTTGAGCACGACAGCTCCAACCTGCCGGGAAAGGCCGAAGCCCTCTGCCGGCCGCAGTCGGAGCGCGAGCTGGCGGCCATATTCCGCCTGTGCTTCTGCTGCGGCATTCCGTTCACGGTGTCCGGCGGCCGCTCGGCCCTGACCGGCAGTGCCACGCCGGAATCCGGGGTGATCGTGTCCACGGTCAAAATGCTTTCCCCGCCGGTGAAAGTTGACCCTGAGCGCCGGGTATTGACCGCGCCGGCCGGCATCATACTGGAAGACATGCGCCGCGCCGCCCTGGACCAATCCGGTCTCAAACTGCATTATCCGGTCGATCCCACCAGCCGCGCCGACGCCTCCGTGGGCGGGGCCATCGCCTGCAACGCTTCCGGGTTCACGCCCGGCGAGGTGGGCGCGACCCGGCACTGGGTTGAGGCGCTGGATGTAATTCTTCCGGACGGCATGAAGGTTTCCGCGCGACGCGGCGAATATGTTTCTGAAAACGGCTTTTTTATAATTGATTCATGCGACGGGCAGAAGAAGCTCCCGGTGCCGCGCTACCCGCGGCCGGCGATCAAGAACGCCAGCGGCCCTTATTCTGCGCCCGACGGCATGATGGATTTCGTGGACCTGGTGATCGGCAGCGAGGGCATTTTCGGTTCCGTTGCGTCCTGCGAGCTGCGCCTGGCGCAGTGCCCGGCGGGCTGCCTCGATTTGTTTTTCTCGCTGCCGGCGGAGGACAACGCGGTCAAATTCCTGGATTACCTGCGGCAGAACCTTCCGGGCGGACTGGGAAAGCTGTCGGCTCTGGAATATTTCGGCGTAAATTGCCGGAAGTACATGGCGCATGAAAACCTGCTATTCCGCGGCGGCAACGGGGTGGGTATTTACATCCAGGAGCAGCTCGCGGAAATAAATGCCGAGGATGCCGCCATGGCCTGGCTGGAGCATTTTGCCGCCGCCGATTGCGGGATAGACGAGAATGCCGTCATCATGCTTGATAACGACCGCGACCGCAAGACCTTCATGGAGGCGCGGCACTCCCTGCCGGCCAACGCCCTGGAGGTGGTCCAGCACCGCGGCACTTTTACCATCATGACCGACACGGTCGTGCCGCCGGAAAAATTCCGGGCGTTCCTTGCTTTCACCCACAAGACCATCATGTCGGAAGGGCTGGAATATCTTTCGTTCGGCCATTTCGGCGACTGCCACCTTCATTTCACCATCCTGCCCGAAAAGGAAAAGCTCTCCAGGGCGGCCGAAGTATACGACCTGATAGTTGCCGAATCCGCGCGCCTGGGCGGTGTGTATTCCGGAGAGCACGGCACGGGCAAGCGCAAGCGCCGGGACTTTTTGCGCTGCTACGGCCCGGAGGCGGTTGAGCAGGTCCGGCAGTGCAAGGCGGTTCTTGACCCGGAGTTCCTCCTGAACAGGGGGGATGTGGTTGAGTATGAATAGAAGTCAGGAGTCAGAATTCAGTAGTCAGTATTCGGAAAAAAACAAAGACTGGCAACATGCCCTTCAATGGACAAATTTTTATTTCAATGTATTATTATTTATTCTGGCTCCTGACTACTGACTTCTGACTAATATCTTATGAAAATCTCCCTCCCATACGGCCGGAAGCGCG
>JBAYWJ010000130.1:0-9565 GCA_041674125.1 Kiritimatiellia bacterium
CGCACCGCCGAGCAGATCAGGCCGTGCCTGGCCATGTCGCGCATGCCGCCCGGGGCCAGCAGCAGGCACCAGTTGATGGCAAACCCCGCGTAAATAAGGTGGTTGAGCCCCAGCTTCCGGCATACGGCAAAAAGCTGCGGGGCGTTCGTCGCGATGTATTCGTGGTCCAGCGGCCTGGCCTCGGGGGCAAAGTCGATGTTTACAAACCCGCGGTGGACGTCCGGCCGGTTCCTCCGGCCGATGACGCAGCGGTCGGCCATGAACCGGCGCATTTTTTTATATGTCGGGTCCGGCGCGATTGTCCCGGGCGGCGCGGGCTCGTCTATTTTCAGCGCCAGGGTTTTCTTGTAGCCCGGGTGGTTTTTGCAGTAGTGGCTCCCGCTGGCGACGTGGATCAAGGGCAGGGAAGAGGCCCGCGCGGCCTTCAGCAGCGGCGGGAAAACCTCCCGGCAGATTTTCTGGGCGCGCGGTATGAATTCCACGCTCCGCCACCAGCCCGGGTATTTTTTGTACGTGCCGCAGTCCCAGGCGTGCATTATGACCAGCGCGGTCCTCCGGCTGTCTATCTCGATCGCGGCCTTCTTCCACCCGCCGTACCCCTCGGCGGGAACAGCCCGGGTGTAGTCGGCGTCAAACTGCTGGTAGTAATGGGCGGGCATTTTTATGCGCATTTTTTTATCCTAAGGCGGCCTATGGCCGCAACTAAACTCGAAATCCTAATGTCGAAATTCGATGCTACTCTGCGAAGTTAAGCTTTCGCTACGAAGCACGAGAACAAATTAAAATGTTTCAATTTCTAAAAATGCCTGTTTTTAATTTTAGTCATTCGAACTTGTTTCGAATTTCGGTTTTCGTGCTTCGAATTTTATATTGCATTGAAAATGTTCCCCGCAAACATGTGTCATATCTTAACGGAATGATCTAAACCCGGCTTGCTCATATCATCGCCATTTCCATAATCTTTTCACACAATCCGGCAAAGCTGTATCCGGCCGCCTTGGCTGCCTTCGGCAGGAGGCTGGTTTCAGTGAAGCCCGGGATGGTGTTGAGCTCCAGCACGTATATGCGCCCCTCCGGTGACATGCGCAGGTCCACCCGCCCCAGGCCGCGGCACTGGAGCGCGCGGAAGGTGTCCATGGCCAGTTTGCGGCACTCGGCGGCCTGCGCGCTTTCCAGCTCCGCGGGCACTATGTACTCGGTGACGCCCCTGGTGTATTTGGCGCGGAAGTCGTAGTTGCCCTCCGGCGCCCTGATCTCGATCACCGGCAGCACCTCGTTGCCCACCAGGCCCACCGTCAGCTCGCGGCCGGGAATGTGTTCCTCCGCCAGGACTTCGTTGTTGTAGGATAGGGATTCCTCCAGCGCCGCGCGCCAGTCTTCCTCGTGCCGCACCAGGTGCACCCCGAAGCTCGATCCCTGCCGCGTGGGCTTTACCACAACCGGCAAAGGCAGCGTCCGCTTCTGGCCCCGGTGCAGGATTTCGAAAGCCGGCGTCGTGATGTTGTGGCGCACCAGGATGTCCTTTGTCAAATTCTTGGAAAATGATATCCAGCTGGACTGCGGGTCCGAGCCGGTGTAGGGCACGTGCTTCTGTTCCAGTATCCGCTGGATCTGGCCGTCTTCGCCGAAGTCGCCGTGCAGCGCGATGAAGGCCGCTTCCACGCCCTCCGGGATCTTGAAGTCGTGCCCGTTGATGTCAACCTCGTCCACCTGGTAGCCGGCTTCGCGCAAGGCCCCCGCCACGGAAGCGCCCGAGCGCAGCGATACCTCGCGCTCCCTCGATATGCCGCCCATTAAAACCGCCACGTGCTTGAATCTTCTGTTCATGTCTTTGTCTTTTTATTCGTATCTTTCTCTGCCAATAATGCTCTCTGTCATTCCCGCCCTCCTCCCCGCGATCGACAAGGGTAGGGCGGGACAGCCTTGCCCCGCCGTCCTGCGATCAACAAAGGTAGGGCGGGACAGCCTTGCCCCGCCGTCCTGCTAGATTCTATTTTCCAGTTCCTTTTGTAGCGGCCGTTCGCAAGAACGGCACTCCTGTTCCGCATGCTTTGTCATTCCCGATCCGTCCGCGGAATCGGGCCTGCCCGCCTGCCCGAGCGTCGGCCAGGGAGCTCGGCCAGGGGATCCAGTCTTCGGGCTTGCGGCATCCTTCCCTCATCACTCCAGGTATTCCACCTCGTTTTCCAAGTCCACGCCGAATTTCATTTTCACCGCGCCCCGCGCCATTTCCGCCAGGGCCAGCACGTCGGAGGCGCTGGCGCCCTGGCCCGCGGTAATCACGTTTGCATGCTCCTTCGCAATCCTCGCCACGCCGATCCGCCGCCCCTTCAGCCCGGCCTCTTCTATCAGCCGCCCGGCGTGGTCCCCGGGCGGGTTCTTGAAGAACGACCCGGCCGACCTCAAGGCGCTCATCCACCGCCTGCGCTCCAGGTTCGCGGCGATTTCGCTCCTGATTCGCGCCCCGTCGCCCCTTTGCAATGCCAGGCCCGCCTCGAGCGCAATCCGGTTCTTGAGGCCCTCGCAGGCGCGGTAGGCAAAGCCCAGCGCTGATTTCCCGAGGCGCCGGGCGCGGCCCTCGGGCTCCATGACCCTGATCCAGCGCACAAGGTCCGAAAATTCCTTGCCCCAGGCCCCGGCGTTCATGCGCGCCGCCCCGCCGATCGTGCCCGGTATGCCCGCCAGAAATTCCGCCCCGGCCAGGTTCCGCTCCGCCGCCTGCGCCACAAAGGCCGCCAGGCTCGCACCGGACCCGGCCGTTACCAGGCCGTTCCTGCCCGGCGTGATTTTGCCCCAGGCGCCGCCTTTCAGCCTTAGCACTATGCCGCGCACACCGAGGTCGCTGGCCAGCGCGTTGCTGCCTGAGCCGAGCAGCTTGACCGGCACGCGGTTTCGGCGGGCCCATTTCAAAATCCGCGCCAGCTCCGTCTCGTCGCCCGCCTCGATATAGATATCAGCCGCGCCCCCGGTCCGCAAGGTTGTTTTTAAACCCAGCGGCTCGTTGAATTTCACCAGGCTTTTTTTCAGCCCGAGCTTTGCCAGCCCGGCGCGCCATTTGTTCACCGGGCTGCAGGCGCCGCCGCGCGCCCGGGCGCATTCCTTCCTTGCCCGGGCCGCTATTTTGCCGATGCTCCCGGCGCCGATCAGCAAAATGCCGTCGCCGGGCCGGGCGGCGGTTTTCAGGTAGTCCCAGGCCTGGTCCGGGGAGCGGGCGCATAAGGTCCGGAGGCTAAAATGCTTTCTGAATTTTTCGTAAAGGTCCCATGTTGTGCCGCCGGGAATGATTTTTTCGGATGCCTCGTAGACCGGGCAGAGAATTAACTCGTCCACGCCCGCAAAGGCCGGCGGGAAAAGTTTGCCCAGGGCTTTTGTGCGGCTGTAGCGGTGCGGCTGGAACATTGCCAGCCAGCGCTTGCGCTTAAGGGTCCGGGCGGCCCGGATCAGGGCCGCGATTTCCGTGGGGTGGTGGGCGTAATCTGAAATGACCAGCAGGTCCCGCCGGTCAACCGCCTTCTCAAACCGGCGCGCCACCGGCCGGAATCCGGCCAGGGCGCGGCTGATGATTTGCGGGGCAAGGCCCAGCTCGAGCCCCGCAGCAAAAACCGCCGCCGCGTTGAGCGCGTTGTGCCGCCCCGGCACCGTCAGCCGGATCTGTGCCCGGGCGCCTCCGCCGTATGCGAAGCGGCAGGCCAGGCCGGCGGGGCCTTCCTTTAAGCCCGTGATGCGCAGGTCGGCGCCGGGCAGGAACCCGAATGAGAAGGCGTCGGGCCGGCGCCGGAACATGCTGCGGGATAGCGGATCGTCGAAGCAGTAAACGATTTTGCGCCTGGTCCGGGCCGCGGCCCGGGCGTAGCATTTCATGAGATCCGCCAGGCTGCCGAAATGCTCGGCGTGGTCGAACTCGATGTTGGTTACCACCAGGATAGATGGGCGGTAAATGGCGAGCGTGCCGTCGCTCTCGTCCGCTTCCAGGACCGCCAGGGGCCCCGTTCCGCCCCCGGCCACGCCCCCCAGCGCCGCCGCCTCGCCCCCGATGGCATAGGCCGGCTTGCGCCCGGCTTTCCGGAGCACCTGCGCCATCATGGCCGCCGTGGTGGTCTTGCCGTGGGCGCCGCATACGCAGATAGATTCATGCTCCGCGGAGATTGCAGCCAGGACGCACCCGCGCCGGAATATCTGCTTGCCGGCCCGGCGCGCCGCCTCCAGCTCCGGCTCCGTGTCCGGCACTGCGCTGCTGCGGATCAGCCAGTCGGCTTGGGCGATGTGTTCGGGATTATGGCCCGTGAATACGGGCATCCCGCGTTGTTTCAGCCAGGCGGCGAGCGGGCTGGGGGAGCTGTCGCAGCCGGAAACGCAAAATCCCCTTTGCTTGAGGAGATACGCCAGGCCGGCCATGCCCACGCCGCAAATGCCGAGCAGGTGCACCCGCTTCAGGCGGCCGTCCGGCCTGATGAAGTTTGCGGCGGCCGTATGGTTTTGGTCTGGCATTGGTCAAGCGCGGCGCAATAATTGCGATATTTGTCCGGTCCGGTAATGGATGGAAATTAAACAAGAAATCCTTGCCCTTCAAGGCAAAAAAAATCACCCGCCTCCTCGTCCTTCCCGCCCCGTGCCTGTCATTCCCGCGAAAGCGGGAATCCAGGTTTTTTCTTTAGTTTCCCTCATGTTGTAGCGGCCGTTCGCAAGAACGGCACTCCTGTTCCGCATGCTTGTCATTCCTGATCCGTCTGCCCCGTGTCTCCGCCACAGGCGGATCCGCCCGAGGAGGAAAAGCACGGGGTATCGTGCCGTAGGCAGACCCGCTTCAGGCGGGAACTAAATCGGGAATCCGGAAAATCAGAAAGGCTGGATTCCCGGTTCCACCCGCGACGTGTGTCCCGGGAATGACAAGGAGTGATCCTGTCATTCACTCCCTAATGTCTGTCATTCCCGTGTAAACGGGAATCCAGTTTCTTCAGCTTTCTTTTGCAAACGGTCCTGTCCGTGTTGTAGCGGCCGTTCGATAGAACGGCACGTCCATTGTCATTCCCATGAAAATGGGAATCCAGTAGTAGAGCCGACTTTATGTCGGCTATCTTTAACACCGGCTTCACATCGGCTATTCAGGTCTGGCCCTGATGGCCCGGGCATGGTTCAAATCTGATCGGCCGGCAGCCGGACAACCTTCCCGTCCTTCCAGACGGCGAGCGGCCGGCCGGATTCCCGGTGACGCTTCACCACGCCGCGCACCGCTTTTTTCAGCGCCAGGAATGCCTTGTCGTGCAAGGTGAGTCTCTTTTTCATTACATCTGCTCCCCATTCTTCATGATTCTCGCGAACAGGCATTTGTCAACGACATTTTCCCTGCTTTCTTTCTCTTCGGCAATCAGCCTTGGAGCAGGGCCCGAATTGTCAAATAGCATCCATGAATCCGAAAGCGGCCGGTATAATGTGAAGAAATTTTTAATGCTTCGGGAAAATCGCCGTCTCACATCATCCGCCGGGACATTGTGCCCGCCTTCGGCTACCCGGTCCTTGATGCGCTGGAGAGCTAATTTATCGCTGGGAATCCACAGGAAAAACAGATGGATCCGGTAATTCCTGCGTTTCATCTCTTTCAGGAAATTAAGGTGGGTCTTGCCGGAAAACGTTGTTTCAAAGGCAAAATCAGATTGTTTATTTGCCATGTCATGCAACTGTTCAAGGACCAATCGCCCGGCTTTCATCGCGGCGATCTGCGGGGAGAAGGGCGATAACCCCTGGGCGATAAGGTCCGCGTTAACGAAATGAGGGCACATCACGTAACCGGGCAGAAATTCCCTGGCAAATGTTGTCTTCCCGGATCCATTGGGGCCAGCGATAATATAGATGTTTTTTGTTTTCATGCGAAACACCGGTATCGTGCCCGAAAACCATACGGCATGTCAACCCCGCTTCTGCATGCCTTCTGCATGCCCTGCTCCCGTCCTCCGTCTTCCACTCCTGTGTCGCGCCGAAGCTTCATAGCGTAGGCGGATGTCCTCCATAGCCCTGTAGTATGCGCTTCGCTTTCCGCCGACGGCGGATCTGCCTGAGGCATGAAACTATAGGGCGAAGGAGGAAGTTACGCCCAAGGCGGACGTCGGTGGGTGGTTATCTTAATCATCCTGCTGAAATATATTGAAATAACGGAACAGAATTACCACGGAGGTTAGAATGAGCAGGGAGACGGAGAGGCACAAAGAGAAGATGAGCTTGCTTGAATTCGTCCCGGGGAACATAAAACCGGTCCGGATTCAAGCAATGTCTTTGCCTTGGAGACATGCAGGAGCCTCCAATCCTTCTCTAGAAAAGAACCGGTTTGTCAAATTTTGAGGTAGCATATTGCTGACACTAAATTTGACAAACTCTCCGTGCTTTAATTCGGAGCCTGCCCTGAGGCTTGTCCTCCGTAGCCCTGTAGTATGCGCTTCGCTTTACTTCAGGGCGACGGAGGAAGTTACCTGCATCTTATGCCGGGACGTAGGGGGATGGCACGCAATGACGCGCGTTGGCACGCAATGGCGCGTTTTACAGGTTCCCGTGGCTCGATTTGGCGCGCAATGACCCGCTATGGCGCGATTTTACGGCAGGATATAATAAATTCCGCGCCCTTCGCCCTTGTGTAGGATCAGGCCATTAGTCTCCATGCTCTGCAGGAGCCGGGAGGCGGTTCTTTCGGAAACATTCAGCTTTTCCACCACATCCCGCCTCGAAGCCTGTCCATTTGATGCAATCAGGTCCAGGACAATTTTTTCCCTTCCGGGATCGGCCTCGTCCGGCTCTGAGCGCCTTTCGCAGACGTATTTCGAGGTCTTGGAGCCGAAGAAGATCCCCAGCACCTGCAGGCAGACCGTGACGAGCTTGTCGGGCAGGGGATAATCGGGCCGGAAGCTGCAGAGCGTGAAGGCCAGGAGGGCGAAGAGTATCCAGAGATAGACGAAGAGCGAGCCCTTGCGCGGCGGCTCCGGGTTCCCCAGCCAGCGCCGGATCTCCTTGTCGGCGGCGTAGGCGCCCAGGAGCGCGATGTAAACCGGCAAAAGCCCCTCGGGCAGGGAAAGGGAGTGCTTGAGCAGGAAATCGGCTGCCATCAGCCCCATGTATCCGGCGGTGTAAATGGAAAGGAGCGGGAACAACACCGAAACTTCATTGAACGGCGTGCGCTTTTCCGCCGGCTGGAGGTTTGCTTCCGGCGCTGGCGTTTCATTGCTCATAATGATTGCTTATTCCTGGATTTAGCCGGCATTGAAGCCGATGCGTTTGCGGGGCGGTTCCGGCGGACTCATGAGCTGGCGGACAGCGTCGAATACAACCTTGAACTGCCGGTCATACTTCTTTTCGATCTCAAGAACTTTGCGGGCCAGGCCCTCGACCGAAAGCGCCATCCGGCGCAAACGCACAAAAGCGGTCACAACGATAATGCTCATCTGAATGGCTTGCCGGCTGTTCAGGATCGTGGCCGCCATAATCGCGCCGTGCTCGGTGAACGCATAGGACCTGTACCGGATGTTTCTTTTTGATGCGGTCGCAATTTGCGACCGCATCGATACGGTGAATGCGGTCGCAAATTGCGACCTTAAAGAATCCCATTCTGAAGCGGTTAACTGGAACATGAAATTTTCGGGGAAGCGTTCCTTGTTTCGGCGGACTTGCTCATTCAGCCGCTTGGTGGTGACGCCATACAAGGCGGCCAGATCGGAATCAAGGATAACAGCCTGGCCGCGCACGCGGCGGATGACATCGCGGGGAGAACGAATCGCAATAGTTGATTGTGTCATGCCAGGTCCTTCTGGCCAGCGTGTTTCCGAAGAATATAGGTGCTTAATTTACAGAAAATAATACTGCAATGATATGAATGAATTTAACTCTGTTCGCCAACCACGGTCAAGATCATATTCTGATTATGATGAGCCCGCTTAACTTCGTTCCCTTAGCGACCTTCTGTAAAAAAAATAAATCTGCCCCCCGTGATCCATTCCGCGGGAGAGGGTGGTCCCGGCCCCTGGAGAGTCGGGACGGGGTAGGGCCGCACAGCCTTGTGCAGCCGTCACGTTTTGACCGGGCCGAGCAGTTGCAAAGATTGAAAATCAGGCGCGCCCTTGGGGATCCTGCCATGATTAATTTATTATATATTGAGACGCGTCCCTTTTTCCCCTGTCATTCCCATGAAAATGGGAATCCAGGTTCTTAACTTCTCTGTCATTCCCGCGGAAGCGGGAATCCAGTTTCCGCTTGACCATCCTTCCCGTGCAAACGGTCCTGTCCGTGTTGTAGCAGCCGTTCGCAAGAACGGCACTCCTGTTCCGCATGCTTGTCATTCCCGATTTGTCTGCGGAATCGGGAATCCAGGTTCTTAACTTCTCTGTCATTCCCGTGTAAACGGGAATCCAGTCTTCCCTCTCTTGTCGCTCCCCTTTCCGTCGCATTGAACATCCTTTTGGTATAAATTCTAGTTTCTAGGTCTGATCCTGATAACCTAAAAAATATTTTTACCAGGACACTATCTGTCCCACCCCCTGTGGCAGTATTTTTCGCGTAAACAGTTGGAAAGGGTTCATCTATGAGCAATACTGTAATGACTTGGATTGAAGGATGGGTAGAGGCGATGCTCCAGATTCTTCTTGATTACGGGGTGATTGCCTTGAAAGACCCTGCGCCCGCGCGCCGTGGGAATAAAGCCCCGGGGCTGGAATCCTGCTTGACTGAAAGCAACGGCCAGATCTTTCTGCCCGGTATCGCCGGAGAGCGCCGGCGGGAGTACGGGCAACAAGGATAATATTCGTGCAGGAGGCACAGTGAATGAATTGCCATTAACAGAAAAAGAAAAAGAAGTCTTAAATAGATTTAGAAACCTTCCTGAGGATCAAAAGGAGAAGGCATATAAAATATTTAAAAAAGCTTTTGATGAGAAAATCATAGTTCCTGTAAAGGGCTGTAGTAAGCGTAGAAATAAAGGTGTAAAGTAACTGCATATAAGTTGTACGGACAACTGTGATTAAGACAAAATAATAATTTGAAAGTGTTTATATAAGTGAGAATGCCTCAGGTGAAACGCCATAATTCAAAACTGATTGATTTTGATTATTACATTTGGAAGTGGGCGGAGAACGACGAGAAGGGGAAACCCAACGACGTGTTTGCTTCCTTGATGCAAGGGCAGCTTCATCCAGCCTTAAAACCCTTTTCGGAGAATTATGAAGATTTATTTAAACCGCTGCGGCGTTTGTGTTCTAAAGATGGCGGCACTTTCTATCAGGAACAGGTAAAAGACAAGAATACGGGCCTCACGATAGCTATTCACATAATAGGAAAACACAGCGATCCTAATCCGGTAATAGATGACATGCTGGCACATACTGAATTGGAGACATGTTCTATACTGGACGGAAAAATGACGAATTGTTCGCTCCCCAAACATTTTTGCTTTCGCTTTGACAGCTCCAGGTCTTTTCCGCCTGTTTACGATTTTGAATATGATGAGCTTCCGGCATTAATCAGCGATATCAATAATCCGTACAATAATTTTGGGATTCTTAAGGATGATCGCAATCATGTTATTCAAGTTTTC
>JBAYWJ010000131.1:0-9553 GCA_041674125.1 Kiritimatiellia bacterium
GCTATTCTTCTCTATCCGCTATTCTTCTCTATCCGCTATTCTTCTCTATCCGCTATTCTTCTCTATCCGCTATTCTTCTCTATCCGCTATTCTTCTCTATCCGCTATTCTTCTCTATCCGCTACTCTTCTCTATCCGCTATTCTTCCCTCGTGCCGTCCCATCTTTATAAAACGGCAGCTTAACGACCTCGAGCGCAAGGTCTTTGCCGCGCGATTTCACGCAAAGCTTCCGGCCCGGGGCCGCAAACGGGCGCCCGACGTAGCCCAGGGCCACGGCCACGTTCAGGCTCGGCGCGAAGAGGCCGCTCGTGACGGCGCCCACTTTGCGCGCGCTGCCGGGGCCCTCGTAAATGGCGTCTTCCGGCCGGGCCGCCATGCGCCCCTCGAGCCTGAAGCCGGCCAGCTCCATTGCGTTTTCATCCCCGAGCACCTTCAACACGGCTTCCTTGCCGATGAATGATTTTTCCAGGTCAATAAATTTTTTCCCGCGCGCCGCCCCGGCCGGGGTCATGGCGCGGCTTAACTCGTGGCCATAGAGGGAAAAGCCCATTTCAACGCGCAGCGTGTCGCGCGCGCCCAGGCCGGCGGGCAGGATTTTGCCCGGTGCCAGGAGCTTGCGCCAATACTCCTGCACTTTGGCGGAGGGCAGGTAAAGCTCGTAGCCGAACTCGCCGGTGTAGCCGGTGCGGCTCAGGATGCATTCCACCCCGCTGATGGCGAGCGGCTGGAAATGAAAATACGCAAGGTCCGGCAGGCGTAATCCGAGCGCCTCCTCAACGGCCGCGCGCGCCTGCGGCCCCTGGATATCCAGCTTGGCGGTGCCGGCGGAAATATCCTTGAAAACCGTGCCGGGCGACAGATGGCTCCTGATCCAGGCGGCATCGCCCGGGGCGGTCGAGGCGTTGACCACGAGCCAGAATTTATCCGAACTAAAACGGTAACAGATCAGGTCGTCGAGCACGCCGCCCGAATCGTCGAGCAGGTAGCCGTAGGCGCAGGCGCCCGGTGCGATGGCCCTGACGGACTGCGTCAGCAGCCGCTCCAGGTCGGCCTCGGCGTCGGGGCCGGAAAGATCGAATTCGCCCATGTGGCAGATGTCGAAAACTGAAACCTTTGTGCGGGTATGGACATGCTCGGGAATAATGCCGCGGTAAAGCAGCGGCATTTCCCAGCCGGCAAAAGGCACCATGCGCGCCCCGAGCCGGACGTGTTCGTCGTAAAGCGGGGTTCTTGCTGTTTCTGGCATGGGGAGCATGTTAAAAAATAATCGCGGTCTGTCAATGAATTAATTGCAGCGGGCACCACGGGCGGGTTGACCCTTCTTCGCCAGAAAGCCCTGTGGCTCTTGACCTTCGTAGCCCCTTGGGCGAAGTAGGTTGCCACAGGGATGAATGGCTTCCGTGGCTTCCTCCTTCGCTCGGCTAGCTTCTGAGGACAAGTCGCAGGGTTCCGCAAAGACTCGACCTGCGTAGCCAAGGCTACTCCGGCGGAGCAGGTTGCCCCGTCCCGACCTCTTCGAGTCGGGACCGCGGGGAGCTTCACTGTAGCGCGCCACGTCCTCAAGCGTGGCGCGGTGCCGGTTTGCCCGGATGGAATCGTCAATCATCGCCGAACAGGATAGTTCGGCGCTACAGCATGAAAAGATTTCATGCCCTGATGGTGCCATTTTTAAAGTGAAGAACCCTGTGGCAAGCCACAGGGTATTCTGCCTGATGTTTTGATAAATTTTTCCGGCAATAACAGATTTTGACAAGTCCTGCGCTTAACATTATGATGCAATCCGGATGAACCAAACCCTCACCATAGCGCAATGCCTGATCGCGGGGCTGAAGGAAGCCGGCATTAAACACGTCTTCGGCGTGCCGGGCGATTACGTCCTGGATTTCATGGACCGGGTGCTTGAAGGCGGCCTGGAACTCGTCGGGACCTGCAACGAGCTCAACGCCGGCTACGCCGCCGACGGCTACGCGCGCGCCAACGGCGCGGGAGCGGCGATCGTCACCTACGGCGTGGGCGGGTTCAGCATAAGCAACGCCGTGGCCGGCGCCTGCGCCGAGCAGGTGCCGATGGTGCTCATCAGCGGCGCCCCCCACTCCCGCCAGAAGAGCTCCAATGCGCTCGTGCACCACCTGGCCGGGGGTTACAACATCCAGTCGGACATTTTCAAAAAAATCACGGCCGATTCCGCCGTGCTCGACAACCCCGCCACCGCCGCCGCCGACATCGCCCGGGTCATGCGCACCTGCCTCGAGCGCAGGATGCCGGTTTATTTTGAAATCCCGGTAGACGCCGTCGACATGCCGTGCGCCGCTCCTTCCGCCCGGGAACCCAAGCCAGCGGCTAGCCCGGATGCCGCAGCCGTTTCCGAGGCCGCATCCGAAGCGGCCGGCATGATCAATGCGGCCAAAAACCCGGTGGTCATAGCCGGGATTGAAATCCTGCGCCACCAGCTGGGCGCCAAGGCGCTGCAACTTATCGAAAGCGTGGAACTCCCCTACGCCACGACCATCAGCAGCAAGTCGGTCCTGCCCGAGCTCCACCCCCAGTTCATCGGGCTCTACCAGGGCGCCTTCAGCCGCCGGAGCGTCCGCGAGCAGATTGAATCCTCGGATTGCGTCCTGAGCCTGGGGGTGATGATGAACGATTTCAACCTGGGAATGTTCACCTCGAAGCTGGCCCCGGACCGCCTCATCAGCGCCCAGGCCGGAAGCGTGCATATCCGGCATCATTCCTTTGAAAATGTGCGGCTGGTCGAATTCCTGGAAACGCTCCTGCCCCTCCTCAAGGAGCGGTCAATCCTGAGCTCGCACCCCAACACCCACATCCTGCCAAGGCGCGATTACAAGGCCCAGGCCGGGAAGCAAATCACCATCAAGCGGCTTTTTGAAAGGATCAACAACCTGCTCGACGACCAGAAAATCCTCGTCTGCGACACCGGCGACGCCATCTGCGCCGCCGTGGACCTCTACATCGAGGAAGCCGATAACTTCATCGCGCAGGCCTACTACCTTTCCATCGGCTACAGCCTGCCGGCAACGCTCGGGGTCTCCCTGGCCAGGCCGGAGAGGCGCGTCATAGACATCATCGGCGACGGCGCCTTCCAGATGACGGCCCAGGAGCTTTCAACCATCGTCAGGAAAAAATGCAATCCCGTAATATTCATCCTCAACAACCAAGGCTACGTGATTGAAAGGATGATCCACGACGGCCCCTACAACGACATCCAGAACTGGGAGTATTCCAGGCTCGCAGGAGTCTTCGGCGGCGACGGGCCCGCCTTCCGCGTGCAGACCGAAGATGAACTCGAAAAGGCGGTTGCCGCGGCGCTGGCGGCCCCGGACAAGTGCGCCGTGATAGAAGTTGTCCTCCCCCCGACCGACTGCTCGGACATCCTGGCCGAGCTCGGGCGCAAGGTGCGCAGCATGAGCAAATAAGGCTTTTCCAGGGCAGCCTTTAGCCGCAACCAAATTTTTGCAGGTCATAATTCATCCTTTGTAGGCCTTCATAAAATGAAGGCATCTTTTCCGATCATGCCGTGATGTCCCGGCTCTCCGGGAGGCCGGGGCATCGCGGCGCTTGCCCGCATGTCGTATCCCGAGAAACTTCACCTGCCTTAGCGCGCAATTAAACGCATCATGTCGTGGAGGCTGTTCCAGGCCTCGGCGCCCTGTTCGATCATTTCCATGATCCTGATCACGGCCTGCTGGTCCGCGCTGTAGTCGCGCGCCTGGAGGTTGGCGTTGTTGACCAGAACCCTGGCGCCGCGCTTCAGGGCATCCTCGGCAAGCTTTAAATTTATCACGTTGCCGGGCCCGAAGGGCACCTCGCACACTATGACCGTTTTGGCCATGGCGGCCATTTCCTCCGCTTTCCGGAAAGCCTGGTGGCCGACCGGCGAAAACGGCTTTTCAAGCGCGGCCCGGATGCCGAGCGCCTCGCAGACCTGGGCATCGGTGTCGCGCTCGTTGAGCACCCCGCAGGTGACACCGGCGTAATTGTTGAAGGCCAGGCGGCGCAGGACCTCGGCCCCGCTGCCTCCACCGGCAATCACGTGGATGGCCCGGCCGCTCTCCGCGCCGCCCGCGCCGGGCAAGCCGGCGGCATGGCGCGCATCGGGCCGGACGAACGGCAGGCCGGTGCCGGGATCGGACTGGACGCGCATCTGGCAGTGGTAAACTTTGTGCAGGGTTTCCTCGCGCAGGACCTCGGAGGGGGTTCCGTCGGCCGCAATGCGTCCGTGGTCGAGCAGCACCAGGCGCCGGCAGAATTCCGCGGCCAGGTTGAGGTCATGGCTGATCATGAAGACGGTCAGGCCGCGCTCGCGGTTGAGCCTTTCGACGATCTGCATGATTTCTAGGGAATGGTTGGGATCGAGGTGCGTGGTCGGCTCATCCATCAGGATGACTTGCGGCTCCTGCGCCAGGGCCATGGCGATCAAAACCCTCTGCTTTTCGCCGCCGCTGAGCAGGTCGAACGGGCGGTCGCACAGTTCGTTTACATCGGCATATACAAGGGCGCGCTCGATCACCTTGCAGTCCTCTTCCGAGGGCCGCTGCCAGGGCGAGAGGAGCGTCACCCGGCCCATCGCCACCATTTCGCCGACGGTGAAGGCCGGCGGCATTTTGAGCTCCTGCGGCACGACCGCCAGTAGGCGCGCGCGGCGCGCTGCGCCCAGCCGCTGCACCTCGGCGCCGCACAGCATGACCCTGCCCGCCACGGGCCTGATGAGCCCGCTCAAAACCCTGAACAAGGTTGACTTGCCCGCGCCGTTCGGGCCCAGCAGCGCCAGCATCTCTCCCGCGCCGGCCTTCAGGCTGATATCCTCGAGCACCGGCCTTTCCCTGTAGCCGGCACGCACGCCGTGGAATTCAAAAGCGCTGTTCATGAAAACCACCCCCCCGGACGGCGCCGCAGCAGGAACAGGAAAAACGGCCCGCCGATGAGGGCCGTTATAACGCCCACCGGTATTTCAACCGGAGCCATGATTGTCCTGGCGAAGGTGTCGCAAATTACCAGGAACAAACCGCCGGCCAGGGCGGAGGCCGGCACGAGCACGCGGTGGTCGGGCCCGAAGACCAGGCGCGCCAGGTGCGGTATGATCAGCCCCACAAACCCGATCAGGCCCGTCATGGCCACCGCCGCGGCCGTGGATATGGTCGCCAGAACGACCGCCCAGAGTATGGCCGGGCCGCTGCGCACGCCGAGGTAATGGGCCATTTCGCGGCCGAGGGTAAGCGCGTTCAGCTTGCGCGCCATGAGCCAGATGCCGGCAAAGCCGGCGGTTATCAGCGCCGAGGCAAAGGCGAGCAGCGCCAGGGAGGTGACCTGGAGGTTGCCGAGCATCCACCAGGTTATGCCATGCCATCCCTCAATCGGCGCGATGGAAATGACGAGCATGAGAATGCTGGCGCAGATAGATCCCACGATTATCCCGCTCAAAAGGAGCGAATAAACATTCGTCACCCCGCCCTGGCGGGCCAGCAGCAGCACCAGCGCCAGGACCGCTGCCGCCCCCGCAAAGGCGCAGAGCGGCAGAAGGTAGACCCCGGCGGCGCCGGCCATTATCGCCGCGGCCGCGCCGAGCGCCGCGCCGCTGCTTATCCCCAGGACGTAGGGATCAGCCAGCGGGTTGCGCAAGAGCGCCTGCAGCACGACGCCCGAACACGCCAGGCCGGCCCCGGCCATGAACCCGCAGATTATCCGCGACAGGCGCAGGGACAGGATCGCCTGCCCCTGAGGCGTAGACCACTCGCCAAAGGCAAGCGGCGCGGCCCCCACAAAAGCGCACAGGAAAAAAACAACCGGTGCGAGCGCGGCCAGGAGCCAGACATACACCGCCCGGCGCCCGCGGGCGGCGCCGGAATTGTTAATGGATGGATTCATTTTATCTGCCGTTCAGCCGATGCCGCGTTTTTGTTTGTTTTATTTCCCGAAATGAATTCGCTCAAAACGGCCGCGCCATCCAACACGCGCGGCCCGGCCCGCAAGACGAGGTCGCCATCCACACACGTGAACACGCGTCCCGTGCGGACCGCCCTGAGCTGCTTCCAGCCGGGCCGGGCTTCGATCTTCGCCGCCGCGGCGTGGCCGAGGCAGACGACCAGGTCCGGGTCGCGCGCGAGCACCCACTCCGGGGAGACGTTAAAATATTCCTTGTTGACCTCGCCGGCAATGTTCCTGCCGCCGGCCAGGCTGACCAGGTCGTCCACGAGAGACGCGGACCCGGCCGTCATGATCGGGTCGGACCAGATTTCCGCGAAAACCGAAGGCCTTGACCCGGCCGGAAGTTTTCCGGCCGCGGAGCGCATTTCGCCAAGGCGCTTTTCGAAATCGGCCGCCGCCTGCCCCGCGCGCGCCTCGCAGCCGGTTATTTCCCCCACCAGCCTGATGGCGGCGGGTATGTCAACGAGGCGCGCGCAGGCCAGGCGCCGGTATGCGATGCCGTAACGGCCGATCATGCCGGCAACGGAATCATCCTCCAGGTCCACCGCCAGCACGATTGTCGGCCGGGCGGCCACGAGGGCCTCAAGGGCGGGCGCGCCGAAGCCGCCTACCACCGGGATGTCTTTGAGCGCCTCGCGCGGATAATCGCAGGCGCTGGTGCGCCCGACAAGAGTGTTTACGGCGCCGATGGCACAGATTATTTCCGTAATGTTCGGCGCCAGGGACACCACCCGGGGATTGACGGCTCCCGGCTTTTCACCGGGCCGGGGCGCGCCTGCCACGGGCAACGCGGCCAACAGCAGGAGCGCGGGCAGGAGCGGATATGGCGGATGTTTCATGGGAAAATGGCAGTCAAAAAGTTGCCGTCAGCGCCAGGAAAAAATACGCTATGCATTCCGTGCTCTCGCCGGAGAAGCCGAGCAGGTCGCCGGTGGCGCCCCCGAAATTATGCTTCATCCACTGCACCAGCAGCATCCCAAGGGCGAACGCGCCGGCGGCCGCCGCAAGGCCGTTGCTGCCCGCGTGGAGGTAGCAAAGCGCCAGCGTCAGCGCCACGGCAACCAGCAGGTGCGCGGGCCTCTTGGCGGCGAAAAAGCCTCCCGCCTTGCCGCCCCCGGGGCGGGCATAGGGCAGACACACTGCCACCAGCACCATCGTCATCCTCGCCAGCACCACCGGCAGGATGACCATGCTCCACTGCCCGCTCGCGCAGAGCCGCTCCAGGGAGACAAGCTTGACCAGGAGCGCCAGGCAGACGGCGACCACGCCGAACACCCCGATGTGCGGGTCCTTCATGATCTGGAGCCTTCTTTCGCGCGACCGCGTGGCAAAGCAGGCATCTACCGTGTCGCCGAGCCCGTCCAGGTGCAGGGCGCGCGTCAAACCCGCCAGGATGAACACCCCGGCCAGGGCCGCCCCCCAGGTCCAGCCGATGGCGGCGGTCATGACCCAGGCCGCGAGCAGGACGGAGGCGCCGATCAATTCGCCGACCAGCGGAAAAAAATAAAACGCATCCGCCGGGCGCGCGGCCTCCGGCCCCGGAACGGGCAGGATGGTCAGGGTCCTAAGGGCGGTAACAAAACTTCTAAAGATATTCGGGGTTTGAGACATTTGGCTTCTTACATTGTATAACCCGCTATTTTCGATTTCCGATTTTCAATTGCCGATTTTGGATTTTCGTCCGTCAAAAGTTTTTCCGGCTTGATTAAATTTAAAATCGCAAATCGAAAATCCACAATCGAAAATTCGCTCACGCTCCCGGCGCGATGCCCGCCTCGGCAAAAGTGGCCATCTCGCTGTAAACCGCCAGGGCGTCCTCCATGATCTGCATGGCAATCGCCGCGCCTGTGCCTTCCCCCAGGCGCAGGTCCAGGCTCACCAGCGGGCGCAAATTTTCGCATTCAAAAAATTTACGGTGGCCGGGCTCGGCGCTGACGTGGGCGAAGAAAAGATAGTCCTTCACCGCCGGGCAGAGGCGCATCGCGGCCAGGGCCCCGGCGCAGGATATGAAGCCGTCCACCGCCACCGCGCAGTGCCGGGCGGCCGCCCCCAGGCACAGGCCGCATATGCCGGCGATTTCAAGCCCGCCGAGGGCCGCCAGGGTCTCGAGCGGCGTGCCGCAGCGCGCCCGGTTCGCATTCAGCGCCCGCTCGATGACGCGGATCTTGTTTTGAACCCCCTGCGCGTCAAGGCCCGTTCCCGGCCCCGCCAAATCCGCCGCGGGCACTTTCAGCCACACCGCGTAGAGGGCCGCGGCGGGCGTGGTGTTGCCGATGCCCATTTCTCCGGTAGCCAGCAGGTTGACCCCATCCTCCGCGGCGCGGGCCGAGCGCTCTATTCCAACGCCGATGGCGGCCAGCGCCTCCTCAACTTCCATGGCCGGGCCGCGGGCTATATTGCCCGTCCCGCGCCGCACGTTGCAGCGGAGAAGCCCCGGCAGCGCGCCCGGGTCATGCGCCATGCCGGCGTCAACGATCTCAATCCCGGCCCCGGCCCGCCTGGCCAGGACGTTGATCGCGGCGCGGCCGGCGATAAAATTTTTTACCATGAGCGCGGTGACTTCCTGCGGGTAAGCGCTCACGCCCTCCGCAACAACGCCGTGGTCGCCCGCGAAGACACAAACGCGCTTCCCGCCCGCGCGCGGATTTTCAAGGCCGTAAATGGCCGCAAGGCGCGCGGCGATATCCTCGAGGAATCCCAGGCTGCGCCGGGGCTTGGTGAGGCTGTCCAGCCGGACGTACGCCGCGGCGATCCGGTCCGGCGCCACCGGCTTGATCTTTTCCAACGTCTGCTCAAGGATTAATTTATTATTTTTCATAATTTCCTGTTAAAGCATGGCACAAAGGCAGAAGGCACACAGGCACAAAGTTACGGAGAATGATAAAAAAAACTATCCTGACTTAATTGATTCTGCATTGCCTTGCCGGCCCTTTTGTGCATGCTGAGCGGGCAATTTGCCTTTCAACACCAGCGGCAGGCCGGAGGCAACGAACACGACCGCATCGGCCGCCGCCGCCAGGTCCTGGTTCAGCCACCCGGCCAGGTCGCGGAACCGGCGCCCTTCCGGCGTTGCCGGAACAAGCCCCAGGCCGACCTCGTTGCTCACCATGACAAGGCTTTTTGGCGAGCCGCGGACCGCCCGCAGCAGCTCCGATTTGCGCCGCCTGAAAGCCCTCGCGCCCTCCCGGTAAAGGACGTTGTTGAGCCAGAGGGTCAGGCAGTCCACGAGCAGGACGTCGCGCCCGGGAAACTTCCTGTCCGCGCGTGAGATTAGGGCGGCCAGTTCCAGCGGCTCCTCCGCGCAGGCCCAGCGCCGGGAACGCGCCTTCCGGTGGGCCGCGATGCGCGCGGCCATCTCTGTATCCAGCGCCTCGGCGGTCGCCGCGTAAAGCGGCCGGCGCCAGCAGCTTTCGGCAAGCCTGAGGGCAAAGGAGCTCTTGCCGCTGCGCGCGCCGCCCAGTACGAGGATGCGGATGATGTGCATAGCCGGATGAGTTTGGACAATTCAGCCCGTTTGTCAACAGAACTTTTGCCGCCGTGCCGACGCGGGGTGTAGGACAAAAATTTGTGTAGTTGGCGGTATACAGATACAAATTTTACCCACCCTGCC